>JAIKXQ010000076.1 GCA_024684035.1 Eubacterium sp. | reverse complement strand
GTTCCGAAGCCTGTAAGCAGCTGAGCGGTCTCCACCAAAAGGGAAAGGAAAAAGGCGGCAAGGATCCATCTGCGCTTCTCTGTCTTCCTCCGAAGAAAGGCCCCGAAGGGAATAAAGAGCCAGATGTTGTTCACGATCTCTGACCTGGACTCAAAGCTGTAGAGCAGTCTGGCCACGTAGGTGGAGAGATCGAAATTCGTCTTTGTCTCCACCGTGTTTCGGAATAAAAGCGTCATGTAGACGATAAATCCCAGATAGACTGCTGCGGTGATGTAACAGAGCTTTTCCGGCGCCAGCGCGAAAAATACACACAGAAGAATTCCGATGACCACCACAATATAAGGCTGGTAGTGAAAAATATTGTTCAGGGACAACTGGGCACCGCCGTTTTTGTCCAGATAAATATTCTGTCCGTACTCCGATGTGTGATATACGCCGTATTGTCCTGAGGCCAGGGCTACCGGTTTTTCGTCATGATCATAATATCTGTCGGTCTGTTTGGAGCCGTCGGGCCGGTACGTCCGGGTCATAATAGTGTAGCCCTCATGGTTAACCATCCAGTGCCCGTTTACATCCAGATAGGTGAATTTCGTCGGCCGGTCTCTGTCGTCCCTTTCAAATGCCACTCCGTAATTACCCAGGGGAGCCTGAACAGGCTGATCCTTCTCATCGAAGTACATCTCCCGGATATTCTGATCCTGTTTGTTGCGCAAGTATTTCTCCCTGGTGACACCGTTTTTATTCTGCATGGGTTTGCCGTCCGCATCAAGAAAAGTCTGCTCTGTATTGGAGCCCTTCTCGTCATAGGCAAACCGGATGCCGTAGAAGCCGTCCCTGCAGGCCACCGGTTCCTGATCAAGGTCGAGATAATACTCCTCTTCCGGATCTCCCATGGCGTTCAGCTTTCGCTGGATGTAGACATAGCCGGGAGCAATGATCATTGGCTCGTCGTTTCCGTCTACATAGGTCACCTGAACATCCCGATCCGTGCTGTAGTCGTAGCGGATTCCGGTAAAGCCCTTGGGCTGTTCCGCCGGGCTGCCGTCCGCGTGATAATAATCCTCTGCGACGAGACGTCCGTCCGCATCGTAAGTCTCCGTATGGGAGGCAAAGTGCCTGTCCACCGGATCCGTCAATTCGCCTTTGCTGTTGTAGAAACCGGTGATATGCGTCCGCCCGTCCACCCGGGTCTTCTCTGTCAATTCTCCGGCATGGGGAGACAGCCGCAATGTGTTAAAATCTTCCGGTATCAGAAGAGCAAAGGAACACAGGACAAATAAAGCGAGCAATATTTTCGAAAATAAACGTAAAACCGATAATTTCTTTATCATTGTCGCACCCCATTCAAGATTCTTACTGTATTGTAGCACATGTTTCCCGCTATGTCCTATAATCGCCGTCCTGCAATCTTCGAAAGTCATCTTGTCTTCTGATCTGAATTGTTGTGGTTTTCTCACAGAGAAATACGGAGCGTTATGGTATAGGGAGTGCGTAGCAATTTCCTATACCATAAAAAGAGGCGGCGCTCAATAAGATCAATGATCGTGAGCGACACCTCTTACATTGGAAATATAATTCCAACCATTGAGTCATGGAAATAGCAATTTCACAAGTGTTAGAATATTCCTGTCATCTTTTCTCTCATATCGCAAATCGTCCATGGTCTTTTTTACCATATAGATACCAAGACCCCCAATACTTCGCTGATTTGCAGGAAGTGACACATCCGGATCTTTTTTCTTCAGAGGGTCATAAGGGATGCCTTCGTCGATAAAACTAATTTCGACTCTATCCGCTTCCCGCTCATACAGAAACTGCACCACTGCTTTGCCGGTATCCGATCCGTAAGCATAGTTTGTAATATTTACAAAAATTTCTTCCACTGCGACATCAATCTGAATCCGAACCTTCTTTGGACATCCGATTTCCTGCAACTGTTCATTCAGAAAAGCAAGCAGCGCCCCAAGGTTTTCCGATTTTGCTTCTACCATCAATTCTTTCATAGGCAAATTCCTTTGTATCTGTTCCGTTTCTATGGTCCGGTAATACACCATCGCATCGCATTTACAACGGCCGCCGCATATATTGCAGCTTCGATTTTCATATTTCCACCAGGGCCGGATCTGCCGCCTGTATGGGACGTATCCGGCTCTTTGGAATATTCTCTCCATTGGAATTACACCCTGTTTGATCCATGCCTGAGCGAAGACCGCACCGTACACCTTTTCTTTCCGGATATTTCCAAGCGCCTCATCCAGCATCTGTGTCATCATCCCTTTTCCTCTCAAATCATCCCGTACTACGCTGAACTTGTGATGGAGAGTCCGGAAACCTTTTCGGATACGATTATAATCCGCAGGATCAATACTCAGATTATCAATCATCGTTTGCCGGTCTTCCGCAAGAAACAGAATCGCACCCGCCAGCCCCTGTTCATCATACTGTACATAGAGCCGGTTCTCATCACAGGATATAAAACCGGAGATTTCTTCTTCCGTCGTATATGCATCGCCAAAGCAGCGACAAGTCAACGCCGCCACCGCTTTTGCATCACCAGCCACCGCTATCCTCATGTCTTCCTCACACCTTTTTTACTGTTTACTTTCACCTGAATTCCAAAAATAAAAAATACAACACTTCCAATCATCACACCTGCGGAGAGAGCCAGAGGCGTCCCAAAGATCAGGATCAGCGTCGGAGCAATAGACATTCCGATTCTCGTAACAAGAATATAGATGAGCAATGATCCGCCCCCGGTGTGCCCGCTCTTGTCAGCGATACCGGTATAGGCACCGATCATGACACTTGGACCGAACGTATCCATGAAGCCCAGAAGCAAAGCCACCAAAACAATCAAGCCAAAGGATCTGCCAGTCTCATATAACGCAATGAGGGCGGCAACCCCAAGACAATACACGAAGGTACCGGAGATTGGCCGCAGAAAGTTCGTGATGAGCCGTGTCATAACGGGACCAGCATAGGCCGCGATCATATAGGCTCCCAGCAGAAGAGCCGAGATAACCGTAGACGAATATCCGAAGCCGTCGATTTCCAGAGGAACCGTATAAGTCATAAATACGGTACAGGCAAAAACAGGGATCACCATAAAGAGAAGATATATCACGACTTCCGGATCTTTCAGCGTACACAAAGATTCCCTGAGTCCGCCTGTATCGATCTCATTGTCCACCGGGTGTTTTCTGCAGAGAAGGAACGCGGGGATCATCAGTGCAACAGCTGACAGGTATACCGTTCGATAACCCATCTGCCCGGCCATGATTCCTCCCAATACCGTTCCCATGCATTGCCCTGCAAAGGAGCCACCGCTGATGTAGGCTATGGTCTCCATTCTGTCTTTTGCACTGTCGAACAGGTAGGCGTAGTAACGGATCCCGATATAGAAACATCCGTATCCAAAGCCCACCGTCATAAAGCCTGCCAGCATAATCAGATAATGAAATGCGAGTCCACGAAAAACCATTCCTGCCATCGTGAAATAAACTGCCAAACGGAGAAACGAAGAAAAATGTTTCTTCCGTCTCACGATATAGTTGGACACACAGACACCTGCGATCATCATGACAGACATTGCGGTGACCGGTATTCCTGTGAACAGCTCCTGTTTGCCCTCAGGTGCAAAGGACAGCGCCATATCCCTTACAAAAAGGACATTGAAGGCATCCCCGATGGAAAGCGCAAAAAAAGCAAACAGAAAGGTCAGCCTCATATAAGGATTCTGACCTTTAAGCTCATCCATAGTCATCCTCCTCTTCGTTCAGATGAATGCCGGATACAAACAGATGGTATTCCGTCAATATCATCACTGAAAAAGCCAGAAGCAAAAATGCCTGCATTGTATAGTCGACTTTTACCCTCCCGAGAAATCCCCTGGACAGGTGAAATACACAACCGTCTCCGGTGTCCCGGAGTGACATCCCGTCGATCTCAGAAATATTCTCCACATAACGTTTCAGATAGTCATCCATTCCTGTTATATTCTCATCATCTATTCCGTTTTCATGAACTCTTTCCAGATCAGCAAGTACAGTCCTTTCCATGGACACACACATCTGTTCAATGCTTTTCCTGTATTCTGTATAGGTACAGTATCCGATCAGAGAACTGATTCCAAGCACCCAAAGAACCAACAGAGACATGATCAGTCGATACGATACGGAGGTTTCCTTCAATAAGCCCCGGAGAATCAACATGACGATGGTGACGACCAGAAACCCGAAGGTTGTAACCAAAGTCTGATCCAGATAGTAACGGTTCCAATCTTTCACATCATTCGAGATGTCGCTCTCGGTAATCATTCTCGCGCCGTCGGAAACCGGGAAAGAACAATAGAATTTCTCTCCTTCTTTCAGGTATGAATCCTCTGCCAGATCAAGTAGTCTGGCACCGGGAACGCTATTTCCGGTTTTAAAGAGGATGGTTCCCGCCTCATCCACTATATAGAAATTGTCAGTCTCTTCGGCAGATTTTGCCGTCTTTTCCAGCAAATCCTGCATCCCGTAATAGGTCTCTATGTTTTTTCCGAAATGAAGTCCATATCTGATATTCGTCAAAAGACCGGTCACTTCCACAAAAACCAGGTTTTTCCGAATGGCTTTTGCGTTCGAGGTGTACATCAGACACCCCAAAATCAGACTTAAAACTGTGATGATCAGATTTAATCCCAACACTGCGGAAAACAGATATTTCTTTGCAACATTTTTCCTGCCCATAAACATCTCTTCACTCATAGATTCTGTCTGCAATCAAATAGATTGATAACGGAAGTTTTACGCCGGTGCGCCGTATTGTGGTTCTGTTCAGGCAAATCCTCGGGGCCACTTCAAATATCATGTCCATCTCCGTAATTCCCTGCCCCATAGAATAATCACAGATCTTTGATGCCACAAACTTCCCCTCCTCATAGGCATCCGACATGGTAATGTGCATAAGGGCACCGTTCTCCACCTGACTTTCGGAGGTCTCTGCAACCGTCACAATCCCTGCGTCGATAACGTCATCCAACAAAACCGGCAGCTGACTGTCTTCTATGGTTGCTGTAGTAATGTAGAGAAGGTCAATCTTCGGTATCAGCTCTTTATATGCCTCTTGCAATTCCTTGTAATAACGATCATAATCCCCGGTATAGACTTCCTTTACGTGAAGACGGTGAATGTGAAATCCGTATTTCTTCGATAGTTCTTCCAACTGCCCTATCCCTGAATAACTGTAGGCCGCCCCGGAGTCTTCATATACAACTCCCACATCCTGAAAATGGAATATTTCATAGGCGGCTTCAATCTGCCTCCGTATTCTTCCGGTATCTACAACCGCAAATGACCGGTCGTTCACCCGCTCCTTTTCTCCCGCCACAATACCTGCGGTCACCGGATCTGCTACACCAATCACCATGTAGTCATAAGAAATCCTGTCCGCGACCTTCGTGAGATATTTCCCTGCAAGACTTCCGAGGCCGATCATAAGATCCACCGTCTCACAGGTTGCGGCCTCTTCATGTTCTTCTGCGGACATCCCGTATTCTTCGTAATAAATGTCCGGGAGAAATTTCAAATACCCTGATTCACAGGCACAGAGGTCTTTCCAAACTTCCCTGGTGGTCGAACGGATTTTGTCTTCGTCATAGCCGCTGATCCACCCGGTTTTCTGCAGTTCAAGCGCGATCCCATCCAGTTCATCGCGGTAATAATAATATTCCCCTGAGTTAAAGCAGCCAATCCTCACAGGCGAAGGCTCTGCTTCTGCTTTTTCTTCCTCCTTCCGCGAAATTCCGGGAGCCAAAAGCAGGCTCAAAGTTACTCCGAGGAAAAGCAGTATAAATAACCGGACACCTACTCTTTTCATGAAATCACTACTCCGTGTCAGAAACCGATGTTTTTGCTGTTTGCGTCTTTGTTTTTGACTGTAGCCTCTTCTTAATCAGATAAATGACAGCGACCATTATCAGAAGTGTCAACGGCGTCACAACGACAGACCCCACTGTCCCGATGTAATAGCCGGTAATTCCCAATAGCAGATATCCGATAAAGGCCACTGCCGCCGCAGTAATTGCATATGGCAGCTGCGTCGTGGTGTGATTCACATGAGCTGACCCTGCGCCGGCACTGGACATAATCGTCGTATCCGAGATCGGCGAACAGTGATCTCCGCAAACAGCACCGGACAGACAGGCCGCGATGGAAATAACCAGCATCTGATAATTATCAGCAAATACAGCGCACACAATGGGAATCAGAATCGAAAAAGTTCCCCAGCTGGTTCCCGTTGAAAAGGCCAGAAAGACAGATATGGCAAAGATGACTGCCGGAAGAAAAACGGTAAGTCCGGATGCCATATGATCAACCACATCATGAATAAATACATCCGCCCCAAGCAATCCCGTGATTCCGGATAGATTCCAGGCCAGAATAAGGATCAGCATGGGTTCACAGACAGTCCGGAACCCGGAGGACAGACAGCCCATGAATTCCTTGAATTTCAGAGCTCTGCGAGCCATATACAGGAGGAAAGTCAGCATAATGGTGACTGAACTGCCGATTACCATACCACGCGCCGCATCTGTATCAGCCAGAGCCTGTCTCACAGATGCACCGGAGAAGAATCCTCCGGTATAGAGCATCCCCAGAATACAGGTGACTATAAGTACAAGAATCGGAATTATCAGATTGCTGACTTTTGCATTTGGCTTTTCTTCACCGCTGTTTTCTTCGTAGGGTACCTCGCCGGAAGTAAACAGATCTCCTTTCTTCGCATTATCCTCATGAAGCTTCATTGGTCCGTAATCGACTTTCATAAGAATCATGGAAAACAGCATAACAATGGTACAAAGAGCATACAGATTATACGGAATCGTCTTTACAAACATCTCAAATCCATTGATATGCATGGATTCAGGAACAGAATAGGACACAGCCGCCGCCCAGCTTGAGACCGGAGCAATAATACAGATCGGAGCAGCTGTCGAATCTATGAGATAAGCCAGTTTGGCCCTGGAAACCCTGTAATTGTCCGTGATCGGCCGCATAACGGAACCCACTGTAAGACAGTTGAATCCATCGTCAACAAATATTAGAAACCCCATCAGCACCGTTGCAAGCTGAGCCCCTTCTCTGGTCTTTACCCGCTTGAGAGCATGACGTCCGAATGCAGTCGCTGAGCCGGATTTGTTCATCACTGCAACAAGTGTCCAGAGAAGTACTACAAATATCAAGATGCATACATGGGAGGGATTGGACAGAGCCGCCACAAGTCCCGCCTCCTCATGGAAAAACATGACTTGAAAGGCTTCCCATGGATTTCCGTTTGCATACAGCATCGCGCCTACCAGCACACCAAGAATCAAAGAACTGTACACCTCTTTGGTAATCAGTGCCATAATAATTGCTACCAGCGGTGGCAACAGCGCAAAAATCGTAGCGTAAAGAAACGGTGAATAATCGCCCATAGAGTATTCCTCCTCTTATTTGAATCTCAGCACCCGGTCAGGATCACCATGGACCGTGCCCCAAGGTTCATCTGTTTCTGATCCTCCAGTTCTGCTTCTTTCCCACACTCTCTCACACAGCCATTGGAATCTGCCACAAGATGCCACTTCATACTCGCCGGTATGATCGGAAGTATAAAGGTATGATCCTCCCAGTGGGCATTGACCGCCACATAAATAAACATATCCCGATCCGTTCCGAATTTCACGTGATCTTCCGCATACATATAGGCAAACGTCAGAGACGGCTGGCACCTGTCAATCTCCCAGGGGACCGTACCGTGGAAAGACAGTTCCGGGTAACCCGTTCCGTTGTGTCCGGTATCGAAACGATCTGCCCTCATCACCGGGTGTGCCTTGCGGAAAAGGTTGAGTCCCCTCACATATGCGTAGAGATCCCTGTATTCATCCAGTCTCTTCCAGTCCAGCCAGGAGATCTCATTATCCTGACAGTAAGCATTGTTATTTCCAAACTGGGTATTGGCAAATTCATCCCCGGACAAAAGCATGGGTACTCCACGACTTGTCAGAAGCAGGGTATACATATTTTTCATCTGACGTATGCGGAGACGGTTGATCTCCGCATCATCCGTATCGCCCTCCACACCGCAGTTCCAACTGTCATTCTCGTTACTTCCGTCTCTGTTGTCCTCACCGTTGGCCTCGTTATGTTTTTCGTTGTAAGACACGAGATCGTACATGGTAAACCCGTCATGACAGGTGATAAAATTCACAGATACTGCAGGACTTCTACTTCCGTAGAGATCATCGGAACCGCTGATCCTGTGATAAATCTCCGGCGCGCAGCCAGCGTCTCCTTTTACAAACCTGCGAACGCAGTCTCTGTACTTTCCGTTCCACTCTGCCCAGCGGTTCCAGGACGGAAAACTTCCGACCTGATACAGACCGCCGGCGTCCCAGGCCTCGGCAATCAGCTTCGTACTTCCAAGAACAGCGTCATGAGCCAGCGACTCGATGAGAGGCGGTGACATCATGGGGGCTCCATCCGCATCTCTGGTGAGAATGGACGCAAGATCGAAACGGAAACCATCCACATGATAAGAGGCCACCCAATACCGCAGACAGTCGAGAATATGATTTCTCACCACCGCGTTGTTGCAATTCATAGTATTTCCGCAGCCGCTGAAATTGTAATACCAGCCATCGGGTGTCAAAAGATAATAGGTTCTGTTGTCAATCCCTTTGTAAGAGATGGATGGACCGTTCTCATTTCCCTCAGCAGTGTGATTAAAGACCACGTCCAGAATTACTTCGATCCCGTTTTTGTGCAGCTTTTTAATCAGGTTTTTCAGTTCATCCGCCTCCATGCCAAAGGGTGCCGATGCGGCATATCCTGCTTTCGGAGCGAAGAAACAGACAGTGGAATAACCCCAGTAGTTCACTAGACGCCTTCCGTCTACCACTCTGGAATTCTCAAATTCATCAAATTCAAAGACCGGCATCAACTCGACACAGTTAATGCCCAATTCTTTCAGATAGGGGATTTTTTCCACGATGCCCGCATATGTTCCTTTGTGCCTGACGCCGCTGGATCGATCCCTTGTAAAACTCCGCACGTGCATCTCGTAAACTGTCAGATCATTCTGCGGAATTTCCAGCGGTTTGTCTCCATCCCAGTCATAATCTTCCCGAATAATCTGGCCCCTGTGGGAAAAGGGATTTTCCGGATCGGGTTCTCGTCCCCATACGCTTCTTCCCGAGACGGATTTCGCATAGGGATCCAGCAGAATATTGTTTTTGTCAAAGAGAATACCTTTCTTCGGCTCATATTCCCCGTCGAAACGGTAACCGTATTCTGTGGTCTCGATACTGATTCCGAATACCATCATGGTATAGACGTCGCCGATACGGAATTCTTCCGGAAAAGGTATCTCCACATAAGGATCTTTCTCACCATGATGATATAGGAGCAGCGTGCATCCCGTGGACTCTTTGGAAAAAATACTAAAATTGACTCCATCGTCCACAATTGTGGCTCCGAAAGGGAAAATCCTTCCCGCTCGATATGCCAAATCCTGAATTTTATTTGTGGGAAAAGTATCTGCTGCTCTCATGTTTTAATCCTTTCCTATCCCTTATATTGGATACAAAGCATTGTGAGATCGTCGAACTGCTCCGCGTCTCTCACGAAATTATCAACCGCCTGCCGAACATTCTGCAGAGTCTGTACCGGATCGGCCGCACTCTCCCTGTTCAGGGCGTCCAGCATGCGTTCCAGCCCGAACATCCTGTGATCTCCGTCGGAGGCCTCCGGAACTCCATCCGTATAGATAAACAACGCGTCGCCTTTCTTAAACATCAGCTCATATTCTTTGTACTTCATTCCATCCATTCCACCGAGCACAAACCCGTGTTTGTCTTTATAGATCTCAAAACCACCGTCACCGCGCCGGATCGCCGGATACTCATGTCCTGCGTTCGCCGCAGTCAGTTTTCCGGTGGATATCTCCAGAACCCCAAGCCAGACTGTAACAAACATTCTCTTGGTATTATTGATGCATAGAGTAGCGTTGGCCTCCGTCAGAATCTCACCCGGAGATTTCCCCATCATGGCAATGTTCTGGAGTACGATCCTGGCCGACATCATAAACAGAGCCGCCGGCACCCCTTTGCCGGATACATCTGCCATGACCATACAGAGATGATCGTCATCTACAAGAAAAAAGTCATAGAAATCACCGCCGACCTCTCTCGCCGGATGCATCGTGGCATAAATATCAAATTCTTCTCTCTCCGGAAACGCAGGAAAAATATTTGGCAATACGCTGTCCTGGATCTCTGTTGCAAGAGAAAGCTCCGCACTCAAACGTTCCCTGTCGGCTGTGACCTCCTGAAGATTCCGCATGTATGAAGATACACCGCACGCGAGTTCTCTCACATTGTCTGCCAAAAGCCCGATTTCTGATTTTGAATCGATATGGGGATCTTCATAAATGAGTTGTGACGGATCCTCCTGCCTCTGCATTTTTCTTACAAAATTATTGCTGCCGTAAACTATTCTCAAAATGGGATTCGTCAGACACCGTCTTATGATGAGAATATATATCAGCACCATCAGAACGGCCAGGATTATGCTTGTGATCAGAATCCTACGGATGTATCCGTCAATTTCCTGCGTAATTCGACTCAGATCAAGTTCTACACAGATCAGACCGGCGGCACGACCGTCACTGTCAAAGATCACTCGATAACCGTTCAGCTGATAACCGTATTCCGCGGAATAACCGGTCAGGTACCCGTTATTCTTTTTCCCTTCCTTCAACGCTGCCTGCATGGTCATCAACGTCTTCTCCGAGTACTCGTCATCCTGGGCATGCCTGCCCAGATAGGCGTAGACATCCGTCAGAAGACGCGTCCCGGACAACTCTTCCTGTGTTTTCGCATTAATGGAATAGCACAGGCTTGACGTATCATCCGGGTTTTCAAAGAAAATCCCGTAGAGGTACTGTATTTCTGAGCACTCTTTGATATTATTCAGTGCGTCTCTGAGGCGGGTGTAGTCATCTGTCATCTCCCGGTTGGTGATCATATCCCCGAGCTTGTATTTCTCTGTCTCCCGGTATGCATAGTTCAGAACCGTGTAGGTATATTTGATATGCTCATCCATCACGTTTTTGTGATAGAATCTGTACCCGAGAAATGCTGTTGCGATTGCAGTAATCCCCATGAACAGGACTGTAATTAAAATCAGATCTGTATTTATACTTCGCTCAACATGTCTTTTCATACACAGTTATCCTTGTTTTTCCCCTGTTTTTCTTAGTTTCTACGCCTGTGGAATGTCAATCATCACCTTCCCCGGTCACCTGATCCGCTATTCTCTCTTTCCGATGAGAAGCATACTGCTTCTCGGAAGAAGATTCACCCGGTCCTCCACCTTTGTCCCCGTAGTCTCCATTTTTGTATCTGCGGAATACAGGACAACAGACCACCTCATTCCCTCCGGGATTATAGGAAGCTCAAAGCTGTGCTCTTCCCAGTGGGCGTTATAGGCCAGATAAATAAAGCAGTCTTCCTGTGTGCCAAAATCCGCGGCCGCTTCGCTGTACATAACACCAAAAGTCAGGAATGGCTGATTCCGGTCAAAACACCAGGGCTTTTCTCCATGCCATGACAGTTCCGGATAGTCCAAAGAATTGTGTCCGTTGAAATAATCTGCTTTCCGAATCACCGGATGTTCTTTGCGGAAGGCGATCAGGGTCTTTACGTACTGAAAAACATCCCTGTACTTCTCCAGCCGGTTCCAGTCCAGCCAGGAGACGATGGTATCCTGACAGAAAGCATTGTTATTGCCATATTGTGTATTTCCGAATTCATCTCCTGCCCAGAACATGGGAACACCTCTGGAGAGCATAAGAATGGTCATAATGTTTTTGATCTGACGGTGCCGCAGGGCATTAACTTCCGGATCCTCCGTCTCACCCTCGACGCCGCAGTTCCAAGAGCAATTGTCAAATTCATTATCCATGGGCGAGGTATAACAGTTTCCCTCGTTGTGTGCCGAATTATATGCCACCGTGTCATACATGGTAAATCCATCATGAGAATTGATATAATTGATAGAAGAATCCGGTCCGCTGTTTCCGAACATATCCGGAGATCCTTCGATCGAAGAAATAAGTTCCGGTCCGGCCTCTGCCATTCCCTTTACGAAGCGTTTCACCGTATCCCGCATCCGCGGATTCCAGTCGGCCCATCCTGTGGGAAACTGTCCAATGGTAGAGAAGCCGGCCGCGTCCCAGCCCTCCGAGATCAGCTTCGTATTATTAAGAACAGGATCGTTTTTTAATGACTCTACCAAAGGCGGACTGACCATAGGTTTTCCATCCTGTCCACGCGCAAAAATCGGTGCTTCATCTACCCGAAATCCATCAATATGATACTCGGAAACCCAGTATCGAAGAGAATCCAGAATGAAATTCCGGACAATGGGATTGTTACAGTTCAGTGTATTGCCACAGGCCGAATAATTCGAATAGGTTCCATTCTCATTCATCAGATAATAGGTCTTGTTATCCACTCCACGGAAAGAAATATATTCGCCTCCGTCTCCGTATTCCCCGGTGTGATTAAAAACGATATCCAGAATCACTTCTATACCGTTCTTGTGAAGCTGTTTCACCATGTTTTTCATCTCATCGACAGCAAGCCCCTGATCACCGTGAGAAGCGTAGCCGGCCTTCGGAGAAAAATAGTTATACGTGGAATATCCCCAATAACTTGTGGCATCATCTTTCAGTTCCGGGAAAAACTCCTCAAACTCAAAAAGAGGCATAAATTCTATACAGTTGATACCCAGTTCTTTCAGATACGGAATCTTTTCGATCACTCCCCCAAAGGTTCCCTTGAATTTCACTTTGCTGGATTCGTCCCGTGTAAATCCTCGGACATGCAGTTCATAAATGACAAGATCCTTCATGGGAATTCCCAGTGGTTTGTCTCCTGCCCAGTCATAGTCGTCCCGTATGAGACGTCCCCGGAACTCAAAAGATTTCTTCGGATATCGGCGGGTATGCCATTTCTCTCTTCCGGACACCAGCTTCGCGTATGGATCAAGTACAATCCTGGTTTTGTCGAAGCAATGCCCCTGCTGCAGGTCATAGGGCCCGTCAAATCTGTAGCCGTATTCCAGATTTTCCCAATCCAGTCCGAAAACCATAATAGAATACACGCTACCAATCCTGAATTCATCCGGAACAGGAATCTCCACAAAAGGTTCCGCATCGCCAAGATGAAATAACACCAGGGTGCAGGCAGTGGAATACTTGGAATAGATGGAAAAATTGACTGTATTGTGATCCAGAACTGTTGCGCCGAAGGGCATGGTTTTTCCGGCTCTGTACTTTATTCCGTTGATCTCATGACTTGGGAACTGATCTACTCTCTCCATATAATCTCCTATCATCCGGCAATTCCGGATCGTTCAATACACAAGTGACGACTATCATACCTCGAAGATCCCATCCGGGTCCTACGCATTGTCAAACTGACTCATGTACAGATCAGAGTAGAAACCTTCCTTTGCCATGAGTTCTTCATGTGTTCCGTTTTCTATGATGTCACCGTCTTTTAATACCAGGATCATATCCGCATTCCGGATAGTTGAAAGTCTGTGAGCGATGACGAAACCTGTTCTTCCCTCCATCAGTTTGTCCACAGCATCCGAAATCAGGCGTTCCGTCCTCGTATCCACAGAGGAAGTGGCCTCATCCAGAATAAGGATGGGCGCGTCATCGATCATCGCCCGGGCTATGGTAATCAGCTGTTTCTGTCCGGCGGATATACCAGCTTCCTCATCGAGCACCGTATCCAGTCCGTCGGAACTCATGCTGATCATATCCCTTAAGCCACAACTGTCGATAACTTCCTGCAGCCGTTCGTCAGTGACACCTCGTTTGGAATAAATGATATTGTCCCGGATGCTTCCCCCGAAGGTCCATGTCTCCTGAAGCACCATGCTGATCATGCCATGCAGATCCTTTCTGGACATATCATAGATGGAAGTCCCGTCGATCCGGATATCTCCGCCGTTAACCTCGTAAAATCGTGTGAGAAGATTGATCAGCGTGGATTTACCGGCTCCGGTAGGCCCCACAATGGCCACTTTCTGTCCCGGACGGACATGACAGGAAAAATCGTGCACGATGATATGTTCCGGATCATAACCGAATTTCACATGATCAAAATCCACTTCCCCGCGAACTGTGTCGACATCCACCTCTGTCGTTCCACAGTCCTCCATTTCCGGTTGATCCAGCATACGAAAGATCCTCTCACCTGCAGCCAGGGCCGGTTGAATTGTGCCTGCAGACTGTATGCTCTGCGAAATCGGTGACGCAAAGATCTGAGCATACTGAATGAAAGCCACTACCGTTCCCATACCTGTGTGTCCGGTCATCACCAAAACGGCACCCGCTATACAGACCGCGATATAACTCAGATTATTCGTCAAAAGTCCCAGCGGTATTGTGAGGGAGGAGACCAACTGTGATTTCCACATTTGTTCGAAAAGATCACTGTTGATTTTTTCAAAGGATTCAATGACTTCCTTTTCAGCATTGAAAGATTTAATAATGAGATGCCCCTTGATATCCTCGTTCACATGTGCATTGATTCCTGCTATCAGATCCTGGTTTTTTTTGAAATAGGGTCTTCCTTTGGCAAGTACCTTCGCAGAAATCATCAGCCCCGCAATGGTGGTAACAACGGTTATGACAGCAAGGGTAATATCTGCCATAAACATCATGATCAGACAACCGATCAATGTCGCTCCGGATGTGATCAGAGTAGGCAGTGTACCGGAAAATGCCGACGCCAGAATATCAATGTCGTTTGTCATGGTCGACAGGGTCTCTCCCTCCGGAGTAGTATCGAAATAATTCAACGGAATCCGGTTTGCCTTCTCATTGACTTCCCGACGCATCTTCTGTCCAGTTCTCTGGGAAAGAATCGGTGCGATCTGTGATTGAATCAATGTACACATGAGGGAGAGGCAGAGCGTTCCCGCAGCCAGAAAGATGCATCTTCCCGCAGCCTGTACGTCAAAGGAGCCGCCTATTCCCTTCTGTGTTTCTTCTACAATTCCCTTCGTGTATCCGGGAAGGATAACATTGAAATAGGATCCGAGAAGCGAAAAAATAACCACGACAGCCAGGGTTCCCCAAAGCGATCTTATGTATTTCAGGATCCGGATAAAGACATGATTGTTTTTTTTCATCAGCCCACCTCCGATTGTGAGAGCTGTGACTGGGCGATCTCCCGATAGACCGCACAGTTCTCAAGAAGCTCTTCGTGACGTCCCTGTCCGACGATTTTTCCACCTTCCATACAGAGGATAAGATCTGCGTTCATAATGCTTCCGATCCTCTGACCGACAATGATCTGTGTGGAATCTTTGGCGTGCTCACGGAGCTTCTTCCTGAGTACCGCGTCTGTTTTGAAATCAAGGGCAGAAAAAGAATCGTCAAACAAATAGAATTCCGGATCTCTGCACACAGCCCTGGAAATTGTCAATCGCTGTCGTTGTCCTCCCGAAAAGTTCGAGCCGCCTTCTTCCACCCTCGCCTGATAGGTTCCGGTCTTCTTCTCGATGAAATCTTTGGATTGTCCAATCTCTGCGGCTTTCCGGATTTCCTCCAGGGAATTGGAAAGTCCACTCTTATACCCGTAATCAATATTGGATTCAATTGTTCCGGAAAAAAGGAAACTCTTCTGAGGTACGTACCCGATCTTGTCCCGCAACGCCCATAAGTTGTAGTCCCTAACATCACGTCCATCTACAAGTACCGCGCCTGTCGATACATCATAAAAACGAAGGATCAGATTCATCAGTGTCGTTTTTCCGGAGCCGGTGGGTCCGATGATTGCAAGCGTCTGTCCCTTTTCGATGGAAAAAGATATGTCCTTGATAGCACTTTCCGATGCGCCCGGATAGGAGAAGGAGACATTGCGAAATTCCAGCTTTCCAACGTTACCGCCAATTCCTTCGCGCGCCTCACCGTCCCGGATGCTTACCTCTGTATCCAGAACCTCGGTGATCCTGCGAAGAGAAATAATAAAACGCGGAAGCATGATAATCACTATGATGATGGCGGCAAAAGCAGTAAAGGCCTGCAGAGCATAGGATGCGAACACAACCATTTGTGAAAACATAATCTGTTTTCCTGCCGGGTCCTCCAACTGATAGATCATCATCGAACCGAAGGCATATATGGCCAGTGTCAGTCCGTTCATCCCAAAACTGAAAAAAGGTGAAATCGCGCCCGTAAAGCGGTTTGCCGAAATACCGGTATCCGCCAGATCATCATTGACAGCGGCAAACTGCTCTGCCTGAAGCGCATAACCATTATAGGCATGAACCACCCGCATTCCCGTAAGATGCTCCTTGGTGATCCTGTTGATCTGATCAATGAGCCCCTGTAGTCTTGATGTCTTTGAAAGGGAAAGACTGAACAGAATAAATGTCGTCGCAAAAAGAAAGATTCCCGCCACAATGACAGATCCCATCCACACCTCATTCCCGCGCATCTTGGACGCAACGATGATCAGTGTGAGGGGACACTGAACCAAAGCCTGCGCTCCCACTCGAATGAAGGGTCGAACCTGTTCCATATCACTGGTACATCTGGTTATGAGGCTGGACGTAGAAAACGAACGGATTTCCGCGAGGCCAAAAGACATCAGTTTTCTGAAGACATCCCGACGCATCCGCATAATAATGGAAGCAGATACATAGGATATACAATAGCCGGAAACAACAGCTGTTCCGATCGAGCAGACGGTAAACAGAAGCATTTTCGCCGTTGCAACAATCACAGGTGTCCAATCTGTCTCACCATTCTGCAACTGATCAGTGATAGCAGTCATACATTCCGGAATCTTCAGGGACAGAGCAACCTGCAAATAGACAAACAAAAGGAATATGATGAGATATGCCCATTCCAGGCTTTTCATGTAGGAAATAATTTTTTTCATAAGCGGTTCTTCTCCCTGTCTAGAATTGGAGTGCCTTTATATGATCTGCCATCGATTGAAAGAACTCTGTTTTATACCTTATTGCGGCCGGCTCATAATAAGCCGCAGCCCGGGCTTTTGTCTCCGGATCAAAGGCCTCGAAAGCCAGAAAGCAGGCCGGTACACCATCCAGCAGTCGTATGACTCCATATGGATGTATCTGCTCTTCCAGATCTCTCCGCTCACTCTCGCACTTGATTTCGAAATAAACATCCGCAAAACTCGTCCACAGGATTTCAGCTTCGTCCTTTGAAAAGCCGATCATGGATTGATAAACATCCTCCGGTAAAAGAACAGGCATCAGTTTCAACATATAATAAAGAAAAGCAAGATCATAGACCGGATGTCCCAGTTTCACATCCTCCATATCGATCATCACCGTCTTGCTGTCGTCAATCATCAGATTTCCGAAGTTGATATCCCCATGTACAAAGGTCAAACGGTCAGGAAGTGCTCCGATCACCTTCTTTACAATTTCCTTTTCCTCCGGATTTAGTATCCCCTCCAGATCGTCGATTTTCGTCATCCAGGATTTTTTCAGATCCGGATACTCGCCTTCACAGTATCCGGTTGAATGCATGTTGTGAATGTAAGTTGCGTAAATCTTCATATAGTGAGGAATCTGATTCCGGTTCTGCTCCATCAACTCTTTCAGCGTTCGGGCATGAATGATTTCGTAAATCAAGCCATAATTCTCCCCGACCCGGACAATATTGAAGGGAATCGCTGTGTCGATTCCATGGGTAAAGGCCTTCCGGGCATTATCCCTCTCCAGAAGAATCTTCTCAAAGGGATATCCGGGGACAAACACTTTCACAATCCGTTCCTCATCCAGTTTATACACAGTTCCGCAAGCACCCTTTCCGATAACAGGACACCCTTCAACGGAAATGCTTCTGTATGCCCGTTCGATCTGTATAATATCGGTAAATCCGGTGATCTCAAATGTTCCATACACGGAATCATTCACATTGACAATCCGGAAATTCTCATAATGCTTACGGATCTCCAGCATTTTTCGAAGCCCCATGCTGGAGATATACTCCAGTTCTCCCGCATCAATTACAATGCCGTAAAACGTATGTCTGCTTAAAGCGTCATCGAATTCTCTGCTAATCTCATCAATATTGGAAATGTCGATTCTTGGGCACGTTTTTATCGTCAGTGTCTGTCCGTCAGAATATGCATGAATGAGTGGCATAATCAAATCCTCCATGAAAGATATGTTTCCATATCTACCTACAATCTCTGTTTGCACAGTACACACTTATTCAAGTATGGCAGAATCCACCCCCGGAGAGATCGCATGCGCCGGACGGGATATTTCCGTTCGAATGCCAAGTGCTTCAAACACTTGCCGGAATTCTTCCAGATACCGTTCTGTCGCCCGTCCGTACTGTATGTGAAACAAAAAAACCTTGCCAAGCTGCAGCAGATATACGACATAGTGACCTGTAGATTCCATATTGAAGTCCACGATATGGCTGGTATGTCTTCCGATATTGAATTCCCCCATGTAAGTTACAAGTCTTGGACGAACGGTGGGAACAAACTGATAGGTGTCAAAGAATCTGCAGAGAGTAACAATGTAGTCTTTCGAGCGCTGGGTATTTACATCCTGTCTTATTCTCTGAACAGTCTCTGCCAGAGGCTTCCCGTTCAATTCGTCGTAAGTAACGTAAGCCAGCGCATTCCGGACAGCGTTTGAAATATATCCGTCAATTCCCAGCGTATGCTTAAGAGCCATCGTCAGGCCGACCACAATGTCTTCTCTTGTATCCGGATTCTGATTATAGGCTGCCATGGCTGAAAGAGCGCAGAGAAGAGAAGATGGATTGGCACCGTTTTCTTTGCAGATCCGGAGCAGATCTGCCGCGTCCAGGCGCAGGCTGCCGCTGTATACATTCTCATCGTTATACATATCTTCGTCGAAGAATCCTTTGCATCCCCTCGGCAGGGAATAGAGCGGAACAGGTGTGTACTCCTGCTTAAAAACGTGAGAAAGAAGATCCGCCATATAGTATTCCTCCGGCCTCCTTCCCTCTGTCAACTCCACCATCGGATGTTCATCCTCTTCCCCCGTATAAAGGCTCAGATAAATATAAAGCAGTGTGGAGATGATCATATTGAGGCCACCTCCATCCACCAGAATATGCCAGGAACTGATGGTGATGGATTTCTCGAAAAAGCTGACACCGATGATCCTTCTCCCGGTGGCTTCTGTATATGGATGAACCGGTTCCCTGCTATAAACGGGATCATTCACTCCGCCCGTAGGGCTAAGAAGAAAGAGATGATCGTTTCCATATTTCCTTGCCCGTTCGAGAGTAAGAATTCCTTCCGAATCGTGCTCGTATCCGGGAACTGCATCGATCAGCGGATAAACCCGTTTGGTTCTGTTCCAGGCCTCCCGCAGCAGATCTCCGTCGATCATATGATCCAGCTTCAAAGAACTCCGCAGCTGCACTTTTGTCTTCAGATCTGACTCCAGAAGTGTCTCGCAGATTCTTCCCATATCAATCAGTATTCTGTTCTTATCCATCGGTAATTTCCTCTTCTTATTCATTCATATGCTCATGATCTGCAGCAGCATTACCCGAGACGACATAACTGAAAAATATCATTTCTACGGACATTTATCCGATCACCACCGGAAATATGTTTTACAGGACAGCATGGTCTGTACCTTTCTGCAGATGATGCACCGGTTCATGCACTTCGGTTTTGATTCCCATCCCACTGAAAAAAGATGAAAAAACATCCAGATACTTTCCGGTAGCCTGTCCATAGAGAACCATCAGAGAGAAGATATCGTTGATCTGTGTCATGTTGACCACGTTACTGCTGTTCGTCTCCATTCGGATATCCAGAATATGATCATTGGCTTTCCCGATGTTCACGCCACCGACATAGGTGATTACCCTGCCGTTGAACTTCGGCATGCTGTGATATACCTGATAATTATCCACAAACCGGTAGAAGGACGAACTGTAATCTGCCGTCAACTGACTTCCAAGTTCTCCCCGCATCCTCTTCGCCAGTTCCACCACAGGTAAATTCTTTATATCTTCCGGTGTCGCATAGGTATGTGCCAACCCCAGAGCATTGGAGATATCATCATTCCTGCCGAAATATTTCTTAAGAGATACGGTGAGACTCAGCACAAGATTTCGCTGTTCCTCCGGATGCACGGTGTAAGCTGCCTTTGCAGCGGCGGCACACAAAAGGGCAGAGGGATTCAAACCGTTCTCCTTGCAGACTTTCATAAAATCCGAGACAGAGAGATGAAGATTTCCTCCATATACGTGCTCATCATTCACCATATCCGCATCCATAAACCCTCTGGTATTTAACGGAAGAGAATAGATCGGCTGTGGCGTATATGCCGCGGCATAGATCACATCACGGATATCCACCGTATAATAATCGGAAACACTTCGTCCTTCCCTCAGTTCCACCACAGGCTGTTCATCTTCAACCCCTGTGTAAAGCGCAAAATAGCTGTACAAAAAGGTTCGGAAAACGTTCAGTACACCGCCGGCATCCATGAGGCTGTGATAAGTACAAATCGTAATCCTGTCTTTGTAATACGTTACACAGACCAGTCTTCCTCCGACAATCTCTGTGCCCGGAGAAACAGGAACCTTACTCTTCACCGGGTCATTGACTCCGGTTATATCAGGTACAAGAAAGACCTTATCATTCATGTACTGTCCCCTGGTTTTCGGATCCAGATAAACACTGAAATCATGTTCATACGACGGAACAGCGTCTATGAGCGGATAGACTCTTTTCGTGCGATCCCAGGCTTTTTTTATGAGATCTTCATCCACTTCATGATCTATCGTTACGGTAAACCGCACACGGATCGGATCGAAGTAATCCCATCCGATACTCGTCTCAAACATTTTCCCCAGACAGAGCAGAGGCTCTTTATTGTTCATATGCACATTATCCCTTTCTCTCCGTTACAGAACCGGCTCCGAAGCATCCTTATCTATTGCATAGGCTTCATGAGTGATCTCCGCCCGGATTCCCAGTTCCCAGAAGATCCGCAAAAATTCATGAAGGTATTTACAGGTTGCCATTCCATAGGTGAGAGACATCATAAAGCGATCCCCCAGCTGGAAAAGAAACAGATTGTCATCTCCGTTCGATTCCGTATACAAATCGATCAGATGTTTGTTATTGTCTCCCACATCGATCGCGCCCACGTAGGTAACTGTTCTGGCTCTAAAGTTAAAAGCCTGACTGTAACTCTGAAACAGACGATAGGATGTAATGTAATAATCTGCTGTCCGTTGTGTATCGACATCGCTGCGGATTTTTCTTGCCACCTCGCCGATGGACGTGTTTTCCAATGCATTCCTGGAGGTATAGGCAATGGCGACTCCCACCGCATTGGCGATGGAATTTTGAATTCCAAGATGCTTTTTCGCAGCCACGGACAGACCGAAGACTATGTCGTCACAAATCTCAGGATTCAGAGCGTAGGATACTTTTGCCAGCAAAGTACAGATCATGGCAGAGGGATTGGCTCCGTTTTCCTTGCAGTATTTCAAAAAGTCCGGCAGTGAGATTGCCATATTCCCCGCAAGAACGTCTCCATCCTCATTTCTCATCTCCGGATCCGTCAGGCCCTTACAGTTTCTGGGGAGTGTATACAGCGGCACCGGCTTGTAATCCTTTGAGAAGACCAGCTCCGGAGAATCGCCCACATAGTATTCCTCCGGTTTTCTTCCTTCCGTCAGTTCAACAACCGGCTTCTCATCTTCATGACCGGTAAATAGTGCCAGGTAGGCATACAGAAGCGTGTTGAAAACCATATTCATACCGCCGCCGTCTACAAGTCTGTGATAAAAATTAATTGATATCCGGTTTTCATAATAACTGATGGCAATCAGACGATTTCCAACAACCTCTGTGCCCGGTGTAATTGGAATCCTGGTTTTTACCGGTTCGTTCGTTCCTCCGGATGCTTTCAGAAGATAAATGTGATCATTTTTGTAAAGATCCCTTGTCTTCGGATTCAAATAAACACCGGTATCTTCCTGGTCGTATCCCAAAACAGCATCGATGATGGGATAGACTCTCTTTGTTCTCTCCCAGGCCTTTTTCAGGAGTTCACCATCCACTTCATGATCAAGAACTACTGTATTTCGTAGATGAATCGGATTATTCAGATCCTGGCTGATCCGGCTCTCATACACCAGTCCCAGATCATAGAGCACTCTGCTTTTATCAACCATTTAATTCTCCTCCTGCAACACAATATGATCCGAATCCTTGATGATCGGCCTGGCTTCCGTTATTACTTCTGCGTCAATTTCCTCTTCCCGAAGCAACTCACAGATCCTGTCGAGATACTTTTGTGTGGCCTTTCCGAGCAGCAGCATCAGGGTAAACTCATCCTTCACCTGAGCAAGAATCACCAGCTGGGTCGCGTTCGTCTCCATCTCAAATTTCCTGAGATGTTCCGTATTCTTTCCCACATCCACGCTTCCAATATAAGTGAGTGTAATCTGCTTGTTCACATAATTGTGTCCATAGGTTCCCTCGAACAATCTCATGGTTTTCACATATTCGTCGCTTCTCTGCAGATTCATCTCTTCGCGGAATTTACGGACAAAACCTGCTGCATCCTCTTTCATAGCATCTTCCCTGGCCACACCGGCAATTACATTGGACACGCAGTTGGAGATGCACCCCTCTGAATGAAAAATTTTTCTTGCACTGGTTGTGATCTCAAAGAAAAGATCCTCCTTCTCTTCCGGATGCAGGGAATAAAACGCCCGTGACAGCAAAAGCCCAAGCATCGCCGTTGGATTTGCGCCCTTTTCTTTGCATTTGGAGAGAAAAGCGTCCACCGGAAAATGAATCGCGGAAAAGAAGCGATTCTCCTTTTCGTCCGGCTCCATTTCCGTATCTTCCGCATAATCCCTCAGGAAAGGCATATAATGCAGCGGCACAGGGGTAAAATCTCCCATTTGTTCCGTGAGGAGCGTGTGATAATAGGCTTCCGGTTCTCTTCCCATTTCTGTCTGCACAGAGGAAGGCGCATCACATATCCCTGTGTACCCGGACAGATAAAAATACAAAAGAGTCTTGAAAATCTCGCAGAGCCCACCTCCGTCTACCATGGTATGGTACGCGCTGACAGAGATTCTATTGCCAAAATATGTGGCTGTGATCACACAACCGGAGACTTCGCTGCTTCCCGGATTCATGGGAGCCTGACTACGGATCGCCGGGTTCTTTCCGTCCGCTTTATAGAAGAACAGTTCTTTTCCTTTCATCTCGATGACACAGCCGATCACAGGATAAACCTCTATGGTCTTCTGCCAGGCGATTTCCATCCTTGCTCCGTCAATCTTATGTTCCAGTTCTGCGGAAAAGCGGATGTGAATATCATTGAAATGATCCATCAGCCAAAAAAGATTTCTTGGGCCGTATTTCAGATACAGTTCTTTACTCATACCAGGGTACCATCCTTTACTTCAAACAACCGGCTCAGAAACATCCTTCATGATGATACGGGGCGCCGTTTCGATCTCCACAGGGATACCGAATTCTTCCAGAATTCTCATGGCAGCCTTCATATACTTCTCTGTCACCTTTCCGCACTGGAAAGATATGACGAATTCCCCGTTCAGTTCCATCATATAAATACTGTCCGTTGCATCATCCGTCATCTCAAAACCAAGAATATGCTCTGTGTTTTTTCCGATATCCAGCTTACCGATATAAGTCAGAAACGCATACCTCTTCGCCTGTATCCAGTCATATGTATCGTAAAATTTCGTCAGGGTCTTAAGGTAATCCACCTGTCTCTGATAATCAATCACAGAACGGATTCTCTCTGCTGCTTTCTTTACTTCGTCATTCATGATCTCATCGTAGTTGACCGGAATCAGCAGATTTGCGGAGCAGTTGGCTATGGATTCCGGAATATGGAAGGCGTTCCGTGCGCTCATAGTCAACACAAATGCCAAATCACCTTTTTTGTCAGGATGCAGCGTATAAGCGGTTCTGCCCATGAGTATCGCCAGCATCGCAGAAGGATTCGCTCCTATCTCTCTGCTCTTTTGGATAAACTGATCCACCGGCGCCTTAATGCGGGCAATGCTGATATTTCCATCCTCATCCGGACACATATTCAGATCAATGAACATCCCCTTACGTCTCTTATATGAGACGAAAGGCTGTTGTTCGAAATCCCCCACATTCACGGAGGAAAGAGGAATAAAATACGCCTCCGGCTGCCGCCCTTCTCTGGTGATCACCGGCGGATCTTCCTCCGACTGACCTGTATATTCTTCAAAATAGAAATACAGCAGGGTAGAAAAGATCATATTGATTCCGCCGCCGTCCACAATACAGTGATAGGCATTCATGGTCACTGTATCTTCAAAATACGTAAGCGAAAACGGGCGGAACGCGGTACTCACAGTTCCGGGAGTGACGGGAACTTTACTCTCCAGAGGATCATTTGCATTATCATCCCGGTAAAATACCAGCTCACCTTCTCTTCTCTCCGGGATCCAGTCGATCAGGGGATATACTTTCTTGGTTCTGTCCCAGGCTCTTGCCAGGATCGACGGATCGATCCTGTGGTCCAGTCGAACCATGAATTTATTGTGGTAGGGGGTCTCCTGATCATGCCACCAGAAGGGTGAAAGCAAGCCCCCGTTGAATACTTCTGTTTTGCTCATGTCCATATCCCCCTGTCACAAGACCGGCATCGCCGTTTCAGCACAAAGTGTGTACGGGTCAGAGATATCTATCACGTGAACTCCCGCTTGTTCAAATACTCCGGAAGCGGCCTGAAGATACTTACCTGTCACCAGTCCGTACTGCATACACAGATAGATCCGCTCACCTTCACGAATAAGGAAAACCGAATTAGCCGAATACTCCGTCATGGAAACGTCTGTTATCCCGCAGGGTGCATCTCCGACATCCAAACTGCCGGTAAAGTTGATCCAGGTACATACGTTTCTCAGATTGAGCACAGCATAGGTATTTTCCATAGCCACATGAGATTTAATGTATGCCTCTGTTTTCTGATTATTGCGAATCTCCGAGATCTTTTTAAGCGCCGTCTCCATTGACGCGTCCACATCCTCCCGGGATAAAAGAAGCGGCATAGGTTTTGAACAGGGTGCGACGGTCTCCTGCACTCCAAAGACTTTCCGGAAATCCGTCATAATTCCGAAGCAAAGCTGTCTTTTTTCCTCCGGATGCATAAAGTAGATTGTTTTTGCCAACAGGCAGGCAAGCAGTTCCTCCGGACTGGCTCCTGTACTTGTACAAATGCCATCAAAAGTTGCCGCAGACATCAACAACCGTCCGGTGACAATCTTCCCATCTTCATTCACAGCTTCCGGATCCGTAAATAACTCCCTCAGATCCGGATGCAATGCAATCTTTTGAGGCTCATAGTCTTCCGGCACCAGCATTGTACTTTGTACAAAAATCTCTGACAGAGGTTTTTCCGCAATAGTCGGGAATATGTCTTTCGATCCACGATTCCGGAAGGTAGAGTACAGTTTCATCAGATCCGAAAAAATCCGCATCAGACCTGTCTCGTCTGTCAGGGAACGGTAAGCCCCCAGAGTTATAGAATTCGTCTGCCAGGACAGAACAAGACCGCGGCCGGCTGCCCCTTTTCCGGCCGGAAGCAGGTGTTCTTTACTTTCCTGTGGAACTGATCTCTCACCACTTTCAAAGAAAAGAATCTCTTCATCATAATCATCGGGCACGAGATCTGCCAGAGGATACACCTTCTTCACACCGTCCCAGGCAAGAGAGAGTGCCTTCTCGTCCACTTCATCGGAAAGCTTCACGCTGATGGCAGGATGAACCGGTTCGTGTTCATCCGCCCACCAGTATGACTGGAAGGGTCCGCCGTTATAGATAACTTCCCTGCCGTTCACCGTCATAATCATTCCCTCTTCTTACTCGATATTCATAGCATCTGAAAAACCGGTCACTTCAAAAATATCCTTTACTTCATCTGTCAGATTCCTGATAATCATTGTCCCGTTTTTGCTCACAGTCTGATGAGAAAAGAGAAGCACACGGAGACCGGCACTGGAGATGTACTCCAAACCGGAAAGATCAAAAATCAGTTTGTCAACCTCCTCCAGTTTCCCCTTCAGCGCCTGCTCAAGTTCCGGAGAAGTACCCACATTCAGCTCGCCTTTCAGTTCAACGGTAAGTTCCTTGCCATTCTCATTCATGTTGATATCCAGCATAGTTTTTCTCCTCTGTAAATCTGTAAAGTTAAATAATCATCAGTTTCCCTGCTTCTTTATTTCACTTCCCTGTCATGACTGATAATGAAATCTTTGATTGAGAAATCATCCTCATACAGGAAGTCCATACAGTAGTAAACGCCCCTCTTCTCACTGCGCATCGTCGCAAAGTTGTCGACAACCTTCAGGATGATTTTTGCACTGGCGCTGGTATCCTTGTTCTTCTCGATATAATATTCATTTCCGCTATCCGAGAATTCCACGCGCATCCATTCCTGGCAGAAAATAATCCGTATGCGGATGTCTCCGACTTCCTCATACGCGTTAATGATACGTTCCATGAGCATCTCCTCAACAGCATGGACGATTTCTCTTACTCTTCTGCTTCCATAGCCCATAGAATATGCCAGTTCCTTTACCATGGATGTAACCGGCATAATGTTGTACGAAGTATTCTTGACTGTGAGATCCGCAACCACAATTCCCTTCTCAAGCTCATCTTTGACAACTTCCACTCTGAGTTTACGCAGCATCAGCAGTTTCAGACCACGCTGATCAAGCTTTCCGCTGGGTGCGAGCGGGAACTCGGGGAATACAAAGAAATGGGAAGGAATCTTCGCCGGAGTAAGCGTCTTCTTCAAGGATTTCTTCACGGTTTCTTCGTCGAAATCAATTCCATCATGCAGCGTGATACAGCATTCCACGCTCTCGCCAAAAATCGGATGCGGTGCCCCAAATACCTTCACTTCAGAGACGCCGTCAATCTGTGTCACTGCGGTCTCCACATCTACCGGAGAAATATTCTCCCCGTTCTTAATAATAATATCTTTGATTCTGCCCGCCATGTGAAGGAAGCCATCTTCATCGAGGAAACCAAGATCACCGGTATGCAGCCAACCATCGGCATCCACAGCCTGTTTCTCCGGTGGCAGCTTGTAATAGCTGTTGAGCTGCGAGTCATCCTTGACGATAATCTCGCCGATCTCACCAGTCTCTACGAAACACTTCTGCTTCTCGTCGTAAATCCTGATCTCCTCTCCCGGATAAGCTTTTCCAAGAGAATGTGCTCTCTTTTCAATCGGTGTATCCGTAGGAGAAAGTGAGATGAGACCGTGCATCTCTGTCTGTCCATATTCATTAAACAGCTTTGCATCCGTAAACGAGGTTTCCAGTTTCATATACTGCACCGGTGTAAGAAGTCCTCCGGCCGTAGTCAATACATGAACCAGACCCGCAATTCTCAAAAAATCCGGATGCTTGATAATTTGAAGGTAAACAGAAGCTACCGTAACAAGATCTGTGATTCCATGTTTTGCCGTCGTCTCAATCATCCGTTCCGCACTGACTTTCTCCTCCAGGTATATGGTGCTTTTTAAATGAAAATAGGCCAGAATCATATTCAGACCAAATACATGGAACAAGGGAAGTCCGACACAGGCTTTAGCACCATAAATATCTTTTCTGGTTTCCGACATTGCTTTTGCGCTGATCATGAAACCATTCTGGTTAAGAAGTACTGCTTTGGGAAGAGATGTTGTACCGGTTGTAAAAATAACAACTGCATCTCTGGTTGGATCCTCCGGTCTTTCCGCGATCTGATCAATTTGTGCTTTGTTTTTCGGCGTTTCCCCGATTCTATCCAGAAAAGAAACATGGCCGGCTGTGATATCCACCACTTTATCGTCTGTCAGTTTCAATTCCTCACACATCTTCTCAACAGCGCCTTCCATCTTAACGGTGGCCAGGGATGTGCCGTAACACAGATATCGGATATCTGTCATGACAAAGAGATCCCGGATATCCGGATAGGTCATGCTGTAGTTCCCGAGAATAGCAACTCCGCCGGCCCTAATGATTCCAAGCATGGCAATGAGCCAGTTCGCGCTGTTAAAGGACCAGATCCCCACGTGATCTCCCGGTTGAATTCCCCGATCGATCAGATCTGATGCAAAGAGATCTGCCGCTTTATCCAGATCAAAGTATGAATACTTCTCATTTCCAACCACAAGAGCTATCTTACGGCTCTCAACTTCAGACATTTCCTTAAACAAAGCATTAAGTGTCTTCATTGACATTTACCTCTCTATGCATTTATTTTCTTTTTATTAACAGGATTCATAACCTTTTCTATCAGGAATGACACGATAAAAGAAATAACGGTTACGATAAAGATATTTACTATACCGGTTAACACTGGTTGAGTAAGTCCGATTTCTGTGGAAGGAATATGGAA
This sequence comes from Eubacterium sp., assembly GCA_024684035.1. Lineage (GTDB taxonomy): Bacteria > Bacillota > Clostridia > Lachnospirales > Lachnospiraceae > Bilifractor. The sequence goes on along the minus strand of JAIKXQ010000076.1, from coordinate 26,265 downwards.
TACCGCGCCCTCTGCAAGAAATACAATTTCCATCACTGCCGGATGCACAATATATACCCAAAGAGTAAGTAGAGAAAGAGTACCGACATTACATTTGATTTCGAGAATGGTAAACCCGGCAATACACAAAAGGGCACCCATCGACAAAAACGGATTATGTGGTCTCTGTTGAAACAGCTGTGACATCAAATCGACATTCCTGGTCATGAGCCAGATCAGATATTCTACTGCGATCAGGGCACATCCTCCTGTTATCAGCCCAATCCCCAATTTTGTATTCCCACGTCTCTTCAGCGCCCATTCATGCAATACATAACCCAACATGAAAATTCCAAGCAGATCCGCGGTATATCCAAGACTCCAGGACACCCTTGTCTGATGTGATACTGCATCGACTGCTCCCAGTATCCAGAGTACAAATGCCGCCTTCGCGAAATGTTGCTCGCCCATGTATTCCCTGGCCAATACCACAAAGGGCGCCAGAAGATACAAAATCATGAGCATAAACATATACCACATATGAACAGCCGGGAAACCCATGACTCCCATGACACATTTGCCAAGTAAAGCCTTCAAGAATGCAGCAAACAGATTGCCTTCTCCCGGATTTTTTACACAAGAAAGAATGGCTTCGAAAAAAATATAAAAAAGCGAAAAAATTATTGTCGGAATCACAACTTTTTTCCAGGTTCGCCTGTAGAATGTCTTATAATCCTTTGTGGATGAGGCCTTTATTATGAATGCTCCGGACAACGCCACAAAGCACGCGACAGCAGCCTGTCCGAAATGAAAAATAACATAGAAAAAATGAAATTCAAAATTTAAATACGTATACTCTGCGGCCTGAGACCGCCCGACGTTGCATACATGAACGGCGCAAACCAGGATCGCTGCAATCACCCGCAACAGATCTAAGCCGTTCTCTCTTTTTTTGCTCATTGATACATACTCTCCTTCTAATTTGTGAAACACGATCTCGCGTTTCTTTTTCAGGAATACGACCCCGGACTTCCCTTATCATTTCAGTCTTCAGAATCCTTTATCAAACAATTCCTTGTCGGCGAGAAGGAACTTTTCACGCAGATCTCTGATCTCCCTTTGGAAAAGCGGATCGAACATCGCGTGTACACGTTTCCGCTCTTCTTCTGTGGGGGTATGATTTTCCCTGGCCGCAGCTTTCAGCGCAAACATCGTAGCCCCCATCAGCATGCCGGTAAACTCGAGAAGGTCGTACAGTACAGGCCTGTTTTCTTCCGTCAGTCGATCCCCGAAATAGTATTTCACATAGGTATCAAAAGCTTCCCTGCACATCCCATCCGGGAAAGGCATCCGGATAATCTCCGGATGATAGGCCCATATATAGGTACCAAAGAAATCCAGAATGGGATGTCCATAAGCTGCGCCTCCGACATCAATCAGTATCATTTCTCCATTCTGGATCATCACGTTACTGTACTGAAAATCCGTGTGCAGCAAGGTCTCCCTCACAGGAATCACATCATACAGCTGATTCCATTTCTTAACCTCCTGCTCATCAAGCCAGACGGTCATCATCTGATCCACGCCCGGCATACGGATCGAATCCATTACATTCGGAAAAATATTTTTGGGTGCGTCGGCAGCATGAAGTTTTCTGCCAATGTCAGCAAACTGCCTCATTAATTCTTCCAGTTTTTGCGGATTTTTCACCATTTCCTCAGCAAGTGTCGGCCCGGTGATACGTTCATAAACACCGGCATCGTAAGTGCCGCATTTCACCAGATTATAACTGATCGCAGTAGGGATCTTCCGTTTGAAGACCTCTCTGGAAATATCTGATTCGTATTTTGCCTTATCGGGATAGAGATCATTATTGGGTGAATCATAGACTTTGATAACTGTTTCTTCATCCAGCAGATAAACCTTCGCCCAACTTCCCGTACCAATGAGCGGTAGTCCGTCGATTTGTACCTGACGGAGTTTCTTCCTTACGTCCCAGATTTCCGTAAACCCGGTAGTTTCCAGAATTTCATAGATTTCTCCGGATACATCATTCAAACGAAGCGAACCCGGAAGACTTTCAGAAAAGCGCAACAGCATCCGGAGTCCGGAAGATGAAACAGCCGAAAGTGAAGACGCATCCAGTTCCACCGGCCTTGTCTTCATCAATTCTTCTTCCACCGTTTTTGCATTTGCAGCGTCTATTTTCTCCGGTAATTTGTACATCTGATTTCCTCCTTATCCAGGGATCCCTGCTTCCTTTGTTTCCTGATTTTTGCGCATAAAGAACCGCCGGACAGTGGATTCATCATTCCACTATCTGGCGGTCATTTCGTGTGTGACCCAAAAAGATACGCAGTCATTCCGTAAAAGTGCATTGCGGTGCTGGGATGTAGAGACTGTTCCTGATCCATTCATACCCTTTAACCTCACGTTTACGATAAACGAAAACACGTCTTTGTCACACGTATTAATTCTTATGATATTTTTACAAAAATTATTATACAATGATACTTTTATAATGAAAACAAGCCATTTACATATTTTTCAAAAATTTTCAATTGTTTTGTTTTTTTTTATGGAGATAACTGGATTTGTTAGTTTTTACGAGCTGCGCATCTAAGCGGAGCGTTTTGTCTCATAGGGAATGCGAAGCAATTTCCTATACCATCAAAAAAGAGATCCCAAAACTGTATCAGTCTGAGATCTCTTGAAAACTTATTCTTTTCTAACAACCAGCCGCATGGAGTTCAGTATACAGATCACCGCCACGCCCACGTCAGCGAAGACGGCCGCCCACATGTTGGCAATTCCCAGAGCTCCAAGCAGAAGAATCAGGATCTTCACCGTAAGAGCGAAGATGATATTCTGCGTGGAGATCCGGACGGTCTTTCTGGCAATGCGGATGGTGGATGGAATCCTTGTGAGATCGTCATCCATGATGACTACATCCGCGGCCTCAATGGCTGCGTCAGAACCCATGGATCCCATGGCGATACCGATATCCGCCCGGGAGAGCACCGGTGCGTCGTTGATGCCGTCACCAATGAAGGCTAGTCTTCCGCGCTTCTCGTTTGTATCACCCTTCGCGGATGAGGCACCGAGATCCGAAAGGAATCCTTCCACTCTGCTGACTTTATCCTGAGGGAGGAGCTCTGCGCAGACCTGATCAAGACCAAGTTCTTTTCCAACCGCAACGCCCACAGATTTCCGGTCGCCGGTGAGCATGATCACTCTCCGGACACCTTCCTTTTTCATCATGGCTATGGCCGCTTTTGCATCTTTCTTTACGCTGTCCCGGATGAGAATTGCTCCGAGATAACGGTCTTCTTCCGCCACATAGACGATTGTGGCTGCCGGATCGTCAGCGAGAGTATAGCTGATCCCCGCCTCGTCAAGTAAAACGCCATTTCCGACCAGGATCTTTTTCCCCTCGATGACTGCGACAAGTCCCTTGCCGGTGATATTCTCCGTATCCGTCACGAGATTCATATTCAGCTTCGCGTCCGGCACCTGTCTGGACAGCTCTTCCCGAATGGAAACTGCAATGGGATGTGTGGACATACCCTCTGCAAGGGCAGCTTTCCGTAGTAGCTCTGTCTCCTCTACTCCCTGGGCAGGAAGGACGGCAGATACTTTGAACACCCCTTCTGTCAGGGTTCCGGTCTTGTCAGAGACCACGGTATCGATTCTGGACAGAAGCTCCAGGTAGTTGGATCCTTTGACAAGCACACCGTTGGAAGACGCCGCTCCGATACCTCCGAAGAAGGCCAGAGGCACACTGATGACCAGGGCGCAGGGACAGGAAATTACCAGGAAAGTGCAGGCACGATAGATCCAGGTCATCCACTCTCCGGTAATCAGTGACGGAACCAGCGCGAGAACCGCGGCCGCGATTACGACGATGGGTGTGTAGACCCGGGCAAAACGGGTGATAAAATTCTCGGTCTTTGATTTTTTCTCCGAGGCATTCTCCACAAGTTCCAGAATCTTCGAGACAGTGGAATCCTCGAATTCTTTGGTGGCGCGGACTTTCAGAAGTCCCTCGCCGTTGATACAGCCGCTGATGATGACATCTCCGCTCCGGACCGTACGTGGCACGGACTCACCTGTAAGGGCGGCTGTGTTGATCATACTTTCGCCGGAGATCACCTCTCCGTCTACCGGAATCTTTTCTCCGGCACGTATGATCAGCACATCACCGATCTCTACGTCATCCGGATCCACGGTCTCTACGCTGCCGTCCTCCTGTTCTACGTTTGCAAACTCCGGAACGATGTCCATGAGGTTGCTGATGGACTTTCTGGATTTGCCGACGGCGTAGCTCTGGAACCACTCTCCCACCTGATAAAACGCCATAACAGCGACTGCCTCGGAGTTTTCTCCGGTGACAAAGGCACCGATGGTAGCCAACGTCATCAGAAAGGACTCGTCAAAAGGCTGTCGGTTCTTAATGCCAAGCAAAGCCTTCTTCACAACGGAAGCGCCGCAGATCAGATACGGAATCAGATAGAGTCCGAGACTGATCCACCGGTTTCCGAAGACGCCCGGCAGCAGATCCAGTTTTTCTACAATCAGCATCGCAAAAAACAATACGATGGCAATAATGATATTTCTGAGGTTTTTCTTTTGTTTATCTGTCATTCCGGACATCTCCTGTTCTACTTCTGTTTACAGCACATATACCAATTAATAAGCGGCTTTGTGCACTGCCTCCTGCACGGATAACCATAGTTTACATTCCTGCCCCTATACGAACACAACCTTCCGACAACGAAACCGGAAACCCGAAGATCGTATCAGACCTCTACGGAGAAATCCGGCTCGATCTTCTTTCCTGTCTCAACGGCCTCTTTCAGGATGGCGTCGAAGCGGTCATCCTCAGCCTCCAGCGTGAACTTCTGAAGCATGAAGTTCACCTTTGCGTCGGTCACACCATCGATCTTACGGATTGCCTCCTCCACCTTTGCAGCACAGTTTGCACAGTCGATTTCACATTTGAATTTCTTTTTCATAGTTTGTTCCTCTCTTTTCTTTTTATACTTCACGGAATGTTTCCTATAAGATCCTTCCTGCTTTGAAAAATGATCCCGGAAACTTCCAATCGGTTACCTTTGTTTTTTCTACAACAACTGACTCGTCGAAGGAATGAAGTTCCTTACTCCTCAATGTGCTCCTTGCCCATGGCGATGATTGTCTTTACGTGATCATCCGCCAGAGAGTAGATCATGGTCTTTCCTTCTCTGCGGGCATTGATCAGCTTAGCCGTCCGTAACAACTTCAACTGATGGGAAATGGCACTCTGGTTCATCTCCAGATCTTCACAGATCTCCGTTACATTCTTCTCTCCCTGAAAGAGATCATACAGAATCTTGATCCTTGTGGAATCTCCGAAGACCTTAAAGAACTCCGCAAGATCACAGAGCTCCACTTCTGATACATTCTGGATCAGATGATCAATTTTCTCCTCATCGTAGATTCTCTCACTGCTCATGGTATTTCCTCCTGATTTCATGGGATTCCATTCCCGGTAAACAAATTATTGCTCGTTCATATGTACAGTTTATCATATGTTCATCAAATGTCAAGAAAAAAAGAAGACTGCCAGATGACAGTCTCCTAAGTAAAGATCGCGTTTCATTTTTTTACGCTTCCACCGCAACATTCTCAGCGGGGCTCACCGGGTTCTTTTTTCGTCTGCGCACACTGGCAAAAATAGATCCTGCGATGTTATGCCATACACTGAAAATGGCTCCCGGAAGGGTTGCCAGGGGGTTTGCCGCGAAGTTTGCGGTAGCCAGAGATACTGCAAGACCGGAGTTCTGCATACCCACCTCGATGGCGATGGCTGTGGTCTGTTCGTAGTTGAACTTGAATACCTTTGCCACAACAAAGCCGAGTGCCATACCGAAGACGTTGTGAAGAATGACAACGGTAAGTGTAAGCAGACCGGTTGTGAGAAGTTTCTCTTTGTTTACAGCTACGATTCCCGCGATGATCATAACGATCGCTACAACGGAGATCAGCGGAAGTACCGGTTTCACTGCCTCAACCCATTTGGAGAAGATGGCATTCAGAACAATTCCGATGATTACCGGGATCAGCACTACTTTTACGACGGAAAGCACCATGGCCAGGAAGGATACTTCTACCCATGCGCCTGCAAGTCCGTAGGTAAGTGCCGGTGTGAGGATCGGAGCAAGAAGTGTGGAGACAATGGTCATTCCCACAGAAAGTGCCACATCACCGCCGGCGATGTAAGTAATTACGTTGCTGGCTGTTCCACCAGGGCAACATCCCACGAGGATAACACCAACCGCAATATCTGTGGGCAGATGAAGAACCTTGCAGAGGAAGAAGGCAACCAGCGGCATGATGGTAAACTGTGCCAGAGCGCCAAGGAGAATTCCCTTCGGGCGCTGCAGAATTACCTTGAAGTCAGCGGGTTTGATCGTAAGTCCCATTCCGAACATGGCCACGCCAAGGAAGATGGTTGTGTACTGTGTCGCCCAGGAAATTGTTTCCGGTTTCCAGAAGGCGATGGCGGAACAGATGATGATGATCAGACCGATATTGGTACTGAGAAAAGTAGCGATTTTACCTATTTTTTTCATGGATGATTCTCCTATCAATCTACGTTAAAGCTGAAGTTGTCAATGAGTCTTGTCTTGCCGATGTATACGGCCATAGCTACAAGAACATCTTTCTCGATGGTATCTACGGGCTGCATGTCAAGGGCATCAACTACAGATACGTAGTCGATCTTTGCCAGTGGCTCAGCGTCAATGATTTCACGCATAGCTGCGACGACATCGGCACTTGCGGCACCCTTTGTGATCACTTCCTGACCCTTGCGCACGGCGCGGCTCAGGCAGAGTGCGGCCTGTCTCTCTTCAGTTGAAAGGTAGGTATTTCTGGAGGATTTTGCCAGACCATCTTCTTCGCGAACGATGGGGCATCCGACAATTTCAATATCGAAGTTCAGATCCAGAACCATCTTGCGGATGATCGCAAGCTGCTGCGCATCCTTCTGTCCGAAGTATGCTCTGTCCGGTGTTACGATATTGAAAAGTTTGGAAACGACGGTGCATACGCCGCGGAAATGAATCGGGCGGGTGACACCACAGAGTGTTTCAGATAATGTATCAATATCTACGAAGGTGTGCTGCTCATGATACATCTCGGTGGGTTCCGGATGGAATACAAGATCAGCGCCCATCTCTTCACAGATTTTGCAGTCTCTCTCAAAATCGCGCGGATAGGATGCGAGATCCTCATTCGGTCCGAACTGTGTCGGGTTGACGAAATCGGAGACTACGACTTTGTCGTTCTCCTCGTGCGCACGTTTGATGAGACTTGCATGGCCTTCATGAAGATAGCCCATGGTAGGAACAAGGCCCACGGAAAGTCCCTGCTTCTTCCATTCTTTTACAAGTTCACGTACTTCTTTTACTGTTGTTACAGCCTTCATTTGCTTTCTCTCCTTACCTGTAGTCATTGAAGATGTACTGCGGTTAAAAATCGCAATGAAGATAGTATGTCTCATACAGCACAGACTCGATGCTGTTCGCCGGTGTTCCGTCTGTCATTCAGGAAATAACCGCTTGCGATACAGATGAGTGTCGCTTGAAAAAACAGAAAACGCATTCTATACAACGAGTGAACAGAGTACAGTTTTCCACGTGTGGAAAATACTATCTCCGTAACTCATTATATATATTGTTAAATAAAAGTCAATTGCAAATCGCGCAGCTCCCTGTTCGTTCCCCCACACAAAGCGCCGGACACAGAATTCTGTGCCCGGCGCCCTGTTATGATGTATATAAGGTGTTTTGACAAAACAACGTTTGTCCGAATGGTGTGGAAGCGACGAATTCCGCCTCTTATGACTCCCGGATTGCTGTGTATCCCATCAGGTACTCATCTACCTGACGGGCGGCCTTCTTTCCTTCCGTGATGGCCCATACAACCAGGGACTGCCCGCGGTGCATATCACCGGCGGTGAATACTTTCTCCACATTCGTGCGGTAGTCATCTTCTTCTGTGGCAACAACTCCTCTGGCGTTCAGCTTGACACCGAAGGCGTCTGCCACGTAGTTCTCGCAGCCCACAAAGCCTGCGGCGATGAGAAGGAGCTCGCACTTGAGCGTCTTCTCGGATCCCTCCACGAAGGACATCTTGCGGTCCGGACCGAATTTCACCTTGACGGTGACGATCTCCTTGAGATTGCCCCTCTTGTCCGTGTGGATCTCTTTGACGGTTGTTTCATAAACTCTCGGATCATGCCCGAAGAGATGGATTGCTTCCTCATGGCCGTAGTCCGTCTTCTGAACCTTCGGCCACTCCGGCCATGGATTGGATGCGGCACGCTCTACAGGCGGAGCCGGCATCATCTCCAATGCCGTTACGGACTTGCAGCCGTGACGGATGGATGTTCCGATACAGTCGTTTCCGGTGTCACCACCGCCGACAACAACAACATTTTTTCCTGCGGCGCTGATAAAGCCGGAAGCCTTCATCAGATTCTCCGTCTTTCTCATATCGTTCTTTCCGTCACTGCCTGTCCAGCTTCCTCCCTTGATTCCATTGTCCAGAAGTGCCTTTGTGGTGGATGTCAGGAAGTCTACAGCGTAATAGATGCCGCCGGTCTTCTCGGGATCGGCGCCTGCAAGACTTCTTGCCTTCTTTGCTCCACAGCAGAGAATGACGGCATCAAACTCTTTCATGAGTTCGGCAGCGGAAATCTCCGATGTTGTTTTCGGTGCAGCGGCTGCCGGTATGTTTTTCTCTTTTGTATTCTTTGCATCTGATGCAGGAGCCGGAGCTGCAACGCCGGTCACATTGACGCCGGTACGGAAGACAACGCCCTCTGCCTCCATAAGTTTCTGACGGCGAAGGATCACACTCTTATCCAGCTTCATGTTCGGGATTCCGTACATCAGAAGTCCGCCGATGCGGTCGTCACGCTCAAAGACGGTGACAGAGTGACCTCTGTGATTCAGATCATCCGCGCAGGCAAGACCTGCGGGACCTGCTCCGATGACAGCAACTTTTCTTCCGCTGCGGATCTGCGGAATCCTGGGTTTGATCGTTCCCTCTTTCCACGCAGTCTCGATGATGAAAAGCTCGTTGTCATGAATGCTCACCGGATCAGAGTGTTCGCCGTTGATGCAGGCTTTCTCACAGAGTGCTGGGCATACACGTCCGGTAAACTCCGGGAAGTTCGATGTCTTCTGCAGACGTGAAAAGGCCTGTGCAAAATGGCCGTGGTAGATCTGATCGTTCCACTCCGGGATCAGGTTGTGAAGCGGACAACCTGTCACCATCCCGGATAATTTCAGAGCCGACTGGCAGAGCGGCACACCGCAGTTCATACAGCGGGCCGCCTGTTTCATACGCTCATCTTCTGCCAGAGGTTTGTGAAACTCCTTGAAGTCTTTGATTCGCTTTGCAGGTACTACATCTATATTATTTTTTCTGGAATACTCCAGAAAACCTGTTGGTTTTCCCATGGTTATCTCCTCTATTTCTCTCGATCTGTCGTTGTCCGTCTGTTACTTCGTGATTTCCTCGAAGGCCTCGAACACTGCGTGCTCGTGGGCGATTCCCTGTTCCTCGAATTTGCTGATGGCTGTCAGCATCTTCTGATAGTCGTTGGGAACGACTTTCTTGAAGCAGGGGATGTACGACTCGTAATCGTCCAGAATCTCTTTTGCAAGGACGGAGCCGGTCTCCTTCTCGTAATCGGTGAGAATATCCTGCAGCTCGCGGATATCATATTTATCCGTGAGTTCCTGGAGTGTAACCATGTCTTTGTTGGTTCTCTTGTACAGGGTATGATCCCGGTCAAGGACGTAGGCAATACCGCCGGACATACCGGCAGCAAAGTTCTTTCCTGTGGATCCGAGGATGACAGCTCTTCCGCCTGTCATGTACTCGAGTCCGTGGTCTCCGCAGCCCTCAGCAACTGCTGTCGCACCGGAGTTTCTTACACAGAAACGCTCGCCGGCCACACCTGTGACATAGGCTTTTCCGCCGGTAGCTCCATAGAGAGCCACGTTTCCGATGATAATGTTCTCGGAGGCCTTGAAACCTGCTTTCGGTGACGGTTTTACGATAACTTTTCCGCCGGAAAGGCCTTTTCCGAAACCGTCGTTTGCGTCACCTTCCAGACGAAGTGTCAGTCCCTTTGGAATGAATGCTCCGAAGCTCTGTCCGCCTCCACCTGTCACGTTTACTGTAAAGGTGTCATCCGGCAGTCTTGTGCCGAAGACCCTTGTGATATCGGAACCAAGGATGCTTCCGAAGGAACGGTCTGTGGAGGAAATCTTCAGGGAGATACTCTGAGCCTCCACGTCGAAGTTGCCCTTGCGATCCGGTTTTGTCTTCAGTGCCTCTGCGAACTTCGGCAGAAGAACGGACTCATCCAGTGTCTTCTCCAGCTGGAAGTCATAGACATGATCGGGATCAAAATGTGTTCCCTTGGCGCCGGCATATTTCTGGTCAAGGATGATAGAAAGATCAACCTCGGATGCTCTGTCTGTAATCTGCACTTCACGTTTTTTCAGACAGTCGGAACGTCCGACCATCTCTTCTACGGTACGGAAACCGAGATCCGCCATGATCTCACGAAGCTGCATAGCGATGAAGCGCATGAAGTTCTCCACGTGCTCCGGTTTTCCGCAGAAGCGTTTGCGAAGTGTCTCGTTCTGTGTGGCAATACCCACCGGGCAGGTGTCTTTGCTGCAGACACGCATCATCATACATCCCATACAGATCAGCGGAGCTGTGGCGAAACCGAATTCCTCGGCGCCCAGAAGTGCGGCAATGGCTACGTCTCTTCCGCTCATGAGCTTTCCGTCTGTCTCGATGATGACACGATCACGGAGGCCGTTCTCAACCAGCGACTGATGTGCCTCTGCCAGACCCAGCTCCCAGGGAAGTCCCGCGCTGTGAATGGAGGAAAGAGGAGCTGCGCCCGTACCTCCGTCATAACCGGAAATCAGAATAACCTGGGCACCTGCTTTTGCGACACCGGAGGCGATAGTTCCGACTCCCGACTCGGATACAAGCTTTACGGAGATCCGAGCTTTGCGGTTCGCGTTCTTCAGATCGTAAATCAGCTGTGCCAGATCCTCGATGGAATAGATATCATGGTGCGGCGGCGGTGAAATCAGAGATACACCCGGTGTGGAGTATCTGGTTTTCGCGATCCACGGGTAAACTTTCTTGCTGGGAAGGTGTCCTCCCTCACCCGGTTTTGCGCCCTGCGCCATCTTGATCTGAATCTCATTGGCACTGTTCAGGTAGGCACTGGTGACTCCGAAACGTCCGGATGCCACCTGCTTGATGGCAGAATTCTTGATCGTGTCATAACGGGATGCACTCTCTCCACCCTCACCGGTGTTAGATTTTCCACCGAGACGGTTCATGGCGATCGCCAAAGTCTCGTGCGCCTCCTGAGAGATAGATCCGTAGGACATGGCACCGGTCTTGAATCGCTTTACGATCTCCTCTACCGGTTCTACTTCCTCAATCGGAATCGGTTTTTCCACGTGAACGAATTCTGTCAGACCGCGGAGGGTATGCGGATGAGCCGCGTCATCCACCAGTTTTGTATAGGTACGGAACTGCTCATAATCTCCTTTGCGGACAGCCTGCTGCAAATTGACGATGGTCTCCGGGCTGTAGAGATGATCCTCCTTGTCCTTACCGGAACGGAGGCTGTGAAGTCCGAGACTGTCAAGAGAGGTATCCACGCCGAGTCCAAGAGGATCGAAGGCGTGATCGTGGCGGAAGGTAATGCCTTCCTCAATCTCTTTCATACCGATACCGCCGACTCTGGATACCGTACCCGTAAAGTATTCGTCGATGACTTCTTTTGAGAGACCCAGTGCTTCAAAAATCCTTGCGGACTGGTACGACTGGATCGTGGAGATTCCCATTTTTGCAGCGATCTTTACTACGCCGCCCAGAAGCGCCTTATTGTAGTCTTCGATGGCGGTGTGGTAATCCTTGTCCAGAATTCCCTTGTCGATGAGTTCTGCGATACACTCATGAGCGAGGTAAGGGTTGATGGCACGGGCACCATAGCCGAGGAGTGTGGCAATCTGGTGTACGTCACGAGGCTCGCCGGACTCCAGGATCAGGGAAACCGCTGTTCTCTTCTTGGTGCGAACCAGGTGCTGCTCCACCGACGATACAGCCAGAAGTGACGGGATGGCTACATGGTTCTCATCGATGCCGCGGTCAGACAGGATGATGATATTTTTTCCATTGGAAGCCGCACGGTCGACGGAGACATTGAGCTGCTCGAGCGCACGGGCAAGACTTGTGTTCTTGTAGTACAGAAGACTGATGGTCTCCGGATGGAAGCCGGGCTGATCCAGTGAGCGGATCTTCAGAAGATCGACGCCGGTAAGGATCGGATCGTCGATCTCCAGCACCTGACAGTTTCCGCTCTTCTCGTTGAGAAGGTCACCGTCGGATCCGATGTAAACCGTTGTATCGGTGACGATTTTCTCACGCAGAGAGTCGATGGGCGGGTTCGTTACCTGTGCGAACAGCTGCTTGAAATAGTTGAAGAGCAGCTGATGCTGTCTGGAGATTACCGCAAGAGGTACGTCGTGCCCCATGGAAACCGTGGGTTCCACGCCGTTGGCAGCCATCGGCAGAATATCCTCATTTACGTCCTCATAGGTATAACCGAAGACTTTGTAGAGACGGTTGCGCATATTGCTGTCGTGGGTCGGGATCTTCTTGTTCGGGATATTCAGTTCTGCCAGGTGAAGGAGATGTCCGTCCAGCCACTCTCCGTAGGGCTGACGATGTGCATAGTACTCTTTGCACTCCTCATCGGAGATGATTCTCTTCTGTTTTGTGTCAACCAGAAGAATCTTGCCGGGCTCCAGTCTGGCTTTTTTCACAACGTGCTCCGGCTCGATATCCAGGACACCAACCTCGGAAGCAAGGATCAGACGGTTGTCATCTGTGATGTAGTAACGGGAAGGGCGAAGACCGTTTCGGTCAAGCGTTGCTCCCACCAGATCACCGTCGGAGAAAAGGATGGCTGCCGGTCCGTCCCAGGGCTCCATCATTGTCGCGTAGTAATGGTAGAAATCCTTTTTGTCATTGTCCATGAACATATTGTGTTTCCAGGGTTCCGGAACGATGACAGTCATGGCAAGCGGAAGCTCCATACCGTTCATGTACAGGAACTCCAGCGTATTATCCAGCATTGCGGAATCGGATCCTGTGCGGCTGACAACAGGGAAGATCTTATCGATATCATTCTCCATGATCGGACTGCTCATTGTCTCCTCGCGGGCAAGCATACGGTCGATGTTACCGCGGATGGTATTGATCTCACCGTTGTGTGCAATCATGCGGTAAGGATGCGCACGGTTCCAGGACGGCGTTGTATTGGTAGAGAAACGGGAATGCACGATGGCAATAGCTGTCTGATACTCTCTGCTCTGAAGATCGGAGTAGAACTTGCGGAGCTGCTTAACCAGGAACATTCCTTTGTATACGACAGTTCTGGAAGAAAGGCTGCAGATATATGTGTTGTCGGAAGACTGCTCAAACTCACGGCGAACGACATAGAGTCTGCGGTCAAAGTCAATGCCTCTCGCCAGATTTTTGGGACGCTCGATGAAACACTGACAGATGTAGGGCATGCAGTCCAGAGCGGGTTTTCCGAGGATCTCCGGATGTGTGGGAACCTCTCTCCAGCCAAGGAACTTCAGTCCTTCCTTCTCCGTGATCACCTCCATCATACGCATGGCAAACATGCGCTTCATGCGATCCTGGGGAAAGAAGAACATACCAATACCGTAGTCACCGGCTTCCTTCAGGGCGATGCCGCTCTTTGCAGCCTCTTTCAGGAAAAAGGGATGACTGATCTGTACCAGAATACCTACACCGTCTCCCACTTTACCGGTGGCGTCTTTTCCGGCGCGGTGCTCCAGTTTTTCTACGATTGTCAATGCATTATCCAGTGTCTCATAGTCGCGATGACCGTCAATATTGACAACTGCGCCGATACCGCAGGCGTCATGCTCGTCGATCAGATTCGCATAATCGATTTTTGTGTCTTTGCGTAATGTCTGTTCCATAATTCACCTTTTTCATCATAACAGGCGTCCCAAACGGGACAAAATCTTCGGGTTGTTTATTTCATTGTTCAGTTGAACTTTTTTCACCATATACACATATAAATTTCCATATATGCAACACGTGCATATATGGAAATCTTCAATTATTTATTTCTACATTGGAAGTAAGCGTAAGTGTATTCTGACTTATCGGAGAGAGAAAAGCATCTCGCCGTAGGTCGGATATGGCAGGTAGTTCTCCGGAATGATTGCCTCTGCGGAATCTACACCCTTGCGAAGTTCCTCCATATCTGTGAGGATTGTCTCGTGGTAGAAGCGGGAAGCCTCTGCCTCATCACTGATCTCCTCGGCTTTCTTTGTATCCTCAGCCAGTTTCTCAAGTGCTGTGTTGATGACATCTTCTGCCTCATCCAGTGTCTTGATAATCTTCTCCTCGTAGGATACTTTCAGGTCAGGGAAGAGCTGTTTCTTCTTCAGTGCCTCACAGGTTACATCCTTGATGTATGCGATCAGACCTGCTGTGAAGTCTTTGCGAACCATCTCCTGCATAGTGAGAGATTCGATATGGATCGTCTTGTTGTAGTTCTCAAGGAAGATCTCATATCTGGACTCAACCTCGGCCTTTGTGAAGATGGCATGTTTCTCAAAGAGTGCCACGTTCTTGTCCTTGAGCAGTGTCGGGATTGCATCCGGAAGAGCCTTGAGGTTCTCAAGCCCTCTCTTCTCTGCCTCCTCGATCCACTCGTCTGTGTAACCGTTTCCGTTGAAGAGGATCTTTTTGTGATCGTCCAGTGTCTTCTTCAGAAGCTCTGTGATGGCGTCATCCAGCTGATCTGCCGGTACGTCTTTGAGCTGCTCATAGAACTTGGAGAGCTCCTCGGCTACAGCTGTGTTCAGTACGATGTTAGGGTCTGCAACAGAGAGGGAAGATCCCGGCATACGGAACTCGAATTTGTTTCCGGTGAACGCAAACGGTGATGTACGGTTGCGATCTGTTGTATCCTGAAGGATGTGCGGCAGAACATTTGCCAGACCCATCTCTGTCTTTCCTGTGGACTTGAAGGCTGTACCGTTCTCGATGGATTTCAGAACTTTCGCAAGCTCGTCTCCTACGAAGATGGAAATAACAGCCGGCGGTGCCTCGTTTGCGCCGAGACGGTGATCGTTTCCTGCTGTGGCAACCGATGCACGCATCAGATCCTGATACTCATCAACAGCTGCGATGGTAGCAAGAAGGAATACCAGGAAGTAGGTATTCTGATCCGGAGTTTTTCCGGGATCCAGGAGGTTGATTCCTGTATTGGTGACGATGGACCAGTTATTGTGCTTACCGGATCCGTTGACACCCTCGAACGGCTTCTCGTGAAGCAGACATGCGAAGTTGTGCTTGTCGGCAACCTTCTTCATGATCTCCATGGTCAGCTGGTTGTGATCAACAGCAACGTTTGCCGTCTCGAAAACCGGAGCAAGCTCGTGCTGGGACGGAGCAACCTCGTTGTGTTTTGTTTTTGCCGGAACGCCAAGTTTCCAGAGTTCCTGATCCAGGTCATGCATGTAGCTGGATACCTTCGGCTTGAGCACTCCGAAGTAGTGATCCTCCATCTCCTGACCTTTAGGAGCTGCTGCACCCAGAAGTGTACGTCCTGTCATAAGAAGATCTTTTCTCTTCAGATACAGATCCTTGTCGATGAGGAAGTACTCCTGCTCTGCACCGACTGTTGTATCTACGTGTGTGACATCCTTCGCGCCGAGAAGATTCAGGATCTTTACTGCCTGTTTGGAAAGGGCGTCCATGGAACGAAGAAGAGGTGTCTTCTTGTCCAGCGCCTCGCCGCCGTAGCTGCAGAATGCTGTCGGAATGTAAAGAGTTCCGTCTTTAATGAAAGCAGGACTGGACGGATCCCATGCTGTATATCCTCTTGCCTCGAAAGTAGCTCGAAGTCCACCACTCGGGAAGGAAGAAGCATCCGGCTCACCCTTGATCAGCTCTTTGCCGGAGAACTCCATAATTACAGTTCCGTTCGGACATGGATCGATGAAGGAGTCATGTTTCTCCGCTGTAAGACCTGTCATTGGCTGGAACCAGTGAGTGTAGTGTGTTGCGCCATGCTCGACAGCCCAGTTCTTCATGACAGCAGCCACCGTATTTGCAACATCTGCCTCAAGGTGTGTTCCTGTAGTTGCACATTTGCTGACTGCCTTGTAGACATCCTTCGGCAGTCTCTCTTTCATAACGGTATCTGAAAAGACAAGACTTCCGTATGTCTCAGGTACGTTGATTGATTCCATATCTCATATCCTCCTGACTCATTTGTAAAAAACTCAAAGCCCGCAAGCGGATTGCGGAACAAGATGCTATAGCATAAAAGCAAAAAAAAGGCACTTCGAGACAACCGGGGTTTACCCGTTTCTCAAAGCGCCTTTGCTTAATGGTGTTTTATCATAGGGCGGGGAAAGCTGTAAATGCTTATATTTAAGTACTTCGCTCACCCTGTATTTGAGTATAAAAAAATACATCAAAACCTGTTGACATTGATATCTATTAGGTTTATTCTATTCCGCATACATAGTGATTATATGCGACAAAGATGTCGGTTGTTTTCTAATGGAAAGCAGACTGCGTCTTTGTCGCTTTTTTGCGTTTAAAAAGAATAATCTCTATAGTATCCCCTTACTCATGGAGGGGAGCGCATCCCGCGGAGCGTTTGTCTCACAGGGAATGCGGAGCAATTTCCTATGAGACAACAAATCAACGATAAAAGAGAGGTATCAATTATGTGCAGTATTTTAGGCTATTGCGGAAAAGGAGCTACTTACGAAGAATTTAAAGCCATGTTGGAGAAGACGATCTCCAGGGGACCGGATGATTCCCGCATCGTCAATACAAATAATAATGGATACCTCGGATTCAATCGACTCGCAATCATGGGCCTTACACCGGAAGGTATGCAGCCCTTCGAATATAAAGGAAGCTATGTAGTGTGCAACGGCGAGATCTACGGATTCCGTCCCATGAAGGAAGAACTTATAAAGAAGGGATACACCTTCCAGTCCGACAGCGACTGCGAGATTCTTCTTCCCCTGTACAGAGAGCACGGCACCGAGATGTTCGGTATGCTTGACGCAGAGTACGCCTTGGTAATCTATGACGCAGACACAGACGAGTACATCGCGGCCAGAGATCCCATCGGTATCCGCCCGCTCTACTACGGCTACGACAAAAACGAAGTGATTGTTTTTGCTTCCGAACCCAAAAACATCGTAGGCGTCTGCGACAAGATCTACCCCTTCCCTCCGGGATGCTATTACAAAGACGGTGAATTCCACACCTATCACGACCCGGCAAACGTCAGCTATTACAATACGACCGATGAGATGGACGCCATCGCCGCAAACATCCACGACAAGCTTTTGAAAGGAATCGAGAAGCGCATGGATGCTGACGCACCGGTAGGCTTCCTGCTCTCCGGCGGTCTGGACTCCTCCCTTGTCTGCGGTGTTGCGGCAAAAATGCTGGACAAGCCCCTGGAGACTTTCGCCATCGGTATGGATATCGACGCCATCGATCTGAAGTATGCCCGTGAAGTTGCCGATTACATCCACTCCAACCACCACGAAGTCATCATCACCAGAGATGACGTCATCAACGCCCTTGATCCGGTGATCGAGGCTCTCGGAACCTACGATATCACCACCGTCCGCGCTTCTGTGGGTATGTACCTGCTCTGCAAGTGGATTCACGAGAACACAGACATCCGTGTCGTACTCACCGGCGAGATCTCCGATGAGCTCTTCGGATACAAATACACAGACTTCGCTCCAAATGCAGATGCCTTCCAGAAAGAGGCCGAGAAGAGAATCCACGAGATTAATGTCTACGACGTACTCCGTGCAGATCGCTGCATCTCCGTGAACTCCCTGGAGGCCCGGGTTCCCTTCGGTGATCTGGAGTTCGTAGACTACGTTATGCATCTGGATCCGGAGAAAAAACTAAACACCTACGGTATCGGAAAATACCTTCTCCGCCACGCGTTTGAAGCAGATGCACTGATCCCCCACAGCATTCTGATGCGTGAGAAGGCAGCTTTCTCCGATGCAGTAGGTCATTCCCTCAGAAACGACATCATCGACTACTCAGAATCCTGCTACACCGATGAGGAATTCGAGGAGAAGAGAAAGAAATATACCCACGCACAGCCCTTCACGAAAGAGTCACTCCTCTTCCGCGAGATCTTCGAGAAATACTACCCGGATCAGGCACAGCTGATCCCGGATTTCTGGATGCCGAACAAGAGCTGGGAAGGACTTGCTGAGGTCAACGATCCTTCCGCCCGCGTACTCTCCAACTACGGAGCAAGCGGAGTCTGAATTTCAGCTCTTCCAAAAATGTCAGAGCCCTGACTGCCATAAACGGCAGCCGGGGCTCTGATTCTTTTTGTGAAGGAATCCCCCTTTCGGTCTTCCAACCGACTATTCTGCTGACTTTATCCATTCAGTTGCCAGATATAAGGGAATATTTTTCGAAGGAATATTTTATGTCGTTTAACATTATTTCTAAACGAATGCAGCAGCCTACCTGTCGATAATTGTGTACTGCATCATTTCATACTTCAAATGTGTGCCAACATTGATCTCCGGTGGAAGAAGCGCTCTTGCCACCAGCATCACTTCCTCTGACGCAAGATCCGTCCGCTTCAGATTTGCGTAATCACCATCAATACTGTCTACAACGTAATACCAGATTTCATCTAACATATAATTACCTCCATATTTTTTAAAAGTATTGCATTATGAATAAATATATGAATAATTAAATTATAGCAAACACTAACATGTATTGCATGAGGGGTTGACAATGATCGAAAAATTAAAAGAACATATATCCGAGATTTTTGTCGGAAAAGAGGATGTCGTTGAGAACGTGCTGATCTGTCTGATTTCCGGGGGCCATGTGCTTCTGGAGGATGTGCCGGGTGTCGGAAAAACGACACTTGTGCGTACTCTGGCAGCTCTTGTGGACTGCGATTTCGGCCGCATCCAGTTCACGCCGGACACCATGCCGGGAGATGTCATCGGAACCAGCATCTACAATATGAAAACCGGAGAATTCTCCTATCGCCAGGGCTCGGTTATGCACCAGATCCTTCTGGCAGATGAGATCAACCGCACCTCCCCGAAGACACAGGCCAGCCTTCTGGAGGCAATGGCGGAGGGACAGGTGACCGTTGACGGAAACGTCTACACGCTTCCGCAGCCGTTCATCGTAATCGCCACCCAGAATCCCGTGGAATACATGGGAACCTATCCCCTTCCGGAGGCACAGGTTGACCGTTTCATGATGCGGCTTTCCATCGGCTATCCCGATGCCGAGGCAGAGTGCCGCATGGCACGGAATTTTCTGGACGGAAAAATGGGCAAACCCGTGGAGCCGGTTTTTCGGGCAGAAGACATTCTGAAACTGCGGGAAGATGTAAAAAATGTGCGTGTAAAAGACAGTCTCCTCCAGTATGTAAGAGAGATCATCGAACTCACCAGAGAGTCCTCTGATTTTGTCACCGGCGCGTCCCCACGAGCTTTCCTCAGTCTGATCTCAGCGGCACGGGGAAAAGCCCTGATCAGCGGCAGAGACTATGTGAAACCGGATGATGTAAAGGCTGTAGCGGGCAACGTCCTCCATCACAGACTCACCCTGTCTTCTGAGGCAAGAATCCGGGGAGAAAAGACAGACCGTCTTCTTTCCGCCCTGATCCTGAAAGCAAGAATCCCGATGGAGTCGTAAATCTATGAATGCTATCTGGAGAAACCGGCTCATCTATCTGACTGCCTGGATTTTGTCTGTGATGGGGATCACCTTCTACGGCGGCATTGTGAGTTACGGACTTTTTGCCGTCCTCACCCTGATGCCCGTGGTCAGTCTGTATTACCTGCTTTGTGTGATTTTTACCTTCAAAATCTACCAGGAAATTGATTCCAAATGGGTCGTTGCCAACCGCAAAGTTCCCTTTTATCTTTCTCTGGTCAATGATTCTCTTTTCGCCTATGTAGGAATACGGGTAAGGTTTTACTCTTCCTTTTCCTCCATTACAGGCCTCGACGACAACATTGAGTACGAGCTGTCACCGAAGTCCGGCATGAAGAAACAGACCGAGATCATCTGCAAATACCGGGGCGAATATGAAGTCGGTATCAAACGCATCGAGGTACAGGATTATTTCCGTCTGTTCCGCCTGTCCTACTTCAACAAAGAGCCCATCAAGGCCACTGTGCGTCCGGACTACTTCGATCCTGATCAGCTCCGTTCCATCGATATCGCAGCCGCGACGACGAAGGAGAAGGAATTCCTTGATACCACTATGGACGTACTGGTACGCCCCTATGAAAACGGCGATGATATCCGGCAGATCAACTGGAAAGTCAGCGCCCGCAGCGGAAACCTCTTTGTGCGCAAAAAAATCGGCGAGGAACAGGAAGGTATCAGTATTCTGCTCGGGACCTTCCACGCAAGTCAAGATCCATTTGTTTACCTGCCTATGGAAAACAAGGTTCTGGAAACTGTTCTCACCCTCTCCCTGTACCTCACGAAGAAAAATCTTCCGTACCGGACGCTTTATCTCCAGCGGGATCTGACCGGTTTTCGCTGCCCGTCCCTGGATGCCTTCGACGATTATTATGAGAAGATTTCCGGGATCACTTTCGATGAAGACACACGAGAAAATCTCCTCTTTGAAAAGGCTGCGGGAAACAGAGAAATCCTCTCCTCACGCCTGGTGGTTCTGATCGTTCAGGAATGGTCCGAAGAAACCGTACGGTTCTGTCAGCTCATGAATGAAAACGACGTATCCGTCTGTGTCTACGTTATACAACAAAACGGTTCCGCCATCAATACCACAGGAATGGCTCACGTATCCGTGACAACCATCGATGTGGAGCAGGATTTAAGGGAGGTGCTCTGAACCAATGTCTAAATCATCCAGAATCAACCTCTTCTACGACAGTATTTACATGCTGCCCCTCAGTATAGCAACCGTTTCCGTTCTGATCCGCTATGCACTTGTCCCGGATCAGAAACTCCTGTCTTATGTTCCTGCAGTTATCATCCTTATGGAATGCCTCTGGGTCAGACACTGCGCCAACCGATTCCGCATCGTTCCGATCCTGCTGACAGTCCTTGCAGGCGCCTGCCGCATTCTCTTCCGTCCCAGAGGAGAAAGAATCACGTACATACAAACTCACACGTGGGTGCTCATTCTTCTGGGCGTATCCGTCGGTGTCTTTTTTCTTGTCAGACTCATGACACTGACCTGTACGCTTCGACGGATCCTTCTCCTTGGAATTCTTGCGGGTCTTCTGGCAGTCCTGTATTTCAGGATTGAGATCCAAAAGACAGTTTTTGCCCTGTGCCTGATTCCTCTGCTGGCCGGTATCTCCGAAGAAGTTCAGCTCAGGTGGAAAAAAAGCGGCGAGATTTCCCGTCAGCAGCATCTGGTTTCCATTGCCCCTTTTCTGCTGCTGACCTGCGTCCTTGTCATGGCCTTTCCCACTTCCGAGAAGCCCTTCGACTGGAGCTTCACTGTAAAAATCTGGCAGCAGGCCGTGGACTTCGTCGCCCGGATCGAAAATGCCATCACAGGCAGCGATGACTACGACGGTCGCATCGGCTTCTCCGAGAAGACAAATTTCCTCGGAAAAGTTCTGAAATCCGGAAGTAAAGAAGTGATGTCCGTCGACTTCGGCATCTACTCCGGAAACCGGGTGTACTTAAAGGGAAAAACCTTTGACCGTTTTGACGGACATGAGTGGAAAAGCACCGTAACCACCGACGCGGCAGAGCAGAATGCAGAAATGCAGGAAAAACTGAACCGCCTTACAGAAGCCGGTGTCGACAAGATCGATGACTATCTGCGTAAGAGCGAATTGAAAATTACGTACCTCGATTTTCGAACGAATTACCTCTTTGTTCCTTTGGACGGCACTGCTTATCACACGGTACCGGAAGATCTGAAGTTCGAAAACAACGGCTCCGAGATTCTCTCCTCAAAGCAGATGGGCAGGAGTACCCGCTACTACGTCTCCTACTATCGACTGAATCAGGACTCAAAGGATTTCCGGGAGCTGGTAGAACAGTTGTCAGGCGATGAAACTTCCACAGACGACGAGAGCAATCCCAACCAATCGAGTGTGACACAGGAAATAACTCCGTCAGAGGCTCAGAATTCCTACCGGGAGCTCATCCGCAAAAGCTACCTGCCCGAGACAAAAGTCTCCGAGCGCACAAACTCGTATCTCACCAAAGAGATGAAAGATCTGACCGGCGACTATGAGAAGCTGCTGCGTCTGGAAAAACTCCTGTCTTCCATGAAATACACCCTCTCTCCCGGCGAGATTACGGAAGAAGTAAAGTCAGAGGCGGATTATCTGGACTACTTCCTTTTTGAAAAGCAGGAGGGTTATTGTATCCACTACGCCACAGCTTTTGTACTCATGGCCAGATCCATGGGTATTCCTGCCAGATTTGTACAGGGCTACTACGTCAAGTGCGCCTCCTCCGGGGAAACCATCGTGACATCAAATATGGCTCACGCCTGGCCGGAAGCCTATGTAGAAGGCCTGGGCTGGCTGTCTTTTGAGCCAACCCCCGGCCACAAAAAGGCTAGTTATTGGGATACGTCCTCGCAAAAAGAAGATACCGAAAGAGAAAATATCTACGGGAAGAATCCATACGTCAGTCATCCGGATGGCAAAGTGACTACCATTACCTCAAGTATAAAAACCGGTAAGAAGTCTACCGGTTTCCGGCTGAAGCGAATCCTTCTGTCCCTCCTCTATGGCTTCATTCTTCTGCTTCTGCTTGGAATCGTCTATCGACTGTTTTCCGGATACCGCTACCGGAAAATGTCAGATGCAGACCGCTTCCGCATCGCCTGTGCAAGAAACGAGAAACTCTTGCGCTACGCCGGATTCGTCATGGCTCCCGATGAGACCCTGCAGGAATTCAGGAAACGTATCACCGGCAGAATGCCGGAAGCAACAGTCGCCTACACCCTTCAGATGGAAGACGTCTACTACGGGGACTGCACCGTGGATCCGTCCATGGTAACTCTTGCCGAAGACAACCGAAAAATGATCTGGGAACAGATCCGAAAACAGGAGGGTCGCGTACGCTACCTGCTGCTTCGCATCCGTTCCTATCTGTTCTAAAAGAAAAACCTGCGCCTCCGTGCTGATGCACGGGGGCGCAGGCTTCTTATAGACATTAAAAAGCCCGATCTCCACGCTTTTCTTGCGTGAAGACCGAGCACCTATTTATATTGTATGAGATTTCATACGGTTATTATTCGAGTGACTCGTATGTTTATGCCTCCTGCGGAGAAAGAAGATCAAGGACGTATTCTCTTGTGACATTGAACAAACTCATCACCTTGGTGATTATATCCTCATCTGAATTACCCTCTAAACGAAACGCTCTTATTGCGCCTGTGACTTCCCTTCTCAGATTATTTCTGTCTATCGATTTACACATGTCGATCCCTCCCTGTTCTTCTTCAAATTCAAATTTCAAATTGCCTACGGCGATAAATGCTACGATAACAATCATCGTTACTGCAAAGTTGTCATGCTGTTTACTTCTTTCCTCTTTTATCGTTCGCTTGTGCATATTCTCATTTTTCCGTTAATCGTAAGCACGCCCCATGTTCTCTTAATAGCAGGTGAAGCAGGCGGGATGAAAAATGCGTCTTCTATGACGTCACATTCTGTTTTTCCGAGATTCGTGATGCTGTATCCGTCGGATTTGTCCATATGAAAAAAGTTCTTGCCTATAAATTCAGCTGACTTACTCTCAAATCTACCTCTGCTCGCCATCATGGCCGCATCCAGAAGACCCGGATCAAGAACCGCATAGCACTGCAATACAAGATAAAATGATGCGGGGTTTCCCGATATTGCGCGAACTTTTTCATGAACCTGCTTTGCTATCGAAAATATATCATCGCTACAATTACTGATTTCAACCGAAAAAGCAGTGGAATAATTCCCCATTGACCCGGGTTTATAACATTTCAAAAATTTTCTGACATCTGCTGCTATAACGATCCTTTTTGTGCCAGCTTCGGTAAAAAGCTTTGCAAGAAGGTAATCATTCACTGTAACGCCTTCCATTTTGCACTTTTCTGCAATATCAGCTGTTTCGTCCGCCTGAAAAACAGAAAGATCATGCCGTACTTTATCGTTTTCAAGATAATCATCCGCAAAACGATGGTATTCTTCGAAGGTCAGTCTTTTCTTATCTTTGATCCATTGTCTGCTCGCCCTGTTTACAAGCATTCTGCTTATAAACGGAAGTCGTGAGTTATCAGGGAATTCCGAGACGGAGGATATAAGCTTTTCTTCCGCATACTCAGGCTTTTTTCCAAGTACATAATACTCCGCAAACTCTTTTGAAAAATCCAGCGCGGCGCGTCCATCTGCAAGAAAATGGTGAAAAACCATCAATACAATTGTTTTGTTTTCCGATGGCCAGGCAGATATTTTTAACATTCCCTCTTTAAAAAGATCAAAATCTCTTGAAGTGATTCTTTCAAATTCTGCTATGATTTCCGGAGAATCCACACTCGTAATATTACCGGAGCATACTCTAATCTCCGCCTGCGAATCTTCCTTCACATCGTAATAAAACCTGTTTTCAGCGTCTTCGTGTGAAATAAGCGCCCTGATAAAGGGATGGGCCAACGAAAGGCTTTGCACGGAATCCGATATCCTGTTTTCATTAAACTCACTGTTTATGCATAAAACTATCCCAAAACACATATTGGGACACATTAAATGTGCTCTTTCAGTAAAAATGTATTCCATATTTCCTCTTTACTTTTTCGGATCTATACCGACAAACTCCGAATTTATCCCTCAAAATCAAGCATTACAAGTTTCTTTCCGTTTGGAAGTGGAGTCTCAGCTGTTTTTAACAGACTGTATCCGATTTCATTCATCGCCTTTTCCAAAGATTGTTCCTCCATCTGGTGATGTACAGCATCGAGTCCATCAAATGAATGAAGATATGGTGAATCAGAAACCCATGATTCTTCATCAGTATTTATCTGAATAATACATGATACATATCTTGCCTCTGTTTTCAAAATTGCCCTTTTGAACGCCTCAATTCCGACATATTCTATAAGTAAATTTGCTATCACCAAATCTGCCTCAGGCAACCTATCATATTCACAAGTCAAATCAATCCTTATACATTCAAGACTATCTCCCAAAAAGGAATATCGTTTTTTTACTTTATCCAAATATGCTTTGTTAATGTCAATCCCGTAAATTTTGCTGTACTTTTTCAGATTTACATGCTCCAGCCCATTTCCACCGGCAACCCCAAATACAATAACCGATGATACAGGATATTCCTCAAACTGAAGCTTCATCATTTTATTCATTGCTTGAAGTTGATTTACGGAAGCAAGACTCATATGGCTTTCATAATCAGATAAACTGATTTCTTCCCATGGATTCATAATTCTATCATTCCTATAAATTCCGATTGAACAAAATCACTGCACACAGCCTAGGCAGGCCATCGCGCAGCGATTTTGTTCAACTTGAATTTGTTATTCTGTATCAATTTTGACCTTTATTTCCGTGTCGTTTTGCTCTCTCATTTCGTAAATCATTTCCAGTTCTGCTATAACATCTTCTTTTCTTCGAATAAACCCCTCAAAATGACTAACTAACAAGAAGGTAGCGTTTAGTTTTTTCAAAACTGCTATTTCTTCCTGCAAAAGCCGGGCATCATATATATAACAGCCATCTCTCACTTTGCTGTAAAGTGCATCGCCCACAAATGCATAAGTATTGTCTACTTCCAAGCCCAAACTACCTTTTGTATGGCTGGAAGGTAAGGGAAAAATATGCAGATTTCCGATATAGAGGCTTCCACACACAATTTTCCCTTTGGAAATATATTCATACGTTTCTTTTGATAAGTAGAGTTCCTTGGTTTGAATCTTATTAATATTTCCAATATGGTCCTGATGAAAGTGAGACAAAACTATATTATAGCCTCCATCCAAATCAGTTATATGATTCTCTCCGTTGCCCACATCATAGAGCCAAGTGACGCCGTTATCTCGAATAATCCCAATTTCTGCGGAGAGAGGGTTTTCAGAGGATG
>JAIKXQ010000042.1 GCA_024684035.1 Eubacterium sp. | reverse complement strand
AAAGACTGATAAACAGTGGCTTTTATGATTTAGCCACAGCCTATCAGTCCGTGCACGTCAACTATTGAAAGCGCCGTATACCGAACGGTACGTACGGTGCTGTGAGAGGACGGGAGCTAATCACTCCCTCCTACTCGATTCATAGGAAATTCCTCCGAATTTCCCATGAGACAAACGCTCCGCGGGATGCGCAGCTCGCAGATGGGAAGATCGCTTCGCGATTCTGCTCGCACGCCAAAGTCCTGCTGCGCTCACCGGGAGGATTGAGGGGCTGGGGGAGTCGAAGTCCGCTTGCGGACTTTGTTCCAGTACAGAAATGCTCGAATTTTTAATGTATCACGGAATACGGTTTGCAAAAGAAAATTTGGATGTCAAACGAATCGATCTGGGCGTTTTTGCAGAGAACGAGAAGGCAAGGAAATGTTATACGGCTGTGGGTTTTTGCGAATACAATCGGAGACTGTGCGCAATGCCGATCGGAACGTGGGAATGTATTGACATGGAATTATATGTATAATACATGCCGGACAGACTAAGTAAAAGAGATATGCGAAAGAAGCGAAGGCAGGTGTTGACTTATCTGTACAATCAGGTGGGCTACAATGAAGCCTACACCTACCATATGATCTCGACCGGAAACGTGAATATGGACCAGACTCACTTTACGGAAAAAGGCGCGAAAGCCATCGCGAAGCTCGTGGCTGATGATCTGAAACGTCAGTGACTGGTATAAAAAGAAGGTTCAATGCTGCCTTGTCCGGTTCCTGTACCTACGCATCCTCTTCGACGCCAAGTCCGAAAAAACGCATCTCATTATATTTGGCGTTTGCCTCTTCTGTGGCCTTCTTTTCCCGCCATGCGTCGATATCACTGCAAATTGCCAGCATCTCGTCCACCACCAGTTCTTCACTGGTTGGCCGGACATTGTAGAGATATGAACACATACGCTCCATTGCTCTTGGGCTGCCAAGCTGTTTGGCGATCGCAGCGCCCAGCGTTTCCGGAAAACCAAGAGCCTCCATCGCCCGAAGCAGTCTGTCCCTCTGATACGTCCATTCCCTTCTCTGATCTGTCATTTCCGCTCCTCCTGCATAGCTTCCAGCAGCGCCCGGCAGCCTTCATTTACATCCCTCCAGGTGGTCTGAAAATCTCTCGTATACCAGGGATCCGCCACATCCCGGGGCGCATCTGTATAATCCAGCAGTCTTTTGATTTTGTATTTCGGATCCCCACCTGCAATTCTGGTCATATTCCGGATGTTGGCCTGGTCCATTCCGATCAGGAGATCATAGGATTCATAATCACACTTTTTCATCTGCTGCGCACGTTTTTTCTTACAGAAAATCCCATGTTCTTCCATGATCTGCCTTGCCGGCGGATACACAGGATTTCCCACACCGTTCCGGATTTCCTCTGTGGAGGTGGCCGCAGAAGAAATTTCAAATCGGTCAGACAATCCCTCTTTCTCAACCATGTCTTTCATTACAAATTCTGCTATAGGTGAACGGCAGATGTTGCCGTGGCAGATAAACAGTATTTTGATCATGTCGTTTATATGTCCTTTTTCCTTATTTTTCAGGGTTTTTACTCCTCGTTTCTGATATTAGGCCGGCGTATGATAAGCATATTTTTGCGTATTTTTACCGGAAAAAGTTGTAAAATTTTTGTCGTAGTAGAGAAAACCGGTATATCCGTCTATGATCGGTTCTTTTCTGGGGGCCTTCCTTTTTTAATAATCTTTCTGAAGCATTCCTCAACTTCAGGCGTCATGGGAAGGTCTCTTGTTCCGCACGATGTTTTAGATAATATGTAATGACCTCCGATTTGTAGGTTCGTGGATTTACCTGTATACTACAAGTCGGCAAAGACAAATGGTAACAGGGATTACCGCATACAAATGGATGTGATCAAATGAAGTATAGCACAGTCTACGTTGGAATAGATGTACACAAGGAAACTTTTTCTCTCTGCTGTTACACAAACGAAAAAGAACAAGCCGAGTATCCTCAGAAGGTTGACGGCCATTACAGTTAGGTTATCAACTACATTGAGGCCATGCGTTTCCACTACGGAGACGATGCTCTGTTCATATGCGGTTATGAGGCTGGCTGCCTCGGTTTCACGTTATATCACCATTATTGACGGCACCAATGAGCGCTTTTATAAAACTGTGCGCTCGCATCCAAATTTAACAAAAAATAGCATAATATGTAAGCTTCGCTTGGTAGACAGGTGGAGCTTACTATTTTATGATTGAGAAAAATGTTAAAATATTATGCAAAGGTGGTAGAAATATGAGGAAGGTGTACTTGGATAATATTCGCTGGATAACAGTAGTGCTGGTTGTCATCTATCATGTAATCTACATATTCAACGGTGTAACACAACGTGGCATCATCGGACCTTTCAGTAAACATCAGCCCCAGGATACATATCAGTACATTGTATATCCTTGGTTCATGTTACTTCTGTTTGTGGTATCCGGCATATCAGCCCGCTATGAACTAATTAAACGAGCAGAAAAGGAATTTATCAGCGTAAGGACGAGAAAGTATCTTGTACCATCAACGATCGGCCTTCTGGTTTTCGGCTGGATTCTTGGCTATTACAACATGCTGATGTCTGGTGCATTTAATTCCATGAACAACGTACCGGGGCCAATCCTTTTCCTGATAATGGCAGTCAGCGGCTCAGGCCCTCTGTGGTACGTTCAGATGCTTTGGCTCTTCAGCATGATACTGGTACTGATCAGAAAGATTGAAAAAGACAGATTCTATAACATCTGTGCCAAGGCCAATCTCCTGATCGTTATGCTGCTTGTCATTCCTGTATACGGAGCAGCGCAGATACTCAATACACCTATGATAGTGGTGTACAGATTCGGCATCTACGGACTTGGTTTCCTGATCGGATATTTTGTACTGTCTCATGACGAAGTGATGGATCGACTCGGCAAAAACTGGCTGATCTTAAGCATTCTCGCAGTTGCAGCCTGCGTGGCCTTTGTGATCCTTTACATAGGTCAGCCTTATCCGGAGCACGTGGTGCTGGATACGATCATGTGCAATGTATACGCCTGGTTTGGAACATTGGGAATACTTGCTTTCATGAAAAAGTGGGGCAATTTTGAAAACGCTTTCTCAAAGTGGATGCGCAAAGAATCATGGGGCCTCTACGTATTCCATTATCTGATGATCGCGGTCAGCGGATGGTATCTGCATACACTATGTCCGTCACTTGCGCCTGTCATTGTATATCTGCTTGTTGCAACAGCTGCATTTGCAGGTTCCTACCTTCTGTATGAGATCATGAGCCGCATACCTTTCCTGAGATGGTGTGTTCTGGGAATAAAAAAGGGGAAGAAAGCATGAGTTTTGCGGATAACCTGATTGAATTACGAAAGCTTAACAATCTGTCTCAGGAGGATATTGCAGAGAAGATCGGCGTATCCAGACAGACGCTTTCAAAATATGAGACCGGAGAGTCCCTCCCCGATATAGAAAGGTGTAAGCAGCTGGCGGACCTTTTCGGTGTGACCATAGATGACCTTATCTCATATGAAAAGAATGATTCGGACAACCTGGGATTTGTCATACCGCCAAAAGGAAAACATATCTTTGGAATGGTCAAAGTGGGAGAAAAGGGACAGATCGTTATTCCCGCCAAGGCCAGAAAGATCTTCGATATTAAAACAGGCGACAATCTGATCGTTCTCGGAGATGAAAGTCAGGGAATAGCTCTCATTAAGGAGAAGGGACTCCTTGGACTTATCAACAGTGCGAAGGGAATTCCCGGCGGAGATATTACACAGGATTAATAACAGTTATACAGTTCGCGTCTCTCCCCCGGTCATACGGCTGGGGGATTTTT
>JAIKXQ010000039.1 GCA_024684035.1 Eubacterium sp. | reverse complement strand
TCTTATTCATAAGGAGGATACACAAATGAAACTGAACACACAGGTCAACGGCTCCTCGGCTACGATTTCAGTCACCGGTAGACTTGAGACCATGACTGCTCCTCAGCTTGAATCCGCAATCAAAAAAATCCTTCCGGATGCCGATGATCTGACCCTGGATCTCGCCGGCCTCGAATACATCTCTTCCGCCGGCCTTAGGGTATTGCTCTCATCTCAGAAGGCGTTTAACAAGAAAAAAGGGATGAAACTGATCCACGCCTGCGACGAAGTTATGGAAGTCTTTGAAGTCACGGGTTTCACTGAGATTCTCACCATTGAATAATCCCCGGTTGACACCTTACCAAGAACGGAGACAAAGCATATATGAACGGTAATGTAACAGTTGAGCTCACCATAGAGAGCAAACTGGAAAATGTAGAGCTACTCACAGACTGGATCAATACGATTATGGAGGGTTGTTCCTATCCCCGCAAGATCCAGACGAAAATCGACGTGGTCATCGATGAACTCTTCAGCAACATCGTGTACTACGCATATCCGGATTCCGTGGGCAAAACAACCATCCGTCTGCAGATCCCTGAGGATCGTTCCAGCCTGACCATGGTTTTTATTGACTCCGGCGAGGAGTACAACCCTCTGGTTTTCGAGGATCCGGACATCACACTCTCCGCAGATGATCGGGCTATCGGTGGACTTGGGATACTGGTGGTCAAGAGTCTGATGGATGACATTCGATACGAACGCAAAGACAACCAGAATTTCCTGTCTGTATATAAGGCGACAACCTGATCCCCTGATAGGAAGAGAAATCCTTTTCCCTTCTTGCCAGACCGGCGCACAGATGAATAAACAACACACTAAAAGATCCGACGGCGGATTCACACAGCATCTGTTCGTCGGATCTTTTATGCTTTCTTCCTTTTGATTTCTCCCTAATGTTCTATTTCTTACGCCTCGGAGGCAACCACTTCCGCTTCGCTCTGTTCTTTATCCTTCGTTCCCTTGTATTCCAGCTGAAGCATCGTCACATCATCAAACTGTGGTACGTCCCCGACAAACAACTGCAGATCCAGCCACATGGCATCGATGGTTTCCCTTGGATTACTCTTCTCGTGCCTGTTGAGACTCGCGCGGATGCGATCTGTACCAAACTGTTCATTTCTGCTGTTGATGGATTCCGCGATACCGTCTGTGTAGACGAAGATTTTGTCTCCTGGGTTCAGGTAAAACTCCTCCATCTTATAGTTCTTGTAGGTGAGTCCTTCCAGGCTGGCCAGAGGCACGCCATGCTTATCCTTGAATAGTTCGAAGCCTTTCCTGCTCCTACGGATCATGGGGTACTCGTGCCCAGCGTTGGCTGTCACCAGATAACCGGTTTTATAATCGAGGAATCCGAGCCAAAGCGTCACAAAATAATCGGAGCTGTTGTTCTCGCAAAGCGAATTATTGGTTGCCGCCAGTACCTCGGCTGGTGACAGATTCCCGTTCTGCGCATAATTTTTGATCAGAGTCTTCGCAATCATCATAAAGAGCGCCGCCGGAATCCCCTTGCCGGAGACATCCGCCATCACAAGAGCGATCCTGTGATCATCAATCTCGAAGAAATCGTAAAAATCTCCGCCCACCTCTTTGGCCGGTTTCATACAGGCATAAAGGTCTATTTCTTCGATATCAGGAAAGGCCGGGAAGGTACTTGGCAAAGCACTCTCCTGAATGTCGGAGGCCAGCTTCAGTTCCCTGGTGGTCATGGCCTGGTTCTTGCTCTTCTGAACGTTCATGACCGAATAAATGATCAGAATAAAGATGAAAACCACCGGAAAGGTAAACGATAGGCCATAGGAATTCATGGTTGCAATCTGGGCGATATACGGCCCCATCAGATAACAGATGACGGTTATGATCTCAACCTTTGTCATCTTTCTGCGCTCCATAATGACAATCGTCAGACAGGAAAACACAGCTATAATCAAATAGAGCTGCGAGTAGATAAATCCGTCCGCCCTGTGATAGGTTCCTGTCTCGTCAACATAGAAGTAATAGCCGTAAAACAGATTCAGTACAATAAAGAAGTTTGCAATCACCCGGCCGAGTATCATCAGCCTGGTGGCATGCTTGATCACTTTTGTCTCGATCTGCAGATAAGTAGCCAGATAACGCCAGAAGAAATAGATCATAAAACTGCCGGCCAGATAATACGCGGTGTTCGAAGCAACCACCAGATACCGGAATCTCGGCACCCCGTCAAGAATCCAACACATGGCATCTGCGAAAAGACCCATCCCGCAAACCATCAGCATCCCTACAAAATACTGTGTGTTCTTATCTTTATACTGAAAATTCTCATCCGCTCTGCAGCAAAAGCCGAGAATGCTGACGCAGGTCAACGCCATCATCTCGACCGACACACTGACCAGATAGATCGGCGAAATCCTGTAAATCGATCTGTGCCACAGGGCGATTCCCAAAAGAATTACTTCCGCAAAAATAATCCACTCGGTAACTCTGTGGAGAAACAAGAGTCTTTTCCTCAAAACCTTTTCCATGCAACAGCTCCTTGCGATAACTCTGCCGGATTATTCGACATGCCTACTTGATAACTTCGACATTTTCGGAAGGAATCATAACCAAAAGAGGATACCGACAGTCGCCGATATCCCCTAAATCTTCAGTATTCGCGTATTTTCAGAGACCTGTCCGACAGGGCAACCCTCAACGTCTCCGATCCCTCATTTTCGCTATTAACTCCACCGTCTCCTGCATCTGCTGCTCGCCGGTGATCCGGGCTTTTCCATCGCCGTCCTGCTCACCATAATCGCCAAAGTACGCATGATTTCCACCTTTGATCACATATTCCATGGTTCCCGGCGGCAGGTTTCCTTTATGTTCACGGAACTGATCCATCCGAAGAACCTTATCCTCCGAGCCGTGAATCAAAACTGTCGGCAGATCCTTATCCAGCTTCTTCGTCGAATAGGACGCCAGAAGAATAAGTCCATTGAGTTGATCTCCGTGCTCCGAAGCGTAGTAAGAGGCCGCCACCCCGCCAAGTGAGTGTCCGGCGAGATACCAGTGTTCATAGCCCTCCGAGCGGATAATCTCATCCGCAGAATTTATATCAAAGAAGGCCAGCCGGAAGGGCATGTCTACAAGACAGACATCCAGACCACTTTCCGCGATCCGTCTGCAGAGCGGCGCATAGGAAGCAGCCTCTACTTTACCGCCCGGATAAAAAATCAGGGCGTCCTTCGTAGAATCCCCGTCAAAGAGCCATCCGTAATCCTTCCGAACCACTCTTACACCCTGATCCGACTTCATCGCCGCCTCCGCGGATGCCGCGGCATGGTAATAATTCCCTGTGTACACAAGAAAACCGATCGCCAACACTGCGATCAGAACCAATGGTATAAGCCACAGGTGTTTTTTTCTGTTTTTCTTCATACTGCTCATGTATTGCCCCAGTTCCCTCTGTCCCCAAGCCTCCTGATCCGGACCACAGGGAAACTGTCTGAATCTATACTTCTTCCTACTCAATATTATCTGCGAAGCCCGTCCTCATCAAAATTCTTCCCGAGGGCAGCCTCCGTAGGGATCAACGATACCAATAAAACAACGCATTGCACAAGTACCAGGACGCAGCCGAAGGTTCCGATCACATTTCTGTCGCTGTGATAGAAGGGTATGTGTGCCAGAACCGATGGCACCAACAGAGCAAAGCCAAGCATCCACCAGAGCCTGCCACAGTATTCCTGCGCAAACCTCCAGGTATCGAGATTCTTCATGGATCGAATCGATCGATAACCGACAAAACGACTGATACCGACGGAACAGTGCTTCCACATCATTCTGCCTGCAAAAACCATCAGCAGAGGGGTAATAGAATCGCATATCAGCATAAGCCACCAGAATCCCATCACATTCACCTCCATCTTCGTGATCCACATCATCACAACCGGGTAATGCAAATTATTTGGTACATATCCAAATCCATTATATACCTTAATGAAGGTGAGATAAAGGAAAATATGCGTCTGGTTTACAAATTATTGATTTATTCTCCTGTTGTGCATCTCATTTTTTTATCCAACAACCGTTTTTTCGAGTAAACAACAGGTTTCGACATGAACCGTATGACAGAACTGATCATAAGGCTGTACGTATTTCAATTCGTATCCGTTTGCGGTCAGGAATTTCAGGTCTCTGGCCAGAGTTGCGGGGTCGCAGCTGACATATACAAGCCTGCCGGGATCCATCTGCAGAATGGTATCCAGAAGCTTCTGGTCGCAGCCTTTGCGGGGAGGATCAACCACCACGACATCGGCCTTTGCGCCTTTGGCG
>JAIKXQ010000084.1 GCA_024684035.1 Eubacterium sp. | reverse complement strand
CTTCTCTCTTTATCATCCGTTATTCTGTTTTTGATATTCCTCGATGCGTTTCCTTGCCTCATCTGGCGTAAGGTCACACTGTTGTGTTAATGCGTCTACGATCTGATCTTCAGTTGCATTAAACATCAAAGCCGTTCTGATCGTGGATTCTATGCGACCTTCCGCACGACCTTCTGCACGACCTTCTGTACGGCCTTGAAGAAGGCCTTCTTCATAAGAGTCCGCACGTTCATCTTTGAGTTTGTCCTGCAGTGTACGAAACATGGTTACCACCTCTGCTTTACCTCATACATTTGGCTTTCCTCCCTTCTTTAAATCGATATTTGTATATCAAATAGGGGAGTACCGGCCTCACCCTAATGATAACAAATAGTTAGCTTCAGGTGACTGACCTGTATTTTTCTTGTACTTATATTTTAATATACAAGCGAATCCTAATCAATAAGCACAGTTACTCTAGTTTTATTATGCGTGCTACACTCACTATACAGATCATATGGCAGATCATTTATATCATGATACTCTGACTTACCATGATTATAAATGGTATGCCCTATGGCTCCTCTCGAATCAAATCGTGACAACTGCCATTCTTCTCCTTCACGTATTGATTTGTGAAGGATTAATGTATTATCCAAGGCGTTCTTAAATTCAAGAGCCGTAAAGCCTTTTGCACAGATAATAGATTTCCATTCCTTTACAATACTTTCCCGGAGTTTACGTGCATTTTCGACTTCTTCATTGCTGCCGAAAAAAGCAACAAGCGGATCCGACGTGTCAGCCTGCAAATAAAATACTTTTTCCATGTCCATTTTCCTTTTCTTTTATCTCAAAGTTATCAATCTACACTTATACTTTGTCGGATAACATGGTTATATAAAAAACAAAAAACCCTCAGCTCGAATTACACGAGACTGAGAGTCCTTGTTTTTTTGGAGATATTTAATTTTCAGTGTGGTTTTAAGAAAACCAACCACGGAACTTTAGCATTGTAATGTAGTATGGTTGTAAATCTTATCCTTGACTGATATCTTTATTAGCCCATTCTTCCATTGAGCGACACCACATATCATGAATATCTTTCCATTCCTCACTTTTGAAACCTTGTTTTGTTAGTGCATATCCGTTTGTTGGTGGTGCAGATTCACATACCAACTCTCGGTATTCTCCCTGGCTTTCGATTGCGGGATTACCGCAACTTGCTCTTTCAATCAAACCTTTGTCAACAAGGCTGTGTATTGCTTTTCTTGTGCGGTACTTTGACCACAAGCACATCTTTGCAATATCTCCTGTCGGGACAACTACCCTTTCAGGTGGATACATTGTGCTATATGAAGATAACTCACAATTTGCTATACAATGGAATACGGCTATTTCATCACTTTTCGTTAACATTTGATTGCTCCTTTACTGCCACGGGTTTATGTTCTAAATAAATAAAAACAGATATACTCTACCAACATTCTCTTTTTGATGCTATTTACTTATCAGTATTCCGTTTTTGAACACGTATGCATTTTCCGCTAATCGACGATCCTCCGGTATCGATGTCTGCATACTAGTCAGAATCTTGTCGATATCTTCATCTCCTACTTCCACTCCAGGATCGATAATGATTAATTCGTCTGTGCTGAGTGGGAGTACATGAAAATCGCGATAATCGAACAGCTCCGTAAAGAACTCCTGAACGTCCGGAAGCAGAATCCCAGCCGCTCCATTGCGATCATTTTTTGTCTTGATGCTCCAAAATGGAAATGCTGCATCATCTGCTGTATTTGTACCGGTTGTCATGATTACTTCTTGCTTAAGGTTTTCCATCGCATGTCTGTAAAGTGTTGCCGGTCCAAATTTAAACGGCGTGCCATTTGTGATCCCCACTGGAATAAACTCTTCCTGATAAGGAATGTAATGCTCAAATCTCACACATGCAGCCGGAGCTGAAGGTGGCATGTATATAGTCATATTATTCTGCCTAAGCTGCAAATAATGCTTACTATCCACCAGTACCGGATATGTTCGACGAAGATATTCGTCCTCTGTCAGATTATTGATGTATTCATTGATGTATTGCAGGCGTTCTTTATCTTTCGCTTTTTGCTCCATCTCAACGATCCGGCTAACCTGATCGTAGGTACTCAAGCTCCAAAAATCATCATTTGGAATGAAGGCATTCTTAACGTCACTCTTTTCGTAACTAAGTACCAGACCTCGCTGCTTTTTACCATCGCACTCTACATATTCCTCTTTAACAGAAAACTCAATTCCCATCGCACGAAGAGCGATATTTATTTTGTCCATATTTTTACCTCTTTGTCTCTCTTTTTTCAATGGTTCTCTTTTACTATGTCTTATTTTGCAAAAAATAAAAAACATCATAATTCAGCAGAACTGAATCATGATGTCTTTTATATTTGCTAGTTCGGTTTCTCTTTTGATTTTTGTACTATCCGGTAGCTTCGGATAGTTGCATTCTTTGTGACATCACGTTCTGACATTACACATTCAGCCACTTTTGAAATGAAAAACTCCTGATTTCTTGCAACATTAAGTAATTCGTTGAACCTGCTATCCAGATGCGGCGGTGTCCAGTTATCGCTCCTGGCCAGAAAGACCAAGTCGTACTGTTTTTGCAAGACATCATCGCCAATACTGGTATCGATCATATCAAAACACACACCGGTCATTCCATACATTTCTTTGGATATCGGATTTGAAATCCAATGTACGGATGTATTTGGATACTTTTTCTTAAGAAATGATATCCAGTTTCCACAATCCAATGTCTTGTTCCCGTTAACCATATCGTGATGCATATCGATATTTGTCACGTCCAACCGTTTTGCGTCTGATATATCCATTAACTGGTTGATGATCGAGTATATTTCAACGTGCGAATTCGTTGCAACGAACGTGGTGAATTTGGATTGATTCTTTATCAATTCCTTGATTTTCCCGAATTCATCTTCCATGATACCTACACTCTGTAGAAGTTCCTTCGTCTGAGGATTTTCGTAATAAGGTGCCCATACCAGTGTTGAAAGCTCCGTTTTTAAGTCCAAACCGTCCGGGTAGCATTTTCTCAATATATCGCCATCATCGATTTTCTGAAAATAATCGAAATCAATAGACATTACCTTAAATTTATCCATTACCTACTCCAAACATTCATCAAGGCCTATATGCATCCTGCAGCCATTTTCTTTTAGCATCTTAATTCTTGATATCTCATCTGGTGGTAATGAGAGTTTAACGCCGGATTTGCGAGCGTAAACAACAAGTCCATCGAAATCATCTGCTGTACTTTGTTCGTAGATATATTTCATAGAACGGTTTGTCAGCTCCGCCCACTTTTTCAGAAATGATTCTGGTACAAGAATATCGCATAAGTTATCATCTCCATATAGATCCGGATCATCCCAAAACGGGAATATCTGATCCATATATACGGTTACAGATTTCATTTCACCCATAGTTGCCACCTCTTTAATCATCTTCGTAAACAACGGCCATGCTGTTTCCAACTGCCAGGTAGTAATGTCCATTAGCGCATCCTTTGTACTCTTCTCTGTACAAAGCCTGGTTTATTCCATCGTACGAAAACGAAACGTCGTAGTTAACTTCTACTTTTCCGCTATTATATTCGTATTTATTCTCCAAAGCACGAGATATATCATCCTTGATAGATCTATTCCATGTACCAAAATACATTGACTTTATGATGCAATCAGAAAGTTCTGCTCGATAGTTAAATATCACCTGAGTATTTCCGTTCTGATCTTTGAAAAAGGCAAACGGATACTTGTTGATAAGATCCATAGCCTCCGGTAACCCACGCTGGAGTCGAACGTGATCCTCCCAAGTCATATTTAACTGATTCTCGTAGATCCTCTTAAGTTCCGGCCAAAGATCATACTTTTCCATGGACCGGATGCACTTGCGTAGTCTCCTGTGCCATTTCTCAGTCTTATCGATAGCAACTTCATTAAATAACCGGTGAAAAGTTTCATCCGCATATCTCCATCCGTATTTTCTTTTGCGTGGAGCATATACAAAGTACTGTCCATCAGATTCCTTAACAAAACGATATTTCTGCCCATGTCTATCAGTACAATATTTCAATTCCATTTTTGTCTCCTATTTCTTTTTAAATTGTCTCTGATTTTCAATTATCATAATTGCTATGTATGATTAACTGCCCAAATAAAAAATGCTGTAGGCGTGTCCAGCCAAACATATGTTCGTTATTAATTAACACCTTGATTGAATTTTTATAATTTCTTATGTACGTCCGGTTCACATCCTTTCAGCTTTTGTGACATAAAAAAAGCCACACCATTATTCAATGGCATAGCTTTTTCTTTTTATAAGGACGTGATCATAATCCGGCTATGAATCTTAAAGGCAGAATTCCGTTTTCCGGTACCATTACATTTGAAACAGACTGATGAACGTATGACACTACATTTAATTTCCATGCCGGAGCTTTTTCTGTATCATACCCAAACCAATTCTGATACCTGTACAAATCATCTCTTTCATTGTGCAATCTAAGAAGCAGCGTAGCCAATGCCTTGCATTTATCTCCACTACAGATACCCTCTTGATTTGATAGATTGTATTTCGATCCAAGTCCATATGCTTCAATCGCTTTACTCAATGAAACGTTTTGGCCTCTGTCCCGGAGTACTGTCCGGATGTCAAGAAGACCTGTTCTACAATCATTTATAAATGCGGCCTTCTTGTATCTGTTCATCACATCAGCCAAAAAAATAAATTCAGGATTTCCATATGACACCAGAAGTGTGCTCGGTCTACACAACACATTGTACATGTTTTCTACTGCTTCTTTTTCATCAATCCCGGCATCAAGTTTTTCCTTCGATATCCCATACTTTTTCATAACTTCCTGATCAATCGTATTCTTACTTGACAAATTTACAACCGTTTCATAATTCACGTCGTTTACGATTTTGCCATTTACCATTGAAAACCGGCATGCTGCCATTTCGACAACAGGACTTTCTTTGGGTATTAACCCGGCCATCCTGATATCGAATACTACAATGTGTTTGAACTCCTTGAATAAACTTTCAAAAACCATAAACGTTGATCTCCTTATGATGTAATTGATGATTCTTCCGTACTACAGACATTATTCTCTAATCCATCTATAAAGGCAATTGCTTCATCTTCCTTTTTGAAGTAAATTTCATCACCTTCAAAAAAGACAGTGTATCCGTTCCCAAAAGGTTCGATTTCATATCCTTTGTAATTCACTTGTATTCTCCTTTTCTCATGTTTATCAATTTCCTCTAATACTATGTACGATCTTCTTCGGTTTTAATAATCGTTTGCCCGGAATCAACAAATCATTTATTAGAGCTGAATGTATTGTAATTTTCTTCCGCTCCATGCTGTATTTATTATTTTCCGCACCCGTCAGACATAGATATGATGATTATTGTAAATTGGAGGAAAGATAAAATGTGGAAAAAAAGAGACAACAGCATTTCTGATGTATCGGCTGTATGCTTTAAGAATTTAGAGGCGGATGCATCCGGCATTAATGGATGGTTTAAAAAGACGTATGCCAATAAATATCGGTTGGATAATGAAATCAAATTCAAAGAATACATTGATAGATTTAAAAATAAACCGATCTATATCTTCGGTGATTATGATCCGGATGGTCAGTGCTCTGTAGCAATCTTTGTACGCGGCCTAAAAGCTTACGGTTGCACAAATGTAAAGTGGAGAGTTCCACGGCCTTTTTCAGAAGGCTTCGGAATGAATATGGCTATGATCAATGAGATTGATGATCTACCTGAAGATACACTTATCATAACCTGTGATAATGGAACCTCAGCGCTGGATGTTATCGAAGAAGCAAATTATAAAGGCTTCAAAAATATCATTGTCACGGATCACCATAAGCCTTCTCTGGATAGTAATGGATGTGTTGTGCTTCCGGATGTGAGCGGTCTCTACAATCCTCATGCTCTGCCAGAATCAGCAGATTTCGATGGATACTGTGGTGCCGGAATTGCTTATAAACTGATCCGTTATATTCTTGGAGATACAGATGTAACTGCAAAGCTTCAAACACTGGCAGCTATCGCCACTGTGTGTGATTCTGTTCCTTTAAGAGAAGAAAATTTTGTAATCGTCAGAGATGGAATAAGGAAGATGAATCGCCTGGCAACTTTCCCTGGAATCATTGCACTCTTCGACGTACTGAATCTTACTTTTGTAGATCGGGAGAAGAATGCTTATATTGATGCGGAGAAGATAGGCTTTAGTATTGGGCCTTGCCTTAATGCATGTCGTCGTCTTGATGACGATGGAGCAAACATGGCTATATCCCTGCTTCTTTCAGATGATTATCATTCTTCTCTTGATATTGCTCATAAACTAAAAATGCTGAATGAACAAAGGAAACTACTTGTTACTGAAGGCATGAAAAAGGCTGAGATCAAAATAGAAGAGGAGAAGTTGTTATCAAACAAAACGATTACTGCTTTGCTTGAAGTAGAGCCTGGGATAGCTGGAATCATCTCTGGGCGACTCGCTGAGAGATATAATCGACCGTGTATTATTCTATCTCATGTTGCAGATGGTGTATGCCGTGGATCCGGACGATCTGTAGATGGTATCGATCTCAAATCAACACTTGATCTTGTTGCTAGTCGCACAGATGATTTGATGATTGCGTATGGAGGCCATCCGATGGCTGCAGGAATAACTATGATGTGCGAAAAGGTAAGTGAATTGAACAATGCGCTTAATAAAGCTTTAATCGATTACTCTCCAAAGCAAGCTGAGCGTTATTACGATTGTGATATCACAGATGATGATATTATCGATGTAAGCACAATTCTTGATAAGACCGCTCCTTATGGAGAAGGAAATCCTGCGCCTATATTCAAATGCGAATTTCACCCCATTCCAGCATACGGATCCTATAAACACGATCTTGGAACAAATGGTGTGCGTTTATTTTCAAGGGATTGTCAGGCTGTTGGTTTTGGATTAAGAGATAGGTTTGAGAATATCGATCGTCCAAGCCGCATTACACTGTACGGAACCATTTCCGTTAATTATTACCGTGGAAAGAGAGCAGTGCAGTTCAATTTCATTGATTTTGAAAAGGTAGAAGGCCCGTCATTGAATAAGACTTCTTTTGCTGAAAAATTGAATATTTTATCTCAAAAAAGAAAAGCGGTTTAATACCGCTTTTTTTAAAGCCGATGTCTCGTTACCGGCCTTATTGTTATATTTTTGACAATAAAAATATCATCAGAGATTTTCATCAGAATGTATCGAGCAGGAGATAATTTAAATCTCGTTTAAACTGTGCGTAGCCAAGGCACAAAAAAATACCTCGTCCATTACAGATACGAGGTATTTTTGAATTATAGTTTTTTTGTTGTCATGATTATTTCTGCTTCGATCGTACTAATCTGATTCACAATATTGTCAAGATTCTCTGCTTTGTCGTATGCCTTCGTTAGCTTTCTCAATTGTAGAGCATTAAATAATTTCAGATCTTCTGGATCAATTTCGGTGCTGTTAACAACAGGAACTCCATGATACATACCAGACATAAGCTCTGAAAAGAGCTTCGCTTTCTCCAGTTCTTTTCTTACTTCGTCGTATTCGTTCAATATGCTTTCAACTTCTACCAGTTTCAAGCTATCAAAGCGATTATTAATCAGGTCTTTTTTAAGCTGAGATACTCGACTCATATATTTATCATAAACTGTAATTGATTTATTATCTTTTTTCTCATTATCCGGAGATGCAGGTGTTTCTATTTCGTCCTTTTTTTCTAAAATACTTGCTATAATCATGGATACTTGTTCTTGAAGGAGTGTGGAATCCATTTCTGTATCCATTTCCTTCTCATGAAGTTTCTTTATCAACTTATCCAGATCCTTGCTTTTTAACACTTCGCCTTTAGAAATGGCTTCTTCTATCACTTTTACAATTATTTTCTGATCATCTTTGTTGTAGCTACAGATCGCAGCTGCTTGTTCCAAACGAATGTGTCCTTCAGCTTCTGCTTTTAGAAGTTCATCACACGCTCTGAGAAGGGATTTGTATTTCCATACCGTGTTTCTCTTCGCGTTAAATTCTTCGCAGATCCTCTGATTTATGTTTCCCTTAACGCCCTTTTTTCGTAAGATGTCTTCCAGATATTTAATCTGGTGTGCAATATAAATATCGCCGCCTTCTTCGGATGCTTTGATCGATCCACGACTGTGTATATTTGCTCTAAGGAATTGCAGTCTCCTGTCAAGTTCATCATCCGGATAAGGATAAACATCGCATTTGACTTTCGTATCTCCGAGTTCCTTTACAGCAGCAACTCTTCGGTGGCCACTGTATATCATGTACTTGCCTTTATTTTCACCGTCAAGTTCCCATACTTCGACAGCAGTTTTGAATCCGGATTCCCGGATTCCTTCGGCCAGGTTTTTTACAGATTCCTCTGAGATTGGGCCAAAAATGTAATCGTTGCCAACACCATCACTGTCTACATACTCGATCAGATTCTTTATATCTATTTCTCTGTCCGCGTTTAATCTATTTTTATTCTCCTTTAATTCTAATTTACTTGTGTTAAAGATAGAATTACCCATTGTGAAGCACCTCCATGAGTTCCTGCGCTAAATTACTATAATCGATTGCTCCATTATTGGAATCATACTTATATATGCTTCCTTGAGAATCTACAACTTTCTTTTCAATCAGATTTTCCGGATCTATATTCATAAAGCCTTGTGTCTTCGGAATAGCCTTTGATCGTCGAATAACGGTATGAAATTTATGAATTACAGATTCGTCAATCTTGTCAAATTCTTTTTTAAGTTCGTTATGCATGGATACGGACTTGTCATACATCGTGAGAAGAATACCATATACTTCAAGATCTGGATTAAGTTCTTCTTTGATCTCGTTAATATTCTTTATAAGAGATGTAAGACCAACAGTCGCTAACGTTTCTGCCTGCATAGGAATTATGACACCATCCACGGCTGTAAGTACATTGTCCATCATAATGCCTGGTGTCGGTCCGGCATCTACA
Organism: Eubacterium sp.; assembly: GCA_024684035.1. Lineage (GTDB taxonomy): Bacteria > Bacillota > Clostridia > Lachnospirales > Lachnospiraceae > Bilifractor. The sequence continues at coordinate 43,272 of JAIKXQ010000084.1, read as the reverse complement.
AATATCACCTCATAATCATTTTCGATTTCTGCTATTGCTTTTTTTAACTTATTTTCTCCAAGTCTAGCGTTAATCAATTCTTTGTTTGCTTGTATGAGTCTTTCGTCTGCTGGCGCAATATCACCCATGTCATTACCGGTGACGATGATATCTCTAAGGTTTTTACCTCCGATAATGCTGTCATAAATGGTATTTTCACAATCATTTGCTTTAAAAATATAACTAGCATTTCCCTGCGGATCGAAATCAATAAGCAGCGTCTTGTAACCTTTTCTTGTAAATGCATCTGTTAAACAGATAGCAGTAGTGGTTTTTCCAACGCCTCCTTTTTGGTTTACAATTCCAATTTTCACTGCCATAATGTATCCTCCTTATACTCCCATAATTGCTTGTTAAGATTTTGTCATTTTTGTCGGTAGCGAGACAAGTCACTTTATCCAACCCTCGACATATTTTCTTTTTGTTTCTTCACTGATGTCATCTGTACTGATCATAGACTTCCTTGTCCAAAGATTTGGCATATTACCTAGTTCTGGGAATTCATCTTTTATGATCCGAGATTCTTTTTTAATGATATTGAATGCATCTACCGGACTACAATCTGGTAAAGCTCTAAGGTAAAGATCGACGTAATAATCACACACCTTCATATTTATAATGATGAGTCCATATAGATGCAACCTGGTTTCCATGATATTCATGAATCGGTCTCGGATCTTGACGTTCTTGAATATCTTTCTTCTTTCCCGTGTACAGAAGATTATCTCATATTTAATATTCGATACGATGTCTCCGGTACAATTGTAATCTTGCTTATTAATGTCTATTTTCCTTTCCATGCGTCCATAGTAACACAAAATTGTATGTTTGTACAGTGAATATACATTTTACAAGCCGTAGGTAATAATTTTTAATATTGTGAAACAATACGTGTACGTTGTTCCGGATCCTTCACATTAATGCAGAACATGGCGATATTACACCAACTTTTGTTGTTGTTTATTATATATATACAACAATTTCTTTCTTTCTTTTAGAACCCTGAAAATGGCTTAGTAACGCCGTTTGCCAATTGTTTTAGTGGGGAAATGAATAATAAGTTGTGTAGTAATCAGTAACACGCTGTGGATAAATAGATAACGTGTTGTGGTGTAAATAGTCATTAATCAACAGAGCGTAGTTGTGGAGTAAATCGTTACAAGTTGTGTAGTTAATGATAACACTTAGTGTGGAAAATAGTAATTTACGTTATCATAATGATTAAAGTTGTGTAGTAAATAAGAACGGTATGCTTGTAGAATTGAGATGTTGTGTAGTAAATAAGAATAGCATGCCTGGTAGAATTTGGAGGTTGTGTAGTAAAGGAGAACTTTTTACTAAAGTAGTGGAGTAAAAGAGAACATGCGTGTATAATTAATGTAAAATGGTGTTCAATGATTCTAAAAGTGATCGCTGATCGAAGAGCGTTGGAGGATAGGTATTGAAATATATAGATGATTCGAAGAGAGAGAAGATACCGGTTCTGTTTAGCAAGGACAACAATTTAATCTCTTCGAAAAGTAAAATGACGCTGAGAGGTCGAAAGATTTTTGATGCTGCAATAATGTATGCGAAAGAGGGCGTAGACGAATACGGTTCAGACTACATAAAGGCGGAATTATTCGGGAATGAACTCATGGACTTTTTAGGTGTAAATACCCGATCCGTCTACGGCGAGATTAAAAAGTTGTGTAATGTAGACGCACGTCCAGCAGGTTCGGATTCTCCAAGCTTGTTAGATTGGTCCGTTATAATAAAGGATGATAAAAAAAAAGCGTTTGATATAATTAAGGTTATTGTCAGAGCAAGATTCGAAGATGGCAAATTAGAGATATATTTTAATACAGCTTTAAAAAGTAAGTTAATAGGATTGAAAAAGAATTTCACCATGTTGGATCGAAACATTATTTGTAATTTTTCAAGTAACTATTCTTACCAATTGTATCAGATCTTCAAGCAAACGATTGATAAGCAAAAAGCGATAACAAAAAAAGAAGGTCCATTTGATATAGAATTTGATTTGGTAGACCTGAAGATCCAGCTTGGAGTCGTTGATGCAAATGTGAATCCTATACTAAAAAAGGCTGTTATGGATGAGAGTGTAAAATCCATTGAGGCTATCGATGAGATACAGGATAAAGAGCTTGTGAGAAAGCTTAAGGAGATCAGAAATTTCAGACGGTATTCGATAGAAAAAGCCACGAGCGAGATAAATGAAATATCCGATATTGTTTGTGATTACCACATTATAAGAAACGGTCAAGGTGGTGCGTGCAAAGGCGTTATTTTCACAGTGAAATATAAGGATAAAGTAGTAGAAACGAAAGAGGATGTGAATAATAACATCATTGAAGTAGATCCGGTTGATTTTATTGATGAAATGAATAAGCTTATGAAAGACGAAGATCTTTCATTCAGGGATCTGAGAAGCATAGCAGACGCAGCAAATTATGATATGGATAAAGTAAAAAAAGCCTACGAAGTATTATGTGCTGCCAGTGAAGTAACAAATGTGACGGCCTTTATGATCAAGGCAATCAAGGATAACTATCAATTACCAAAGAAAAGAAAAAAAACAAGCAGCTTTCATAATTTTCATCAAAGAGAGTACTCCTCTGAGGATTTTTTGGATTTAGAAAGAAGCCTTCTTAATGGAGATAATGGTGAAGTGAGTGGTGACAGTATTGATGATGTTTGACATATTCCTTTCCATCTCCTTTGCATCCATCATTGCATATTCGTATTTTGAGTGATATAAATTGAGAAAGAGCCAGCGTTCTATGAACGTTGGCTCTTTCTTTAATCATCGTTTGCTTTTTTTAATTCCTTTTTTAGACGTTCCATCTCTTGCTTCAGGCGTTCGATTTCTGCAGCGCTTTCTGCGCGTCCTTTCTCCAGACCTTTCTCAAAGCCTTCCTCGTTGGCCGCATCTAGTTTTTCCTTCCAGTTTAGATACATGCGCTCCCCTTTCTCGTCCAGTTTGGCGATATTGACAGCATCTTCGAGTGTTTTTGAGATGCCATCGGAAACGATCCCGGATCGAAGATAGTGGATCAGATCCTGCAGCTCCGGATTCGCTTTCGATTCTTCGGAAGCCGCATTGATAAAGATCTTATACGATCCATCATTGAGAGACTGCCCATTTTCCTGGCATCTATTCTCAAATGTGTACTTTGGAAGATTGGAATCAAACGGATCTTTCAGGCAGATAAATACAATGTACAAGTTAGGTAACTCTGTATACTTCTTTCCCTGCTTTAAAGATTCCTGATCCGCAAGGCTCTGGTAATACCTTGTTCTTTTTGACAAACATGGATGTACCGTTGTTTGCATTTCCAGATCGTATTTTGTCCCAGTATTGTCTGAAAAATAGACATCGAAGCGTATGCCTCTTCCGGAATATGTTCCGGATATGGAGTACTGATCCTTAATTGCTTTGATTCGATCGATCTTCCGTCCGGTGATGAGTTCTGCAAGAGCCTTGGCTATTTCTGGATTATCCAACAAGACTTTGCAGAACATGAAATCGTCTACAAACGTCAATTCCTGATATGGTTTCATTTATACTCTCCTTTCATCTTATCATATCGATAATGCTATGTCTAATCGAGACACTGCATAGGAAATGTGTAATGTTATGAGCTTGTTTGAGGAATGTAGATTGCTTTTTTTAAAAAGCTGCTTATCAGACACAGTATTTAGGAGAATCGATAATCATGGAGGTGGAAATGAAAAATATAATTAAGCAGCTCTACATAAACCTCAACGTGGAAAAGGCATTGAAAAAATGCTGGATCATGCCCGCTTTTCAACCGATCTACAGTGCAACGACTGGAGAACTCTATGGAATGGAGATGTTGTCCAGGTGGATAGACCCTCTATATGGTGTTATCTATCCATCAGAATTCATTCCTGTCATAAAAGAAAAAGGCTTAATCAAAGTGTTCGATCTGTATATGCTTGAGTATCTGTATATATCACAGCAATTGTTGGATATACATGGGATTCGAAACATAGTCTTATCTTACAACGTCTCTGCGGAGGCCCTGGATGGACAGGATGCATTTTTTAGAACAGAGTTGGAAAGAATAACAAAAAAGAGGAAAGGAAATAGAAGCTCTATTCGGATAGAAGTCAACGAAGCAGCCATGACATCGAAAGCGATGAATCAGTTATCAAGATCAATCAGAGAAATGTCTGATAGTGGGTATCATGTTTGGCTGGATAATTTTGGATCCGGGTATACTGCTATTGATACTCTAAGGTGTGCTGATTTTCGTGTCATAAAGATTGATATGGAATCTATTGAGGATTGCGATGAAAGATCAATGATATTCTTAAAAGCTATCGTGAAAATGGCTGACTTTTACCGTATCAAAACGCTTGTCAAAGGTATTGAGACAGAAGAGCAGTATAACTTCGTAACAAGGTGCGGCGTTAATTACGTGCAGGGATTCTACCTTGGAAAGCCGTCTTCGATTCGAAACTACTTAAAAAAATCCGCATAACGATTAAAAAAGGTTTGAGAGTGAACTCTCAAATCTTTTTTTTTTGAATTTTTTTTTAAAAGATGATGATTCGGGTGTTGCAAATCGGACATAGAAAAAATGCTAGGTCTAAAAACAGAAATCAAAAAGAAGGAATTTCAATCTATGAAAAGAAGAAAAGTTTTACTTTCGCTGCTGTTGGCAGCGACTACGTTGACGGGAAATCTTTCCGTTGCCGCAGAGAAACTGGATCATCATGTCATCGATGAAAGCATGAACACAGAAAAGGTTACATCCTCATCATCCGTTTCGGATGAAAAAGGAGAGGTGGACAAACCGAAATCTGAGAAGATGGTGAAGGATGCGTCAGAGGATTCCAAGCCAGATGTAAAAAAAGAAGATGCAAGTGATTCGTCGGAGTGTAGCTACTTTGAAAAGGCGATTGCAGGATTGAATGCGTCGGATGCAAAAAAGCTTGATTACTCATCAAAACGTTTGATCGTCGGCACGGATGATGAGAGCATTTTCCATTGTGAAGATGAGATCCTTTCCAACTATGAAAATATCTACCTTCTGCAGTTTGCAACAGAAGAGGAAACAAAGAATGCTTATGCATATTACAGCTCCAAAGCAGAATTTGTGTCTCCGGATACAGAGCTGGTTGCTGCTGATGAGGAATCTGTAAGCTCTTCTTCAGAAACAACAGAGGCCGAAGAGGAGATGAGCGAGGAAGATAACCCCGTTGCTATTCTGAGCGATGTTGTACAGGAGCATCAGGATGGCCCGGTGGATGATTCCTCGAACGTGATCGCTCTGATCGACTCCGGTATTACAGGATATGATGATAATGTCGTAGATAAGGTTTCCGTGATCGGTGATAATCCGGAGGATGAAAACGGACATGGTACCGATATGGCCAAAAGTATCATTTCTCAGAATAAAGATGCGAAGATCATTTCTATCCGTGCGCTGGATGAAACCGGTGGCGGAAGCGTAGCTTCTGTTATCTCCGCTATGGAGTACGCAAAGACACAGAACTGTAAGTACATCAACCTTTCCATGTCTGCCTATTCTCTTGAGAGCCAGAGCGGACTGAAAGCGATGATCGATGAATGTACAGAGCAGGGAATTGTTGTTACAGCTGCTGCAGGTAATAACGGTAAAAACGTAAAGACGTTCGTCCCGGGAAATATTGAAAGTGCTATTGTAGTAGGTTCCCTGGATGAGGAAGGAAAGAGAGCATCCTTCTCCAACTATGGTGAGACGGTAGACTTCTACGTGAAATCTTCTTCTACATCCAAGGCTGCTGCGATTACAACCGGTCTTCTGTCTTCTGCGAAGGTATCCGGCGATAACATTTCAAAATATGCAGAGTCCAAGGCGGACAAAAAAGACAGCGTTCTTTTTTCCAGGGAATATGTAGAGAGCTCTAATAAAGAAGAGAAAAAGGAAGAGAAAAAAGAAGATACCAAATCCGAAAAGGATTCCACATCCAAAGAGCAGCAGAAAAATGAGGTAAATAAAAAGGATACGGACGAAAAGCTTTCTGACAAAGCAAAGGAAGCTGCAAAGGCGAAGGATGATGAGCTATATTTGAAGATAGCGGAGCGTGCAAACTCCGAACCTTGTCCTTCTGGGGATACAGTTCCTTCAGGAATACCAACATCTTTTAGTGGTAAAGGCTACATAACTGCAGTTCATAAAGATGGCAATTTAATTGATCAAGTGTGTATTGCATTTAACGAAGATGGATACAACTGCGCACATCAAGAATATTATCCGTATAAAAAAAGTGTGAGTGGACTTTCTCTATGGGTTCCTTCTTGTGGTGCGCATGTTTTTAATACAGAAAATAGTAGAAGTCTTCCGACGGAAGGGAGTACGAGATATACATACACTGCTAAATTAGAAAAATATTCAATGATTGAAATGAGCGATGCTGCAAAATATAACAGAACTTTTTATCCTGGTAAACAGATGAAAGGGATTTTTTACAAAGTTACTGTTGATTTTGGAAGTGGATATCCGAAAGCCGAAGGATATATCATGTTTGGTATTTACTATTACAACATTGAATATTATGGAAATGGTGGAACTGGAGTTCCATCTGATCAGGAAAAACTTGACAATATCTCTATAAGCTTGAGATCCACAACACCGAAGAAATCACCTACGAAAACGCCGATCAAAGTAACATACGATACCGATGGTGGAACAGCGGTCAGTGCATCTACTGCATATAAAACAACGGAATATAAGTTCAAAAACTGGAATACACAGAAGGGCGGATCTGGCACATCCTATGATCCTGGAGAGACATACAGATCCAATTACGATCTTACTTTGTATGCTCAGTATGATCCGCAGACACCCACATACTCAAAAGTAACACTTCCTTCAACATCAAAGACAGGTTACGAATTCGTTGAATGGGTGGATGACAATGGAAATTCTGTAGGAAAAGCAGGCGATAGTGTTACGATCACGAAAAACACAACCCTGACCGCAAAATGGTCTCCCATTTCCTACAGCGTCGAATTTGATGCCAACGGCGGTGACGGTTCCATGCAGAGCCAGAAGTTTGTGTATGGTACAAAACAGGCTCTTACAAAAAATACATTTATGAAGTATCATCGTGACTTCATCGGTTGGACCGATAACAAAAAGGATGCGGGCAATGAAATCGCGAAATACAAAGATGGAGAGTCTGTTCTCAACCTGGCATCAACAAAAAATAAGACTGTAACTCTGTATGCTGTTTGGAAAAATTACTGGAAGCCGGTTCCGATTGAATATAAGAAGTCAGATGGATCTTATATTTACGATGGAAATGCGCACGTAGCAGGATCCCTAACAGCAACGGATCCGACAAATGCTACGATCATATATATTGATAATAGCGGTCATGAACAGCCGTCTGTGCCTTCATATAAAGAAGAAGGTAGTTACAAAACCAAAGTAAAACTTACGGCGGATGAGTACATTGATACAGAAGTAGAATTAACCACCGTGATCAAGTATGAGAATCATGATCTTACTGTAGATGCCAACGACGGTCTTGTAGATGGTAAATCATCTATCAAGAAAGCAGATGGACTGATCTATATGAGACCGGATAACAACAAGCTTTCTGTGCCGACAAGAAAAGGCTACACATTCGCTGGTTATTACGATGCGAAAACAAATGGAAATAAAGCATATGATGATCAGGGAAATTTTGTTTCCGGCAAGTACTTTGATAATGATGGAAATTATCTTGGAAGAAGTGCTCTGACAGTCTATGCAAGATGGGAAGCTTATCCCTATACCATTCGATTCGACAAAAATGAGAAGATGGCAAATGGTCAGATGGCTGATTTGAAAACATCCTACGATCAGGCCGTGTCATTACCTTCAACAAGTATGGACTTCTCAGGCTTCAATTTTATTGGATGGTCCACAGATCCGAACGCAACAAAAGCGGATTATAAGGATGGTGAGACTGTAAAGAATCTTACAGATAAGAAGGATGAAGTTGTAACACTTTATGCGGTATGGGAGGCAATCCCGGATACAGCATTCGGTGGAAGCGCAACAACTCTTTCGGCAATCTTTGGAGGTTTTGCTGCTGCAATGGTACTGATTGCCAATGTTGTCCTTCGCCTGAAAAAGAAAAAGGAGAGAACATGCTGACAATAAGCTGGATCATACTGGCAACCGTTTACATGCTCGCTATGCAGATGATTAAAAAGACGGATCGAATGAGAGGTCTTGTATTGCGTGAGTCAGAGTATTCACTCAGTGGTACACTAATGAGGTGTATCGGAAAGAAATCCGGAAAATAAGACATCAGGGAAAACTGATAGGTAGAGGTGAGAAGCCACTGCCTATCAGTTTTTTGTGCGTATCGGCGGCTTTTTTGTGCTGTTTGATTTCCGTTTTTTACCAAAAAGCAGCTTTTATTTCCTCCTCCATCGGACATAGAAATTCCGAATACGATAGGAGGCAAATAAAATGAAAATGAAAACTGTAATGTACAAAATGGCCATCTGCATTTTGGGCTGTTCGCTGCTTGGAACTGTACCGGTTAGTGCGGAAGAATTTGTACCGGAAGCAATTGAGACAACGGAAAACGCCGCCTTAACGGATGAAACTCCGGAGCAGATGGAAGACGCTGTGGTTACGCCAGATCCGGCATCGACATATACAAAGGACGACCAGGCAAACGATTGGCTCGAAGAAAAACCGCCATCTGCAGAGGAATCAAAGAATAACCAGGACGATAAATCATCCGTTCCTGATAATGTTAATCCAGAGAATCCGGCAAATGAGAATACAGATCATGTAGCGCAGGATGAGAACACTGCATATGTTCCGTATGAGGATACCGGCTATAGTGAGTCTTATGAAGAATCATCAAAAGAGGATCCTGAGAAGCCCGGTGATATTGAGGATCTAAAGCTCGATATTACGAGAAAGGATCATCGCTTTAAGCACGTAGATGCAAAAGTGTCTTTCGCAAACCGATATGCTTATGTTTTTGAATCACCCAGCGACAAAGCCAGGGTAATAGGTATTCTGAAAGAGTCTTACATTTTCTATTCGCTTAAGGACATGGGGAATGGATGGCTATACATGGAATCCGGCGATGTCAGAGGATATATAAGAACGGATGTAAAAGCGGATAAGGACGCAGCATATGAATACAACTGGAAGTATGTCAGGATAGCGGTTTCGCTTCCATCAGGTATCTGCGATAATGCATCTGATATTGTATCTATGCTGTATAAAAAAGCACAGACGGTTATAGCTCCCAAAGAGAATAAAGCATATTGCGCAGAACACGTCACGATCGGTGAAACAGTTGTTGCAAAGCAGTATGCGGTGGTCAGAGACGAAGCTCTCATTATTAGGGATGCGTGCGATCCGAAAGCCAAAGAAGTCGGTACAATGAAAAAGGATGATCTTGCCTATATTCTTGAGACGGAAGAAAACGGATGGGTATTTGTAGAATCCGGTGATGCAAGAGGCTTCATTGAGTCAAAAAGTGTGATCACGGGCGAAGATGCTAAGAAGATTGTAGAGGACAAAAAAGAAGCCACAATGATGAAAGCAAAGGCTACCGTTCCTGCTGATGAGAATAAAGCATTCTATCACACGTTTACGTCCACGCAGGAGTATCAGGAGCATATGATCGATCCAAGAAGAAAAGAGATCGTTGAATATGCCGCTACGGCTCTAGGCGTTCCTTATGTTTGGGGAGGTACGGATATGCAGCATGGAGCCGACTGTTCCGGACTATCCATGTCTGTATATGCCCACTTTGGCATCAGTATTCCAAGAGTCGCTGAGAATCAGGCACAGGTAGGGAAGAAGATAAAATCAGAAAATGCACAGCCAGGAGATCTTCTGTTCTATGCAGACGATACCGGTTATATTCACCATGTTGCAATTTGTGCCGGGAAAGATGAGAACGGAACAATGAAGACGATAGAAGAGTATGGTGATGGGTACGGTTGTGTATCGATCGACGCATTAGGCAGAGATAACTGCTGGGCTGTCGATTTGCTTGATTAATACAGGGAGCTGTGGAAAACCATATGGTTTTCACAGCTCTTTTTTAAAACTCGGTACATTTCAGGTTGCGCATAATGGCATCGAATCAGTACAGAAATGGTGCATATAACGGAGTAATTGTTGCTGTTTGGAGCCGGATGTGCGCTTATATTTGCAGGAAACATTCAAAAAGATAGATGATCCGGTCAATTGTAACCGTTATTCCGGATAGATGCAGCGACTGTACAGCTTTAACTACGTACATTTTTGGTGACAAGCAAAGTCAGAAAATTAGAAACAAACAGAATGGAGGAAAGCATCTTTAAATGAGAAATACAATAATTACAATCGTACGTTGCCTTCTGCTTATTATTATTCTGGGGACAATTGGATATGTCGGATACAAAGTATTGCCAACATTGACAGAATATAGAAAAGAGTCAAATGCGTATGAAGACATTCGAAAGAAAACTGTTCGTACGGCAGATTCTTCAGCAGAAGAAGAGGAGTTTGAAATAGATCCGGATACAATCCTTGTTGATTGGGAGCAGTTCAAAGGGATGAATGTTGTGGCGTGGTTCCAGATGGACGACATCGGTTATCCTGTCATGCAGTCAGCAGATAATGAGTATTATGAACACAGAATGCCGGATGGATCAGAAAGCCGGTCCGGATCACTCTTTTTACACGGAACAAATGCTTTTGATTTTTCGGATAGAAACTCGTTTATCTATGGGCATAACATGGCTGATGGAAGCATGTTTGGGAAACTTCGCCATACATACAAGGATCCGAAGTACAAAGATCATACGTTTGACTTATACTATCCGGATGGAACGAGACATACGTTTATGTTTATGTCTGTGGTAGAAACATACGCTGGTTCGGACCTCTATGAGACAGAGTTTAAAACTTTGTCATCCTTTATGGACTATCAAAGAAAAATGAAAAGTCTGTCTCTATATGGAAATTCCCCAGAAGTAGACAGCAATGCAAAACTGGTAAGTCTTTCGACATGTGACGGCTATGCTGGAACGAATAATCGAGTGATTATCCAGGGAAAAGAGATTTCCGTCAAGAAAGTTGAATACCCGGCATCCTGGTGGGACCTGAGACTGGCGAAGTATGAGGGAAGAAATCTTGATACGCCAGAGAAGAATTAAGCACTTATCTGCACAAAAAAAGCTGACGTTTTATACGCCAGCTTTTTCTTTACTCATTGTTTATTTTGGTCAGTCGCTCGATCTCTTTTGCCATTTTGGCCATAGCATCTTTTGCCTTTGCAAGTTCAGTTTTTGTCTTCGCAAGTTCAGTTTTTGTCTCTGCAAGCTCTGCTTCATCCTTCTTACGTTGTTCAGCAGCCCCTTTGTGGTAATGTTCGTGAGCAACACCTTTCCAGAGTTCATCCATGGCTTCCACCTCTTCCACAAGTTCTTGATCATCATGGATATCGATGTGCTCGCAGATTCCATCTACATCGCCCTTAAACAAAGCCTCCAGATACCTGAAGATCTTTTCATCGTTGGCCGGTGATCCCCGGTGAACGAGGATCACGGTCATCAGGTCAAAGTCCTTCTTCGGAATATCCGCTACACCAATGAGATCCTTTTTCTCCAACTGTACGGATACTACTGTGTTCCGCAAGTGTACCGGGATGTTCTCGTTACAGATCCAGACACTGTAAACCTTCTCCAGATTCGCATAATCCGTCTTTTCTGTGAGAATACCAAGTTCGGATCCAAGCAGCCGTGCCGCATAGTAAATACCCCTGGTAATCATTGGATACATCGGATTAGTCGGACGGTAGTTGTTCTGCACTTCCAGATCGACATGAAGGTATACCTCATGCTTTCTGTTGCTCATGGCCGGATTCAACAATTTAAACCTCGCATCATACCGGATGAGTTTCTCAGAGATGGATGATACTTCCGTATCGTTTAAACTAACCATAACGGATGTGTCGTCTACCGGAGGGCTTCCGGATGGAACCAACATCTCTGCAACCTGTTCTGTAGTATAGTTCCGGTATTCCGGAATGAGAGCCTGCAGGATTGGTGCTACCAGTTTTGGATACCGCAGCAATGTTTTTACGGACGCATCATACTGTGCACCTCGATTCCTTGCTGCGGAAACCGCAATCGTCTCTTTATTCATGATCATCTCCTTACATTATAACACATGCAAGGAGAGCTTCCAGCCGTCCCTGCACGTTCGTTGTACATGGACAGCGATATTTCTATCTCCGCTCCACAAATCAATTGTTGCTGAGATACTATGTCCGATTGCCTGATGGTTTTACAAAACAATAGGCAGACGCCATGATACCATGTTGTCTGCCTGCTATTCGTTTTAATTGTTCTTCGCATTTTCGAGATCTTTATCGATTGATTCGAATACCGTGTCAAGAATATAGTCCAAAGCAGTTAAATCCACTTCCGCTGAATTGTCTGGAGGATCCATCATGTTACTGTGATTCCAGTGCGTACGATACATTTCAATTCTTCCTATATCGACAGGTGTCATTTCCTGGAACAGTTCCGCTTGAAAGCCCATTCCGCGAAATTCTTCTAAATAAACTATTTCTCCGGCCTCGTTACTTTCGCAACTGTATAAATGATACATTCTTCCCGGTCGAAGCTCTTTGATGACTGTTTCGCCATACAAACTATCATAAGTTATTCGATTATTCTTGCATATGATCATGCGAGGCGTTGTATCAAAGATATTAATTGTTGTTGGGGACATTATGTTATTTACCTCTTTTTACTCTATTGTTATGTTCTGGTATTGTATATTGGCAAGGTCGTAAACGGTGCCGGTGTGTATGCCGACAACGACAGGTCGCATTGGATAATTTGGATTTTTTCGTATAACCTTTGCAGATTCGCCATTACTTAATCGCACGATGGTATTGGCAGGATATAGAATTATTGTATTAAGAAATGCCTGGATATCTTTTATATCCAGTTTATCAGACATTCCTAAAAGCATTTCGGCTGCTTTGCGCGGCGAAATTCCTTTCCTATAAGGTCTGGATGTTACCATGGCGTCAAAGATATCTGCTATAGCAAGAATTTTGGCATAAGGGTGAATCATACCTAAGCGATCCCCATTGGGATATCCAGATCCATCGAGTTTTTCATGATGTTGAAGGATGCCAAGGGATATACTGTCTTTGATATCAGCGTTATCTTCGAGCATTTCATACGCATAAATGGTGTGTTTTTTTACAATCTCATATTCATCCGGAGTTAGACTCGTAGGTTTATGTAGGATTTCCTTTGGGATACGCATTTTGCCAATGTCGTGAAGAAGTCCGGCCATGCCCAGATCAAAAACATCGGATTGAGTTCTCTTTTGCGTTTTTCCTATGATAATTGCAATCGTTGCAACGTCAATGCTGTGGCTATATGTATACCTGTCATTTAGTCTTAAGTCGTTAACATTGACTGTGACAGCATCGTTTTTCTTAATCGCTTTCATTAGATCATTGATAATGGATTTGGCTGTATTGGCAAGTTCTTTTTGGCTTGTGTACGGATCATAGATCAGTCGCATCCCTTGAAGCATATTTTTTTTCGTAGAAGAGCTTAAGCGTACTCTTGCCGGATCCGGAGTGTACAGCTCTTTTATCCTTTGCTTTGCGGCAGTTGATATATCATCGTCAGTCTTGGAATGCCTCTTTGATGTATTGTTTTGTTCTACAACAATTTTAGAAATATTATAGCTTTTAAGGTGCTCGATGATATATGGTGTAAGCCTTGTGCCGGGCTCTACAAGAGTCCGTCCTTGACTGTCGTTGATCGGTGTTCCGACTCGCAAATCATCTGTTGCATGATCAATATCTATTAATCGCAAATGACCCATTTATATACCTCTTTTGAGTTTATGATTCTCGAATATTTACATCCATATCGACACTTTTTTTGCAGTAATAAGATAGCACGGCAATGTTTCTTAAATTAGTAATATCAGTATACAATTCTGCACAAAGAAGGTATTATGGAAATGTCAATGGAGGAATTGGTTATGAATTATAAAGAAATAGTTGTAAAAAGAGTTGTTTTTTTTAGTTTAGCCCATTCGTTGTTTTGGTTGTGTTTCTATTTTTTTCGGAGCGATTTATGGAATATTATCAAAGAAAAACCATTCGAAGAACTGTTCATTCAATATTGGGGATGTGTGTTAGTAATTATATTGTTCAATACTTGTAACCGTAATAGGAACAGAAGGATTTGATGTTATTAAAGAAAGAGCCAGCGTTCATTTGACGTGGGCTCTTTCTTTAATTATCGTTTAATTTTCTTAATCTTGATCTAGCTGTATGCTCTTATGATTCTTTTGATCTGTTGAAGATATGAATCTGTCAAAATCACTCTGATATTGATCGTCTTGATAATACTTATAACGGTATGTCTTTCTGTTGTCCGTTACTTGTGCAAAATTTGCACAAGTTGAATCTTGGCTTTGACATCATTTTCGTAGATGTTCTTTAAGATGCTATGTCTAATATGGCGGAAAGATAGGAAATACGCCTATGATCGTGGAAAAATGAGAAAAAAACTCAAATTACAAAAAACGTTTAAGACATAGTATGGTCATAAGACGGATTGAATAATTTACGAATGTCTGATGAGAGGAACGTAGGAAATAATGAAGAAACGTATGCTAGTACTTGTGTTATCAAGCCTTATGGTTACGACTACCATAGCTCCATTATCAACATATGCAGAAGAATCTGCAACAAGTGATACATCTGTGACGTCGGAGAATCTTGTCACGGAGGAAACACCGCTTACCGGAAAAGAAAACGTTGATCGGGTAATCAAGATGATTGATGCTTTGCCGACTGGAGTTAGCGAAGAAGGAGATGATCAGAAGATTACTGAAGCTAAGAATGCGTATGATGCATTATCTATGGCCGAGAAGGTTAATGTATCAAACTATGACAGATTAGCTGAAGCCTTCAGCAAAGTGTCGAATGATGTGAGTGGTGAGCTTGTTAAGAACAGTAATGAAGGCCAGGGAATAACGAATGAGGATGATCCTCTCTGGAAGGCAGAAGAGGACGGTGAAAGCGATAGTAAAGCGGATGAATTTGAGGAAAAAATATCCAATAATTTCACCTTCAATATTTCGGAATATGCGCAGAACATATCACTTGTCATCAGGTACACAAGCGATGAAGACGGGGATGGGATCGGTGATATTCCTTCAATTTGCCTGAAAGGGCCAAAAGGCCAGGAAGTAATTCTTACATATGGTTCAACAGGATATCGAGATGATGATATTAACATTGGACTGTCCTGGGAGGAAAACTTCATGCAGATGGATGTTGCATCAGCTTCAGTTGGAAACTGGACGGTAAATACATCCTGCCCGGTTACATTTAGTCCAATGGAATATGTCGGTCAGGCTCAAACTGTAGAGACAGTTGTATTTAGCTCATCCGCTGAGAGTAGTGATATCCAGGAGGATGACCATGCTGATTCGAATAAATCGAGTGTTCCGATTCTGCCTCTGGTAGAAACCGTTGCTCTCGGCGCAGGATTATTCTTTGTGATGAAACTCATTAAGAAACCTAAAAATGCAAAGGGTAAGGATAAAGCGGACGATAACCGGGGATCCATGAATTCTGACATCGCAGCCCTTTCCGAAGAAGAAGAACTAGAAATGATCAAGAAAGATTTCCTGAGACAGCAGAAAATCGAATTTGAGAGACAGGAAATTAAGAAGGCTGAAGAAGAGGAAAGCAACCAGATCGAAGATGATACATCAGATATGTTCTTTACGCAGGAGGATGTTAACTCAGACGAGACGATCGAAGAGTATATTGAGCCGGAAACAGAGGATCTGAAAGCGATGAAGGCAAGAGAAGAAAAAACAGCGCAGAAGATGGAGAAAATCAGGCAGGCGAAAGCGATGCAGAAATCAGATGCAAATGTAAATTACTCTGTGGATAGTGATCCTTTTGGATTCTGACAAGTTGGCAGATCCATATTCAGATATATTACTTAAAAATACGAAAGAAGGGCAAACTGTGAAACGAAAAAAGTTGGTAAAAAATATCGTTGTTGCCGTCGCGATAGCAAGTACATTGATGGGAAGTATGCGTCCTGCGTTTGCTGAAGAACAGGCATCAAGTGAAGTGTCATCCTCTGTAGAGACTGATGCTCAGAGTGATTCATCAACAGATACAGGTGATGATGAGAGTTCTCAGGACAAATCGAATAAGGATGATCGTGAGTCTGCCTCAGAAGATAATAATGAAGGTTCATCCCATTCACCTTCAAATGATATTAAGTCATCAGATGAGGAACTTATAAAGTTGGAAAATATTTTCCAGATCCAGACCGGATATGTGTTTGAAGATGGCTCGTTTGATGTATGGACGGAAGGCGCTGCGTTCCTGGTAAATGATCAGTATGTTGTTACAGATAAGCATCTTGCATATTGTCCTGAAAACAGCGAGGTGTTCAAGGCTGTTAAGGATTCAAAAGGAAAGCTGTATGCAGAAATCGGCGTTGATTTGAAGGATTATGCGTCCATTAAGAAGAATATCAAGAGCTTTGTAATAGCTGAAGATGGGCATAAAGTTTTAGGAACCATTGAAGTAAAGGCAAACTCCGAAACAAGTGATTTCTCCGTATTGGAATTAAATGAGAGTCTTCCTTACACGACGAGCTCATTTTCAGAAGAAAAACGTCCTTCGACTGGAGACGAAGTTTATATCCCTGGATTCGATGGTGAAAAGCTGAATAAAGCAGCCGCGCTTGGTCATGACGACATGGTTGTAAAAACGGTTACTATTACTGATTCGGAGAATGCAGACATGTCTTGTATTACATACACAGGTGATTCTGATAATGGACAGGTAGGTAGTCCTGTGTATGACGATTCCGGATTGATTGTTGGATTAAATACTGAGAAAGATGGGGAAACTGGATGTATTGTACCCTTGTTTGATATTAAGCAGATGCTTGATAATGCCGGTATCAGTTATTCAAAAGAAGAAGGCGCAGAAATTGATGGTGATGAAAATTTAAATGTAAGCAGCTATTTCGCAGACAGCAGAAAACTTATAGAGATATTACAGAAAGCGGAAAGTTATGACGAAGCGCAATATACACCGGAATCCTATGAAGCACTTCGAAATGCGATGGAATCCGGAAGGCAGGTGGCAGAGGACAGGCTGGCGTCACAAGAAAGTATTGACCAGGCGGTTAACAACATCGAAGAAGCGATTGGCGGGCTGCAGTATGTGGAGAATGAATCCAAGCTTCCTTTTGACATGGCGCTTATTAAGCCGATTGCGATATGTGGTTCCGGACTGCTTGTGGTTCTTACACTGTTGATTCTTTTCATCAAAGCACTGAAGCGAAAAGGAAATAAAAAAAAGGAAGCTGTAGAAGACGTGGTTGACGAGTCGGAAGACCTTGCGAAGCTGCGTGAGCAGTACCAGAATAAGTTTTCATCTACCGATATGGATGGATATGATTCCGGGGAAGAGCAGACAACATTCCTTGATCAGGGTACTGAAGAAACTACTTTGTTGAGCGGTGCACATGGAAGGATGCAAAGAAAATCCACTGGTGAAATGTTTGATATCACTTCCGATCGTTTTATTATCGGCAAAGAAAGAAAACGTGTGGATTTCTGCATTGATGGCAATACAAGTGTATCCAGACAGCATGCATTCATCATAAGTAATAATGGAAAATTCTACATCGAGGATAATAATTCGACGAATGCAACTTATCTTAACGGAAAAGCTCTCAGACCGCATGATCAGGTGGAACTTAAGGATCGTTCGCTCGTGAAGATTGCAGATGAGGACTTTGTATTTTACATGGAGTAAGGAGAACAGGCAGTGTTTCTTACAGCAGCTGAAACAAACGTAGGAATAAAAAAGAAAACAAATCAGGACTCAATGCTTTTGAAAACTGCAGATGCAGACGGGTATCCAGTTTGCTTTGCGGCTGTGTGCGATGGAATGGGTGGACTTGCAAAAGGTGAAGTCGCAAGTGGAGAATTAACAAAACATCTGTCTAGCTGGTTTGAAGATGAGCTTCCTTTCATTATTAATGGAGTGGATGAGGTACATCACATGATGGATGAAGCTTCCGATTCGCTTATCCGCTTACTCAAGAGATGTGATGTGATGATATCCGAATATAGTGAGCGAATTGGTGCAGACTGTGGAACCACAGCCTGCATCACTCTTATGTATCGGGATCATTATGTTGTAGTAAATGTTGGGGATAGCAGATTGTATAAGATCTCTGAAGGTGAAATTGATCAGATCACCAAAGATCATACGTGGATCCAGGAAATGATTGATGCCGGGAAATTAACGCATGAGGAAGCAAAATACCACAAAAACAGGAGCGTTCTTACACAGTGTATTGGTGCGATGGAGGGCGTCAGTCCGGATAAAACCTTTGGAACTTATGGGAACGATGATGTGTTTATCGTGTGCTGCGATGGCTTTCGCCATGCAGTATCACCGGATGAATTTCTGAGGCTGTTTCAAACGGATCGTATGAATTCTGAAAAATCCATATCTGATCGATGCAAGTTAGCAATCGATATCAATATGCAGAGAAAAGAAAAAGACAATATTTCGGTTATCGTCATAAAAACAACAAATCAGGAGTAATCAAATGCTGGAAATTGGAACCATTGTAGCAGGAAGATACAAGATCCTTTCTGTTATTGGACAGGGAGGTATGTCAACAGTTTACCTTGCGCATGTTGAAAAGGCCAATAAGAGCTGGGCGATCAAAGAGGTCCGCAAAGACGGAACAATGGATCAGGAAAAGATCAGGCAGAATCTGATCGCCGAGACAGACATCTTAAAAAAACTTCATCATGCACATCTTCCATCCATTGTTGATGTAATCGATAAGGAAGACACATATCTCATAGTTATGGATTATGTCGAAGGTGTGACGCTGAAAAGTATTCTCGATGAAAAGGGCCCGCAGCCGCAGGAACTTGTTCTTGATTGGGCGATGCAATTGTGTGATGTCATGGATTGTCTTCATTCTCAGAATCCGGCCATTATATATCGTGATTGCAAACCATCAAATATTATGCTCAAGCCAAACGGAGATATCGTTCTGATCGACTTTGGAACTGCGCGCGAGTATAAGGAATTCAATGATGAAGATACAAGATGCCTTGGAACAAGAGGATATGCAGCTCCTGAGCAGTTTGGCGGCCATGGACAGACGGATGCGAGAACGGATATTTATAACATTGGAGCAACGCTTTATCACCTGATTACAGGAAAAAGTCCGGGTATGCCTCCATATGAAATGAAGCCAATACGGAAGTGGAATCCGTTGCTGTCAGAAGGTCTGGAAAAGATTATTCTGAAATGCACGGAACAGGATCCTGGCAAAAGATATCAAACTTGTTCGGAGCTTATGTATGATCTTGAACATTACACGGACATGGAGTCTGGATATAGAAACAGGCTTGCAAGAAGATGGCGCATGTTTTTGGCACTCTGTACCGCTTCCTTTGCAACGCTTGTTGGAGGTGTATTCTGCAATGTCCAGGCGGATAAGCTGACAAATAACAATTACCAGAGCTATATGAAGCTTGCTGAAAGTGCGACTTCCGATGAAGCAAAATATGAGAACTACAGTAAGGCGATAAAAGTAAGTCCTTCATCCGGAAAGGCATATACGGAGCTTCTTGATAGTTATCTTTCCGATGGATCGTATTCAAAAGAAGAGGCTGACAATATGACGGAGCTGCTCGGGTATATTGCGCCGGGCGGAAGAAAGTCGAATGAAGAAATGCTGAAGTCTAATGATGCGGATTATTCGGAATTTGCATTTAAAATGGGCCTCGCATATTTTTACTATTATGAATCCACCGGAAACAAACAGATGTCAAAACCGTGGTTTGAAATTGCTAAAAATAGCACAAGTCTGTCTGACGACTGTGTTGTTCGTTCCAGGCTGTTTTATAAAATAGCGGACTACTATCAGTCTCTCAATATGTTAGACCGGGCAGGAGATTCCAAGATATCGTACAAGAACTACTGGGAAGATCTCACGAAGGTGACAGCAGGAAATCTGGTAGAAAAGGACAATCTTAGAACAGCATTGATCATGTATCAGGAACTTACCGGACAAAGTGCTGTACATACGAAAGAGCTTAAAGATGCCGGAATCAAAGAAGAGGATATAAAGAAAGCACTGGAAGCTGTAAATACGCATCTGCACGACGACGTTGTCCCGTTTGTTGATGGAGATACAGATAAGGTTCTTCTGAATCGTGTAAAGAAGAATATACAGGATTCTATGGAGTCTATCCGGATTACTTACTCCGGTACAGAAGCTGAGAGGAAAAAGAAATGATAAATAATATTGGTGGTCAGGCGGCGATGTTTTCGCGGCTTTCAATAATACTTTTTATCGCTGCAGGTATAGGGGTGGTTCTGTCCGTGATTCTATTTATCAAATGCGAGCTGTATAAGATCGTGTCCTATCGTGTAAAGTTTGGCCGTAAAACACACACGAACAAAATGACACGGACAAGACGGAAAAAACTTGCAGACGGTATTGTATCTAGAACGGAAATATCAAAACCGGTGAAGGAAACGACTGTCGATGCAGTTTATGACAACAAAGAGGTAACGGTACCTCTTTGGAAAAAGGAAAATCAAATCGAGGAAACCACGGCATTAAACGTGAAATTACGTGAAATGGCGCCTCTTTGTGATCATTCATCAGACATAGATGGAACAGAAGAAACTGTTCCGCTAAAAAATGTTGCCAATACGCAGGCAATGTTTGCGAAAGGAACAGTGACGCCGCTTCAGGATGGTGACGAAAAAACGGTTCCGTTAAGCAAAAAGGTAGAAGAGGAAATCGATCCGCTTGGCCTGGATGATAGATATATCGAAGACGAGAGCTTCGGAAAAACAGAGCCATTGAGAAAGAAACATAAGCAGCGTGCGTCGTTCAAAGTTACAAAGGATATTGTGATTGTACATACAGACGAAAGGATCGCATAAGTTGATGAGTAAGAAAGTGAAGAAAAATCTGCTGGCTATACCAATGGCCCTAGTTATTACAGCTACATCTTTTCCGAATAGTGTTGTTATGGCAATGCCGACGACAACATCAGACACTTCCATGTCTCTTCCCGGCAAGGATGGAACAACAGATTCGGCGTTACTGCAGATGGAGAATGCTTTATTAGACTCATCTTTGGATGCTGCGAATAGCAAAAAGAAAACGGTAGAGATTGTAAAAGGCGAAACGGCCACAAAAATGACAATTACCGACAAGAAGACCGGTGTTGGCATTGACACAGAAATGGTTCAATTTGAGAGTGTGGATGGCAAGGAGCTGATTCCATATTTTGAGAATGGAACCTTCTATTTTGATGACAAATATGCCGGGGAAAAAATCATTTACCAGATTTCGGAACCAGGGATGAAAGTCGTTAATGGAGAAGTAGAACTTCTGGCAGGAACTACAAATCTGCAGTTTGAAGGTGTCAAAAAAGATCAGGTTGTACTTATCTCTGATAATGTTGAACTTACCCGTGGAGATGAAGGGGATTTGAGGGATTTCCTGAATATCCCACAGGATGCTACAGGGATGATTAAGTTGGACATTCTGGATGGAGAAAGCGTCTCCATGGATGGCACTGTTTATCACGCAGTTAAAGATGGCATGATCAAACTTCGTGCGACACTGGAGGAGGATGATGCATATGCTGAAAGCTCCGTTGAGTTCTATATTGTTGTAAAAGCACCTGAGATGCAGGTAAAAGATGGCGAGGTTATCTACGGTGAGGATATTCCGCTTTCGGAATTTGTAACTCCTGCAGATGGATTTACCGGAAAAATCAATTACAGTGTCATAGACGGAAATGCGGCATATATCGACAACGATATGCTTCACATGCTTTCAACCGGATCTGTAAGGATTAAAGCTGAAAATGAAGCTGTTGATGGTTACGAAGCTGTCTCCAAGGAGTTCAGTATTAATATCAGCAAGAAAGATATCGGAACCATCACTCCGGATATGATCGACTGGAAAACAATTACCAAACCCTATGACGGGGATGCAACCATGCATTTGGAAGGTACGTTAAAACAGTCTGCCGGGATTGTTAATGGCGATGATGTGGTGATCGCCGGTGTTGTTGATCTTGGTAATCCGAAGGCCGGACTACACAAAACAACCTTTGCAAATATTGAGATCAAGGGCGCTGATAACTACTCCTACGTACTACCAAAGAACGGACCAGGTGTCACAGTTACTGCTGCTCAGAATGCACTTGCCGCAGATAACGTGGTTATGACATATGGTGATCAGATCGACATCACAAAAATCGTAAATACATCATCCTGGTACGATGGCATACTTTCCTACACAGTAGAGGGTAATTCGATCGAAGTTACAAACACGGGCAAAATCATCACAAAGGGAACTGGAGAATCCGTTGTAAAGGTTGTTGCAAGCAGTACTTCGAATTACGAGGAAGCGACCACGGAATTTACCGTAAATGTAGAAAAAAAGGATCTTGGTACTATTTCTACTGAAGATATCGTATGGGATAAAACCGAGAAAGTATATGACGGTGAAGCAACGTATAAGGTGAGCGGAAGCATCAGAAGCAAAGCCGGGATCGAAAAAAAAGATGCGATCACTTTTTCTGCAGATGCGATTATGACGTCGGCTGATGGTGGAAAGCATGATTCCAGGATTACCAATATCAGTATCCAGGGCGCGGACAATTATATTCTTACTATTCCGGATGCTGGTCCGGAGATCACGGTTAAGGAAGCAGAAACGGTTCTTAAAGCTGATGACATTGCCATGGAATATGGCGATACAGAGGAGCTTGAAAAATATGTTCAGGCATCCAACGGTTATGACGGAAAGCTGACATTTGCGATCATGAATGGTCAGAATGCGAAAATTTCGAATGGATCCATTGAAGCGACCGGTACCGGGGACGTGACTGTTCGTGCGACTGCTCCTGCAACCAGGAACTTCAAAAAATCATATATTGATTTTAAGGTGCGTATTTCGCCCAAAAAGATCGGGACGATTCGCGCGGAAGATGTCGAATGGAAAACTGTAAAAAAGACGTATGATGCTACAGACCATTTTCACCTGAAGGGAACCGTGAAAAAATCACTTGGACTTGTCGGAGCGGATGAAATCACGATCGAGGCAGAGGCAAAATTGGCGTCCAAAGATGCTGGAAAAGAAGCAACTACACTTTCTGAGATCAAAATGTCTGGTGTAGAAAAATATGAAATCAAGATGGAATCTGTTGGCCCGGATGTTGATGTGGAGCCGCTTTCTATCGACGCCTCAATTAATGACCTCAGTGTTGAATATGGCAGCAAAGAGTGGAGAACTTTATCTGGAGGTAATCTTCCGGACAAATGGACAGTAGATAACTTGATCCATCTGGAATGCGATTCTCTTACAACAGACGAAGTAAAAGAGATCAAGAATATTCGCCTTTCCGATTATTATAAGCTCAAGCTCTTGGATAAAGACTTTTACGTTGGTAGTTATCCTAATGCGATCCGTGTTATAAGCACAGGCGTACATCATAAGAACTATAAATTCAACATTTCCCAGAATCGTGTTATTGGCGTAGATGTTACACGCAAATATACACCGGATGATAAAGATGTATGGGATGCAATCTCCTTTAATCCGGACGAAAGTACAGATGCCTGGATGTCTTCTGAAGGGCACATTTTTGTTCGCCCGGGTGGAAAAGCAACATTTGGAGTGAACGATTCTCAGGATCTCTATGACTCTGTCAATATCAAACAGGATACTTCGTCCAAGACTGACTCTTACGCAAATTATTTCGCGCCTGCCGTCAACGCAAAAGATGGATTGATGACCGGCAGCGTATACCTTTCTGTTGCTGATCATGGTAATACAAGAACCGGCAAAAACAATAATGGAAAAATCGAAGACAATCATATGCCTGAGATCGTGTCCGTTGATGGAAGCTATCCTAGCGTTAAATTCGCTGTAGACGTAAAGAATAACAGAGGGATTAATAAAGAAACCAGGACGACGGAAAAGAATGATGGTGTAAATGTCAACGAGCTGATCTTTGAACAGATCAAGTCCGGGGATGATGCAGTCATCTCTTATGAAATTTCTGATGATGTGAATGATGGAATTGCCGGAAGTGGATTAAAAGATGCGAGATATAAAGTCATTCGTCTGGAAGATAGAGACCAGGATCATGTGTTCACTCAGGGCGAGGCAGTAGAGCTTATCAAAGAGGAGTCGATCAGCACAAATGGCTGGACAAAAATCACAAAAGAAAATGGCAATATCAGAATCCCAGGAAATGATGATGGCTATTATGTAGTACTGATGAGTGTCTGTGATAATGTTGGAAACAGTGCGATTTATGCAACAAACGGCGTTGTCATTGATACATCCAGTCCGGTAGTCAATGTAACCGGCCTTGTTACGCTGGAAAATGGTGATACGAAGCGTTATGCAGATGATGTGAATTATAAGATTGAAGTATCATCTGCTTCTTCCATCACATCCGGATTGAAAGAAATCAAGGTCGATGTTATTTCTGATAATAAAATCGTCAACGGAACAAAAAGCCTGAAGAACGGAGCAATCGTTGGAACAGATAGCTTTGTTGTTGACGATGATGATATTGCAGCAGCGACTGCGGCAGGAAAAACTAATAACCTGGATGGCCTTAATAAACGATCCTCCCTGGTGATCAAAGCAGCAATCAGAGCTGATGAGATCCATTCCAATGATACTCATGTCCGTATCACAGTCAAAGATATGGCCGGAAATATCACTACGTGGGAACCGGCAGCCAGAACAGACGGTACAAATAACATTGTTATTGATTCTAGGAAGCCCACGATCAAGGCGACATATGATAACAATCATGTCGAGAATGGCAAGTTCTTCAATCAGACAAGAACAATGACGCTTACATATCAGGAACGTGAATTCTCTGAGGAAGATGCCATGTTTACGGTTCGCACCAGCAAAATGAAAGCCGGGGAGAATACTCGGTATAGTCTGGCGGATCTTAGAAAAGGACTCGTTAAAGGAATCACGGTGAAGGCTGGTTCCAATGATACGGAAAAAGATGCGGATCGTAACCGTTACACAGACAATCGGAAAGTGAGTGTAAAACTTGTTTTTGGAGAAGATGCGGCGACCGATATGGATTTTCATATCGAGCCTTCTCTTACAGACAAGGCCGGAAACACTACTTCAAAGGTTGATTACGACGGATGTGCAGCGCCAACAGACTTTGTTATTGATAAGGTAGCGCCTGTTCTTGATATGAACTACATGACTCGTAGTAATACATCTGTTGTGCCAGGTCATGTAGAAGATCGGTCTGCATACGCGAATGAAGCAATCATCGGTGTTCTGAATGTTACCGAAAGAAACTTCGATAGTGATCAGGTCAAAATTACTCAGACAAGTAAGGATCATTACGGCAAAAATATTGAGGCTGAAAGAAAAAATTCAAAATGGGCCGATAACAGCGCGAAGCATGCGATTACAATGACGTTTGACGATGAGGCAAATTACAGTCTTGCGGTAGAGTATAGAGATTTAGCCGGGAATAAGGCGGTTATGGATCCTATGTACTTTACAGTAGATAAAACTGCTCCATCTGGTTCTATTACGATCAATAAAAAGGAGCTCAATGAATCACACAGGGATTTCTCAAATAGCCTGAAGTTTAAGCATTACACAAACAAAGGGCTGTCCGTTGGCTACAATGCTGATGACTCCATCAGCGGCTTGAAATCAGTTAAATACCATATCCATCATCCCGGATCGAATTCCAGAGGTGTATTCAGTGGTTTGTCTCTGAAGGCAATGGATGATGTCGATTGGAAAGACTGGAATGGGAGTCTGAAGATTGATACAGACGGGGATGCGGTAGTTTATATGAGAGTTGAAGACAAAGCAGGAAATGTAAAATACATGAATGCTTCTGATGCGATTATTGTGGACTCCGTAGCTCCGGAAATTGAAGTATCCATTGATGAAAATGACAAGATTCATAACAACAATGTGCCGTTTGAAATTCGAGTTAATGACCCTGAGAAGGCTGGAACATATGCCGGACTTCGTAGCGTAAGCTATGAGGTTCTCAATAATGGAGAGGTGACTCAGAGCGGAAACTATGACAATGAGCTTTCAGACAGAAGCGGAAGAGTGAAATCCTCCGTTCATAACGAGACTGTCAAGGCAGAACTTAACAACAGCAATCATGTGCAGATTCGTGTCAAAGCAGTAGATTATGCAGGTAACGTGACAAATGTGATCAAGGATGTGAAAGTGGATATCACCAGACCGGCGATCGCTGTCACCTATGATCAAAACAATGATACGAAGTTCTATAAAACACCAAGAACAGCGACAGTCACGATTCTTGAGAGAAATTTTGATCCAGATAAAGTGAAGTTTGATATTACAAGCAGCACGGGTAAGATGCCGGTGATCAGTAATTGGAGCATCGGTAGTGATGCCGGAGAGAAAGATGAGGCTGTAAATACATGCACAATTACATTTGATAGTGATGCGGATTATACATTCAATGTCTCCTGTGTCGATGAAGCGGGCAATAGGTCGGATTACAATCAGACCGACGAATTCACTGTCGATCAGACAGCGCCGACTGTTCGTGTAGATTTCGATAATAATGATGCGAAGAACAGTAATTATTATAAATCCAGTAGAACAGCAAAAATCATCGTAACAGAGCATAACTTTGACGCTGCTCAGTTTACTGCTGATGTTAAGAAAAGTCTTTCCGGTCGTGAAGCTGATGCACCGAGACTTACCGGATGGAAATCGGATGGTGATGTCCATGTTGCTACGATTACATTCGACAAGGATGGTGATTACTCGTTTACATTTAAAGGCAAAGACCTGGCAGGAAACGAAACAACAACCTATACATGTGAAGGCTTTACGGTTGATCTTACAGCTCCTGAGGTGTCCTTCATTAATGTAGAAAACGAAAAAGCCTACAGTGGAATTGTATGCCCTGTTGTGGTCGGAGAGGATGTAAATTCTACAGAGGAAAGTTTCAAACTTACCTTAAGAGGAAGTAAGCATAAAGATCATGTTATAAATGGAAAAATGTCAAAAGAAGATGGCCAATGGAAGTTTGCGTTGGATGATTTTGGACATACCATTGATGAAGATGATATCTATACACTGAATGCGACATTCACCGATCTGGCAGGCAATACGACAACAAAATCAGTTACCTTCAGCGTAAATCGATTTGGTTCAAACTATAGTTTCGATAATAATACGACGCAGCAGTTCCAGACCAAATATGTAAAAAATAGCTGTGATATCACCATTTATGAGACGAACGTAAATGCGCTTTCCAATCAGAAGATTATAGCTACATGGAATGGTGAAATCTGTAATCTGAAGAAAGGCGTTGACTACAAGGTAGTTGAGAAAAAAGATGAGAGCAGTTGGCACTGCTATGAGTATGTCATCGATAAAAGCTGTTTCGAGAAAGAAGGAAATTACGAGATCAAGCTCAGTTCTGAAGATGCTGCAGGTAATAAACAGGATAACAAGATTAAACAGGCAGATATCAGGTTTGTCGTTGATAAGACGGCTCCTAGCGTTGTCTTAACCGGCATTGATGATAATGGACGTTATCGTGATGTTGAGAGAGTTGTGACTGTAAATGTAGCAGATAATACTGCGGTCAAGAAGGCTGATGTCTTCGTAGATGGACAAAAAGTAAAGAGTCTTGATGCAGAAACTATCGCAAAGAATGATGGTAAGTTTGATTACAAATTAACGGCATCTGACAACTGGCAGAAAGTGGAAGTAAGAGTTCTTGATGTTGCTGGCAACAAAGCTTGTTCTGTAAATAAGAAGGTGTTTATTTCTTCAAGCGCATGGCAGCAATATCTTCACAACACGCCAGTGTTTGTCGGATCCGTGATGGGAATGATTGCTATTGCAGCAACATTTCCCGGGTTCATGTACAAGAGAAAGAAAAAACATTCTGAAGAAAAAAAACTAAAGAGCTAATTTGTAAATTATCGGCGTTGTATTTATAAGGAAGAAAAAGACATGATTTTGCGTTCAAGAAAGAGTGCGAAATGCTGATTCTACAAACCGCGCCAGTAAAAAGCTAGTTCTTTTTGGGTTATCATCAGAAGAAACTTTCAAAAGGCTGTCGCATATGTGCGGCGGCCTTTTGTCTGATTTAAGGAGAAACGAATATGGCACTGACAAGCAATAATCTCGATATTATCAAAGCGATCGCAAAAAACGACATACATAGCGCCAGGAAAGCTGCGCTCGCATCACTTGCTGAGGATACATCCAAAAAGAATGCCGGAACAGTGAGCTACTACAGGAAGATGCTGATTGGAAATGCTTCTATTTTAATGTCGAATCTTCCCTCCGGCATGCAGACGATGCTTGTAGGTGAAGTCCCTGGAGGTTTTGATCCAAACAGATATTATGTCCGGAAATCTGAAAAAAATGTAATAAGCGACATTACCAAAATGCGTCTTATTGCTGATGAGATGTCGCATCGCAACATTTCCTATAAGAACACGACTTTGCTCTACGGCGGATCCGGCACAGGTAAAACGGAACTTGGAAGGTATATCGCATACAAGCTGAATCTTCCATTCTTTTATGTATCGTTTGTATCTACGATTGACAGTTATATGGGATCGACTGCAAAGAACATGCACAAAGTATTTGAGTTCTGCAGTTCCATACCCTGCGTTTTAATGCTTGACGAGATAGATTGTGTTGCCGCAAAACGCAGCAATGGAGGACAAAAAGGTGTTGATGGTGAGCTTGAGAGGACTACTATTACGCTCATGCAGGAATTAGACCGGCTTCCGAACCATGTGACACTTCTTGCGGCCACAAACCGAATAGATCTTGTGGATGATGCGTTGTTGCGCCGTTTTTCAATTCGACATGAGATGGTAAATATGTCTACATCTGAGCTATATGCTATGATTCATCAGTACCTTAATGCGACTGATACAGAGAAATATGTAGGACCGGATATAATCAGTGATCTTGCTTCGAAATATTCCAATCCGGGACAGGTAATGCCGGAGCTTAATAGACTCATCGGCGCCGGGATCTACGAGGAAGTAAAAGATGATATTTCTGAAGACGATGATAGGAATAATAATGATCTGAATCTTTGGGAAGTTACCTACACATGGAAAACAACAATTTCTGCTGAAACGGAAGAGGATGCGATTGCTATAGGACGGCATGAAAGGAATGCAAACTACACAAGCGGATCTGCAGGCGAATATTCCGCAAAAAGAGCTGAGTTTATATCGCCTGGGGCATGATGCTCTTCGTTATACATATAGTAGAATGTCGCTGTGTCAGAAAATTGTGTTTGATCTTCTTCAGACATAGGAATTGTGGTTCGGTAAATAGTCCGGATGTTTGATATGCATATCGAAAGAAGGATTATCACTTGTGAGCTTGCGTGGTTTACGGCTACGTAAAGGATCTGGATAATCATAACAGAATCATCGTTGACGATTATGGGGCGGAAGTGGTTAGAGCAATATTCCGAGGCATACATGCAGCATTACAGAAAATGCCAACGGTGCCGAAGAATATGGGGAAGTAAGTATGAGAAGAATTAAATGGAGGCGGTGCGATTTTGATCCAGGCTAAACATAAGCTAAGCGCAATTGCAATAAAAAGTTTGATGGACTATTTGAAGTTCATTGGGGATCCTTTTTCTTGTGAATTCATCAGAAGTGGTGGATTTGAAGAAATTGATTCGCTCAATCCGGATGATACAGCAGAAGAAAAAAGAAGGTTTTTTGTCTGGGTTAAAAGATGTTTATCCATCTATGACAAGGAAGATGGAATGCTCATCATTACATATAAGGATGGGTGTACAAAAAAACAGTACATGAGTGGAATAGCATTTACAGATGGATGCCTTTCCCGAATTAGGCCAAAAGACCTAAAGGAAATCAGTCCTCCAAGAATTGGCATGGAATCATGTGTTGAATATTATTATCCGTTTCTTCAGTTAAAAAAATAAACATATAGTAGAATAATGTCTGTGTCAGAAAAATGAAATATTGAAAATTCTGACATAGGATTATCAAAAGCCGTATGGCACTCGAAAATACTCAAATGAGGGAGATAAAAAATGAAGAGAAAAACAGTAGCAACAGTTCTAGCGACAGCTGCAGGAGTTATGATGGGAATCGGCGGATCCACGGTTTATGCGGATCAGCTGTCAAATGTAAGCTATACAGATGCGGTAAATGAGCTTCAGAATGCGGACACTGAGAAAGCATATGCATCTGAAGAAGTAGAACAGGCAGAGGCAGATGTTAAAAGAGCTGCATCTGTAAAATCTGATGCGGATCGAGAGCTTGATAACGCCGTACGTGCAGAAGAGGATGCGCTGGCAGAAAAGGAGGCTGTGGAATCTACATATGACCAGGATGTCCAAGTGGATGCTGCCACAAAAGAAGAGATTGATTCAGCATATGCTGAACAGGACGATGCGAAATCCATACTTGATGATGCGGAAAGTCACAAAGAAGAAGCCAATGCAGATATTGCAACTGCAGAAAAAGAGATTTGTGATATTGAGAATTCAATTAAGAAACTCCAGGAAAATGTTTCTGAGGAAGAGATGCGTAAAACTGAAACAAAAACATTCTTTGAATGGATGCGCGACAACGTAGATGTGTTTATTAGCGAAGGATTGATTCCTTCAGAGGATCGAGAGGCTTTTATCAGAGACCAAGAGAGAGCAATTATGCAGTTCTCTTCGGATGAGACATATTTTTATAGCTTCACTCATCTTGGAGAATATAATGATGCTACGAATGTTGCCTTCATTAAAAATGCTAATGGAAAAAGTGTTTTTGATTGGGTTCGTGAATGTATTGAAAAAAGAAAAGAAGATCTGACAATTGAGCATAGTTATAGTCAGCAGTTTAGCGACGATTCAAAACCAGAGCTGCGCATTTCCAGTGAGCTTATGGCTGCAGCTGAACTTGCTTTAAATTATGCATGTAGCGAGAATGGGTATCATGCGTCGGTACGTGAGGATAACGAGTTGAACAAAGATAACAATTATATATATTATGAAGATGGGAGTAGAAAAAAAATCAGACAAAGCAAATGGAGAGAATATTACGATACGGAAGTGGTTGCCGGTGGTACGAGCGATCCATATACCGGTTGGGTTGATGAAGAACGCCGCAACTATATGATAAAGAATGGATATGCGGATGGTGAATACACATGGGGTGGTCAGACCGGGCATTACACTGCGGTTGCAAATCTCGAATATGATACGATCGGATTCGCATATGAGATTGGTGGCGAAGCTCACGTTTGGAAGAATTATAATGCTGTGTTCTCTGAAAAAGGAAAGAAATACGGATTAAGTGTGGATACGTATGAGCTTCTGTTTAACCGATATTATGCAACAATTGATGCAAATGCGTTAAATCTTTCCAGAACTACGTATGACCTTGAAAAAAAGAATAACGAAAAGAAATATGCAGAGGAAGATCTGGGAAAATGGACACCAAGAGCCGAAATTGCAAAAGCGGATTACGAGAGCAAATACGCTGCATATCAGGATTTGTTAAGTCGGTATCAGAAAAAAGATGATCTTGATTCTGCACGGATAACGGCAAATGAGAAATATGAGTCTGCGAAAAAAAGAACAGAATCTGCAAGAGCGAAAGCTGAACGTGCTGCCAGCAGTCTTAAGGATGCGGAGTCCTATCTTGCAGAAACAAAGAAGAACTACGCGAAAGCTCTGGATACTGTAAAAAATGCAGAAGAGGCATACAAAACAGCAGTAGACAATATTGATATTGTTTACCGCCTATACTATGCACCGACAAAAGAGCATCTCTTTACAACAGATGCAAATGAAAGAAAAGTACTTGTTTCCAAATATGGCTGGATCGATGAGAACGTAGCCTGGGTTTCTCCGAAGAATGGAGCACCGGTTTATCGACTGTTCAATCCGTTTACTACGGATCACCATTACACAGCATCCAAGCACGAAAGCGATACGCTTGTTGCCAAATACGGATGGATCCTGGACGGTGTAGTGTTCCATGCATCTGATCGTGATGATGCAGTTGCTGTTCGAAGACTCTGGAATAGAGGTCTGAAGACCGGTTCCCATCATTTTACGACGAGTGTAAACGAGTACAATACGAATGTCACACGTGGCTGGGTTGGTGAAGATATTGCCTTCCGGGTAGAGGCTGCTGATTATATTGAACTGGATAGACCTACGGATATGAAAACATATCGAAGCTCGAATGATGATGCAATCACACTTACCGGAATTTCGAAGGCCAGCAAACTGTCTTCTGGCATGAAGAGTGGTACGGATTTCTCCTGCAGGAAAGAATCAAAGGCATCTGCCACAAAAAGCTCTGATACGAAAACACCAAAAAGAGCTGCAGCAACCGGTGTTTCTCTTTGGGCCGGAATCAGTTATATTGTATCTAAGAGAAAACGAAAAAATGGCGATGCTTGATCGTCATATACTTAATTCAAAGGAGGATCTGTATGGCAGACTTTAAATATGAAATCATTGAGGAAATCGGTGTTCTTTCAGAGAATGCCAGAGGATGGAGAAAAGAGCTCAATAGGATTTCCTGGAATGGAGCGGATCCGAAGTATGATATTAGAGATTGGGCTCCGGATCACGAAAAAATGGGCAAAGGAGTCACTCTGACAGAGGCGGAGGTTCTGGAGCTAAAAACATTGCTGAACAAATAATCGGATCAATCGCGTAATTATTTTTACAGATGCCGGGCTTGGCCTGGCATCTGTTGTGTTTCCGAGGGCTTTTTTAGAAATATTCGTGGCATCCTATCAGACATAGTATAGATACATATAATCACAAACTATAAGGTGGGAGCGACTTCGCAATGAATAAAGATGAGATTAAAGAAATACAGAAAGCGCTAAAGAAAGATCGATGTACGATTTCAAAGATCGCTGAATGCTATGTCGGAGGCAAGGAGAAGAAAACGATTCACAAATCAGTTTTAAACTTCATTTCTCTCAAGGAAGAGGAAGTGTTTAAGTATTGTGATCTGTTTAAAAAAGCACTTTCCGGAAAAGTTGGCAAAACGCTTTTGAACCTGGAGTTTCCTCTTAATGAGGAAGTGAATGACGGCAAACAGGCGTTTATGCTGAAACTACGAGATAGCGAACTGCGCAATAAAGAGCTGCTGGACGACTATTTCGAGATGATAAAAAGCAACTATATAACATCATCTGGTGGGAACTATTTGATACTGGTTGCTTTTGGCTCATACGATATTCCTAAAAAAGGCACCGATGGCATAGAAATGGAAGACGCATCACAGTATGTATATAATTACGTGTTGACGATGATCTGTCCGGTTGCGCTTAATAAGCCCGGACTTTGCTACTCAGAACGAGATGATGAGTTCATTGATAAGATTCAGGATTGGATGGTCCAGATGCCGGAGACCGCGATTCTGTTCCCGGCGTTTAACGATCGTAATACAGACATACATAGCTGTCTATATTACAACAAAAAGTCCAAGGAACCGCATGAGGAACTTGTGGCGAGTCTGCTCGGATGTGAACTTCCTACAGAAGCGGAATCTCAAAAGGAGATTTTTGCTGACTTTGTCGAAAATGCGCTTGGTAGGAACTGTGATTTTGAAGCGGCCAAAATAATTCATGAGGAACTGATTGGCATTGCTGCTGAAAAAGATGTCTCCGGGGAAACACAGGAATTAACGAAGCAGGAAGTAAGAAGCATTATGTCAAAAGTTGGCGCGGATCAATCCGGTTTCGATCAAATTGATGAAATGTTTGACCGTAAGGATGTGACACTTCTTGCTTCCAATGTGGCAGATTCAAAAAAACTTGTCATTGAGTCTGAGGATATTAAAATATCCGTGGATCCATCGTGGATCAATGTACTGGATACAAAAATAATAGATGGACGAGAATGTCTGTGTATTCCGTTATCTGGTATGAAAGTGAATGGAATTTCCATCAAGGGAAAATGTGTGGAAGAGAGATAAATATAAATATCTCTAAGAGGTGAGAAATATGGAAAAGATTAAAGATACTATCGAGGAATACAATGCCCGGTTGGAGAAGATTGATGATGAGGTTAGATATTTAAAGACCAGGTTAAGTGAGATCCGAGAGATGGAATATCAGAAGCTAAAGACTGCTTTGTTGGATGTTGCTGATACTCTTGTAAAGTCAAATGCCTGTGGCCGGTTTGATATCTATTCATCGGAATTGGAAATAATGCCTGCTTTTACGATCTCGATCGAAAAGGCCAATGATAACTATAAGGTAAACGGCATTGTTAATTTCATGGAATATCACGAGATGAAAGGCATTGCAATCACCAAGTATGATTCGCTGGATGATTGTCGTCTGGCAGTAAGAAATAGATGTGATGCGGATCCGGAATCTGTTATTCATGAAGGGTATGATAAATGGGTTGGCCGGAAACCATTCATTGAGCAATCTCTGATAACATCTATTCGTGCATATATGGATAAAAGGATCCTGCATGCAGAAGAAGAAAAAGAGATATTAATGAAGCAGCTCGAAGACGTTGCAATGCTCAAAGAGCCCAAAGCTTCATAGGGTGGCTGTATGGATACGGAATTACTAGAGAACTTAATTGCTGTTGAAAAGCAGAGGGAGTATGCTGCGTACTTCACCAATTATCTCGTCGATACATATCGATATGGCGTTTACATAACCGGATGCGAAGAATTGCCGGAAGATGTGATTGTAGAAAGACACTCTCCGAATACTGCAGGAAAGTATGGGCACTGGCTGGTTGAGCCTGTTATGGACATAAAAAAGGCCGGATGGTTTTGGAGCAGCGAACCCTACAAGCTGATCTGGGCTCCTAAAAAAGTTGATATAGGCGTTGCTTTGGCATACTTCAATAATGAGAACTATATAGTTGTTCGTGGCAGTGATATAGATAATCATTTTATTCTTGGATACCACAACGATGAATATATGAATCTTCTGGAGTATTCGATGGAACTGCGTGTGAGTACCATGGATTCTGACATCAATCCGGAACGTTATCGTCTTGTTACGTGGAAGAATGATGTTGTCGCTGCGGGTAATACCATAGAGGTATTATTACAAAAGGCAAAGAAGACACTGTATCGTTTTATCCGCATTCAGCGATCTCCCTGGGAGAGAACATCATATCTGGACCTACGGACAATGGAAGTTACAGATAATCCCTGGGGAGCAGTTGTGCCGCCCTGGTAGGACGAAAAAGATACCAAAATACAATCGCTATGCGAAGATCGTTCAGACATAGGATATATGAGACAATGACTGCGTTAACAGATAGCGATGAGGTATTAGGTATCTATCATGAGTTTTGTAGAGGACAGAAATAATAACTGGAATCGAACGTTTTGGAGAAATCTTGAGAATAAGATATTCGACCGGAATGTCCAGCATGAGTATTCCAGGATGAGTGATCATAGAAAGCATGCATTAATCCGGCATATGCCCAGTATCCCACCTGTTGGATCGTTGGATCTGGTTAAAAGTAATCTTACGGAGACGGAGAATAATCTGCTCACATTCTACGCATATCATTATCCGAGGACGATGGCTGAACCGAAAATAATGGGTGACGAACGAATCGAAAATCCGAGTCGGTTTGAGGCATCGTGGAGAATTGTTAAGGACGAACTGGATGGGTATATCGAGTTGTATTGCAAACATATCATTTTGTACGAGCTAAAATCGATTGGTGCGACAAATGAAGACGCTGTAGAATTCGCACGAGCTGCACACGGTTAAAGGCCAGGGGCTGACGTTCTGATAACGTCAGCCTTTGGCTTTTGCTGTATTAACATGTATTGACGCTTTAGAATTTGGGTACACATACCTTATTTCTAAAGTGTGGTTTTCCCGATGGCTGAGGATCCTTTTTGTCTGTATACATATAGTAGAAAACTATCTGCGTCAAAAATAACTCTACTGGAGGATTCTGACATAGATTAAGTACAATATTCTATTTCGAAAAGAGGTCAACTATGATTAGAAAATTCAGATGGTTTGTCAGATGTATGTTTTTGTTATCCATTCTTTCGTCTTCAGCGCCGTATATATTGGATACGATCCGTCCGGTCGTTGAGGAATACGTTGAGGAAAAAATGGAGACGATTTTGCAGTCGATCAAAATTCCTGTGTCAGAAAATGCGCCTGGTTGAAAAACAGACATAGATGGTGTGAAAATACCAAGTGTAAGTTTGTCTCGATTATAATGGAAAACAGCGAGACTAGGAAAGGAAGACTATGGCATCTCTTAAAAACTATGAGTTTGTAGAATTAAAAGCAGTGACACTCTCTGACGATGATATGATCAATAATGCATGGAAAAACAATTATATTTCCCAGAGAGGACTGGTTGTATTCTTTCGATCAGAGCACAAGGATCCGGGGATGTATTTCATTAGATTCTATCCGCTTGTTGAAGATGGTGAAAAACAGGTATGTATTCGGACTACGACAGGTAAAATGCGTAAGTCCAAGAATCTTCTCAGTTTGAGGACTGAGAATTCTATGTATGAGTTTGAAATCAAACCGGATGATTTTACAGATGCAGAGAAACGGAATTTGAAATATCTTGTATGATAAGTGACTCTGACCTGCGGCCAACGCCGAACAGGTCGGAGTTATTTTTGTGTGATAGCAGCAAAGAACCTACTTTGTCCCCGGATATATTATCTCATGTCCCTTTTAGACATAGTTTTATTGAACATTGAAATCATAGGAGGAAATAAAATGAGTAGAGGATATATGTTCGGGCTTACAACCAAAAGAAGACTTGCCAATATAGCCTTTTGTGAGGCGGATGTGTTGGTAAGCCATATGGATGAAATTGGCTCTTTTTACATTGAGAATGAGAAGTTTACTGGTGACGTGAAGTCTCCGGAACGACGGCTGGCAAGGGATCTCTCGGTGTACGGGTTTGAAACCGGCGTTGAAGACGATCTTAAGGATGCTTTTGGCAATGCTGCCAGATGGATTAGGTTTTCAAACAAAGCAAGGGAAAATTATTTTGAAGCAAAGTTTGAACGGCTAAGGATGATGGTCTCTGAGATGTCGCTTAAAGAGTTTTCTTCCAGATCTGTCTACCAGCTTCAGGAATGCATTTCCGATGAATATGCTGATATGATCTGGATCGACGGGGAACCATTCTGCAGCAAGGACGAAGCTATCAGAAAGATGACCCCGGGTGAAAAGTATTATATTACGAGCGCCGTGTACCTTCACTAATCAGATCGAAAAAAGGAGAACGCATGATTAACTGTGTTTTATATGAGCCGGTAAAACAGGGAGCACCAGGAAGACTCCATATGAAGTCAAATTTTTGCACAGATGTTATTAGAATACATCCAATTCGCAGTGGTACCTGGGCGTTGTTTCCAGCAGAACTCGATGATACAGAATGGCAAATAAAGTATTTGTATTCATCATTTGTAGTTTTTGACAAGAGACAGGTTTGGGATGTTTACTGTTGCCAGGAAGCGAACGGACGAATATGGGATGTCAAAAGAAATGATGTTGTTCTTCGAATGCCGGAGAATGCATTCGAGAAGTTCTTTGGAAAATATGAAATAGTAAATGAAAGGTAGATCAATCATGGAAAAAGAAAAATGCGAGACAAAATACATTATGCTGATTACGTATTCGTTTGACAGCGATTATGTTGCTGTTCCGTGCAAAACGGAAGCTGAAGCAATCGATTGGATGAATACCTATATCAATCGTGAAATTCAGACGGTAACTTCTCAAGATGGATATGCGCCAATCGTAAGAGAGCATTCTGAGACAGAAAAAG
This sequence comes from Eubacterium sp., assembly GCA_024684035.1. Classification (GTDB taxonomy): domain Bacteria; phylum Bacillota; class Clostridia; order Lachnospirales; family Lachnospiraceae; genus Bilifractor. The sequence continues at coordinate 5,248 of JAIKXQ010000084.1, read as the reverse complement.
AACTGATTTACGAGAGAGATGAATTGTATATTGATAGCGATTCTTCCTGGGCATCTTACAAGGTGATTGAAATCGGGAATGGTTTCAGACCGAGTCTGTTTAAATGATCTTGTTTTCTAAAGTTCAATGGAGGAAGACTGATTACAAATATGGAAAAAGAAAAATGCGAGACAAATTATCTTATGTTGGTTACATTTTCATTTGACAGTGATTATATTGCTGTTCCTTGTAAAACGGTAACTCAAGCAATTGATTGGATGAATGCTCATATTGAGAGAGAAGTGTCGTTAACACTTTCCAAAGACGGATATGAGCCAATCGTAAGAGAGATTCATGAATGGGCAAAGGAACTGATTTACGAGGAATCTGAAGAATGTGTTGATAGCAAATCTGACATTATCAATTATACAGTGATAGAAATCGGGCGTTGTTATGATCCGGAGCTATACACCTTCTCAAAGGACATATTTAGGAAAGAATGATTACTTGAAAAAATCACTTCACTGATTCCGAAAACGGATCGTGAAGTGATTTTCTTTTGCAGAAAAAAATACTGTCCGCCGGGATTTGGTGGACAGTATTCCTGGATTAAATTGATCTGAACAACATACGATATGTGTTTGATGTGGTTTTTCCATCCGTGCGTGGAATAGATATCTTTCTCTTCTCTTTTGTATTTCCATCTTTAAAACGGATGTTGCGCTGCTCCTTGGCCGGATACATCTGTGTTGCAATGTGCGATTCAGCTTTGAGAATGCCGTTAACTTCGGTGCATGTGATATGTACCGTGTATACGGTTGGATCTTTGACATTGGATGTTTCCCGGATAAGGTAATGATATGTCCCGGGCCTATCAAACGAGATGGTGTAGTTACTCTTTTTGTTTACATGAATTGTTTTTTTACCTGGCATCGGTACCTCTTTGGCCGAACCGGAAGCATTTATTGTCACATCATTATCTGCGCAGTATACAGGAATATTGACGGTCGTGTTCGTTGCTGCTGAAACTGCCTGCGCAGGCATCATGGCTGTAAGAATCATAATTCCACCAAGGATCTTCAATGCGAATTTTTTCATAAAAAATATTCTGGCCCGGTACCTGTTGCTCATCAGCAACCGGATGTGAGCCGCGCTCCTTCTGTATTTTATTTTTTCACTATTTCTATGTCTGATCCGGTAATGAATAACAAAAATAAATACGCGATTTACTGTCAAATAAATCATCTTTTTTAAAACACAGAGATGTCGGACATAGTATCTATGAATAATTGAAAAAAGGGAGTACATGAAATGTATCGATTTACTACACGGTATGATAGCGACAGGAATATCATTCTCAAAAAAAGAAAGGTGAAAAATGTTGCTTCTGAAGTGGCGGAATGTATGCTTTGCAAAGAGGATGTATATGATCTTTGCGTGAAGCAATTACATATGGATGTCCTTACAGAGGAATACGTCTATTGCTTTTGCCTCGATACCAAAGGAAAGGTTATTGGATATTTTGAGGTGAGCCATGGATCGATTAGTAGTTCCATGGTTCCTGTTCGTGAGATAATCCAGAAATGCCTGCTCGCAGGCGCTGTTTCGTTCATACTTGCGCACAATCATCCATCCGGTGATCCAGTTCCCAGTGCCGAGGATCTGGCAGTGACAAAGAGGCTGGTAAATGCCGGGGAAATTATCGGGATACCGATTAGTGATCACGTTATTATTGGCGAAAGCAGATACTGTTCGATGCGAGAACTTCAGCTAATCAGCTCAACGTAAAGGTGTTAATGCTATCATTATTAAAAAAGGGAGAAGTCGTACCATGTGGTGCGGCTTTTTCTTGTGTCAGAAAAAGTGATCTTTGTTTCATCAGACATAGATGGGATAGATAATAACCACGAACATAAAACAGAGAGGCAATTATGCAGATAATAAGGATTACAGAGAACAACTACAACTATATAAAAAATGCGTGCAAGAGGGTGTACGACTACTCCAGGGAAGAAGTTGACGGTTTGGCTCCTTACAATATTCCGGAGGATCATCAGTACCAGGGATATATGTATTATCCTAGCGTGGAGGATCTGGAGAAACATAGGGTGCGAGATAACTTCAAGAAGTACTTCAACTATTTACTCTATTTTCATGAGAGGTTTTGCCATCCATACGGAGATGTAAATTATGCCGATCCAAAATTCACGGAAACATTGGATTACATTGATGCGATGTTTGATGAACAAATGCGAATGATTACAAATGAAGACCTGGATGCGGTGACTAGAATTACTCCTGAAGAGTGGGCCGGTATGTCTGTGGAAGAGCGGACAATTACGTATGATGGGATTCTGTACGCTTATGATATGGACGAGAAAGAATTCTTTTTAAACGAGCTGGAGTGGATGCCTTTTATGCGTTACTATCAGAACACGAAAAAGATACCTGTATCAGAAAAGAAGAAACGTGAAAAAGAAATAGCGGCATCAAGAAAAGACATGGGGAAGGTCTGGGACTGCTACTGGAATTAACATGTTTAGGTTGTCGTGTATGATTTTCTAAAAGCGCTACGCATCAGACATAGTGTATGTGATCATGGAAAATACGGAGCGTTGGCAATGGAGAAAATAGCAAGAAACATTGCTTTCTGCGGAGCGTTTCGCTTCTGTATCTGTGATATAATTACGATGTGCAGGAGGGGCGCAAAGGCATGACAGTAAGATATGTTGGAAGATCCGAAAACTCGAACAATAGATTGGCCATCATAGGATATGAGCCAAAAGAAGAAGAAATGGCTAATAAAGTTCTCGATAAAATGGTCGAATACGGATGGAAACTTTCGTATGGAGAGGAAGAGGAACTCTGTTTTGAGGTTTATGACAGAGAAGAATACAGGGAGTTTGTATCGGACTACAAGAAAGCTAAAAAAGAAGCAAAGAAATAAAAGAAAAGACGTTCAACTAAGAGGATACTCTTGCGGTTGAACGTCTTTTTTGATTATTGTGGTGCCCAGAATGTTAGTGTGACATTTTGCCAGGATCCATGGCAAGTGTAAAGCACGATGGCTCCCGGACATATCGAATCGATTGGCGTGTACGATCCATCTGTTAGGTCTGTTTCGATATTGTGTCCTTGAATGTTGGCCACGCATACGTACTCATAGGGAACACCGCCCTGCATAAAGGTTGCGCGTGTAGTGTTTGGCACGGCGTAATTTATGGCTTCAAAGCCCTGATTCCAATGATCGGCGATTATCTGATGTCCATTTCTGTAAAAGAGAGCGGCCTGACCTTCTGCGTCCACCACGTCCTGTGCATATACTCCTCCATCTGCCTCAAGCGGGGTTGCATAGACAGCGACGTTAATTCCAAGATCTGGGATGTAAAATCCTCCGGCATCGCCTTCTGTGATAACTGTCTGAACCGGTTCTTCGACAGTTTGTTCACTGGATGGACGCTCTTCATAGCTTACGGTTTCCTCGTTTGTAGAGATGTCAGCAGCGTCACATTCTGCAATTTGCTTGGTTGCCTCTACATTACGAACTATTTCCGAGAGAGTACGTGCTGCAGCTTCCTGCGCGTTAATTTCGCTTTCCTGAACATAATTCAAGAGATCAGCAGTACAAATTGCGGATTCGTCGGATGATGAACTTATGTTTTCTGCGCTTGTACTGTCTGCGGACTGGCTGACTGCGTATAAGTTTTCACAATCTGAGGAAGTATTTGCCTCACTTGATGTTTGTGTATGAAAACAGGCGGCCATAAGACATATCAATGTAAGTGTAAATATTGCTATTGGGATTAATTTTGCAGATTTTGCATGATTAGTAAACACAACGAATCCTCCCTTGTTAATTCAATATATGTAAAGGGTGTGGTTCGTTGTCTTGATTTTGATGGTAATACGGATGTGATTTTTTTTTAATAATACCCTTCCTTGTTACCTTAACACATATGCACTAAAATGTCACGTCAAGAATGCAATTTTTGCCATATTTGTTAATATACGTGGCAGGAAAATGGCTTGAAATCGGTGGCGTATTCTTGTGACTTTAGTCGTGAGTAAGTCGCCGTTTCTTTTAATCTTTACGTTGTAGCTGTTGATGATGTACTACCGGTTTTTGCGCAAACGTGAAATACAGATTGACTATTCGTGGCGCTAGCGTGATAATGCGGTTGTAATTATTAGGCGCAATCGTGAGGCGAAATATGTTTAAACGAAAAATATACGATGAAATGTTGAAATGGAAGCGGGAATATGCACCTAAATACGCATTATTCCTACAATAATCATATTGCTGAATCAATGGGTGTTGCAAAAAAAATAACGTGTGATATAATCATCTCATCCATTGATAGATGGAGAGCTTAAGGATAAAAGAGAGAGTCTTCGCCTCTGGGCGGAGCTTTTTCTTTTTAACGAGAAAAAAGCTGGCGTTTTATACGTCAGCTTTTCTTTAATTCACTTTTGAATTTTTTCTAAAAGTTTAATGGATCTGAGAAAATCTTTTTCCGCCGAACTCAATGTCTTTGCCTGATATTTTTTTATTCTGTCTTCGATTTGAACTGTTCGGAATTTCCGAACAGTTGAATCTCTAACTAACTCACCTTTTTTCATCAGACATTTTTAACTCCTTCATAGGATTTCCCTTCTGTCTTTATTCCTACATTAGCATTTATATGCATCTAGTGCAAAGCTTTTGTCAGTGCTATTGATAACAGCAATATGAACGAAAGGATTAAAAGTATATTGGTGATGGCAAACATAAGGTTTGCTGCTGCCAGCATAACGCCCAAAGCAGTTATAAGGAGCGCAATAGCGTTAATTCTCCTCTTGCTGCGTTCGATCTCGAATAATTTGCCAAGGATCAGTAAAGGAATAATGCAGAGGACGATCAATCCACTACCTGTTGCTTCGACAACTTGGAATTGTCTTCCTAGTGAGAATAGTGTGATCGCTAGGCCATAAACTGCTATGGTTGGCAGAATTGCAAGCACTTCAAGATTTATGGATCCGACCTTCTTGTTTTTGTTTTGTTTCATTTGTTTTACCTCCAATTTGAATCAATGCTCAGTGATACTGTGTCTGAAAGGTGGCCCGTATAATCTCTGTGAATTTCGATTTTATGTGAACTTCCAATAACTGGTACGACTCGACGTTGAATTGTGCAAAATCAAACGCGTCAAAACCCTTATAAATACTGATAAAATCCGCATTTTGCACTTGCGAAAATGCGGATTTTTTGATATACTATATTTAGTCGTAA
>JAIKXQ010000116.1 GCA_024684035.1 Eubacterium sp. | reverse complement strand
CTCGGAGTTTTTTCTCTTCTGCTCGCCGGAGGCCTTCTTCAGATAAACCAGTGAGCGGAACACATCTTTGTCCGGATCGAATCTCGCCTCTCCGTCAGCGGCTCTCACGATGGATTCGATGGACGACAGGCCGATTCCGATTTCCTCCCGTTTGCTGGATATGAACTGATTGCCCCACTTGCGAACCTGCCCGTTGTAGCTGTTCTCCATGGTTACTACCAGCATATCCATGTGCACCACGCTCTTCAGCCGGATGAACTTTTTGCTCCCCGGCTCCATGCGGTTGCAGGCCTCGATGGCATTCTCCAGAAGATTTCCGAAGATGATGCAGAGGGCCTTGTCCGAGATGCCGGGAACTCTCCCGGGCACCGCAATCTGAATGTCCGGCTTCAGACCGCTTTCCGCGCAGACGGATGCGTAATATGTGATCACGGCGTTCACCGCGTCATTTTCACAGTACCTTGTCTCGTTATTTGTTGGAATATCCGCAATCAGCGACTCTATAAAACTGTTCAGTTCTTCCCTTCTGTTTTCCAGATTATAATCCCTGATCACTGTCAGCTGATGTCTGAGATCATGTCTCTGTCTGCGCAGCTCGTTCTGCTTTTCCAGCAGCACCTGCTGATGTTTTCTCTGCTCGCTGATCTGATATTCCAGCAGCTGAATCTCATATTCCTGTTCGTTTTCCCGCCGGCGGTGCCGGATGGCTCTCCGCACCTGAAGCGCCGCGTTGATGCACATCAGAATGAAGAAGAACAGAACGCCGATCTGAAAGAAGGAAGACGGTGTGTAGATGACGATCCTCCGGTACGCCGCCAGCTCCAGGGTGCCGAATACCACGAGGCAGCCGAAGGGCAGTAGATAGCAGACAGATATCGTCGTCCTGTACCTGACAATTTCCCAGAAGATGGCGCAAAGATAGACCAGGAAAACCAGCGGCACAATCATCCGGAAGATGTAACTGCTCTGGGTGAACATCATCACGCCCAAAAGCTGAAGCACAATTGCCAGGGCGTCCGCCGTCAGACACAGGTAAAGCGTCGCCTTCAACGGCCACGGATTGTGAAACTCAAGCCCACGATAAATAATCATTCCGATCGGCAAAAGGATGGTCATAAAGCTGACATAGCGCATCATGTACAGGAGATTCGGATCGTTGATATAAAAAATCGATATGTCCGACTCGCCGAAATTCCAGATACCGGTGTCAATGGCAAAAAGCCCAAGCCAGAGGAAGAGCGAGCCTTTTTTCTCCATACGGATTACGAAGCCGGAGATCAGCAGAAGGATCAGCCCGAACAGAATAAAGAAAAGCCCCAGCGACAACATTACGCCGCCGTGAAGCATATCCCACCGGATCAGTCCCGACTGGTTCGAGATCACCGGCTGCGTGATCACCAGCTCCTTCATACTCTTCGGAGACAGGTAGATCAGTTTCACCTCCGCCCGCTCCCCGAAATTCCCGACAGGAAGCATCTTCAGATTTGTGGGCGGATCCTGCAAAAAAGACGGCCTTGTCGCCTGTTTTCCGTATGCATAGATCTTCTTTCCGCCCACCGTGACGCAAAGTGGCGCATAGGCCGTCTTGACCTGCATATAATCGTCCGGTTTCGTATCCACCTGAAACTGTATTTTTACTTCTGTGCGCGGCGCAAGTCCCCGCACAACATATGGCAAAACAATATCCTGCTCTCTGCCGTCAATCGTCGCCTTCACCTGCGAGATTCTTCTGGCTGGCGATGCCCCTCCCGCGCGGAGAGGCAGAGAAAACCTGGCGTACGGAATGATAGACACAAGCATAATCACCAGTAGTACGCCAAAAATCAACGCAGGCACTTTTTTCGCCAGTACCCCTGTTTTTTTCAACATACGTCATCCCCCCGAGATTTCCACGTATCGTTGCTGTTTTCAGTGAAGCCTCACACCCGAAGTCACGAATCAAACTCTTTGTGCTATGTCAAAAAGAAAGTCCTCATATGCGTGCTTCGCCTTGTAAAAGCTCTCCCGGCGTATATGCACGCAGTCTTCGTTGGTCATCACAAACGTCTGAAGTTCCGAATCCACAGACCGGATGTGAGACAGATTCACGATATAACTCTTGTGACAGCGAAAAAAAGTCTCCCCCTCGAACTGACTTTGTATATCATCCAGCTTTCCGGAGACCCTGATGATCTGATCATCCGTCTGGCAGATGGACATATTCCGCCCCTTCTGCTCCACATACAGGATCTGATCAAAGGGAATACGAAGCTTGTTATAGCCTGACTTCACTTCGAGATGTGGCTGTGATTCCTTCTTCAACAGGCAAAACTGAATGACTTCGGAGACATCCTCCTCCCGGACGGGCTTCTCCACATATCGCATAGCCCGAAGCCGGTAACTCTCAAGCGCAAAGTCAGTGCTGGTGGTCACCAGCACCACTGAGAGGTTCTGATCCACTGTCCGGATTCGTTCCAACGCCTCGATACCCGTGACAGACTGCATGTAGATGTCCAGAAAGAGAAGATCGAATTTTCCGGGATAGTATTCCTTCAGAAAATCCTCAGCGGAACTATAATGCTCACAGACAGTATTCGCCTCTTCTTTATCGATCAACGCCCTCAGCGTCTCATAATCCCTGTCGTTATCCTCACATATACAGATATTCAATTGTTCCATAACTATACCCTGCCCCGTTTTACTCTATTTCTCTTTTCTCTCCAATACCTCTGCTTTCCGTTTCTACCTCAGTGTGACTCTCATTCTACACTAACTTTGTATATAATGCATATATTTCTTCTTGATTTTTATCATATTTCATGGATGGATGAATCTTTATTTTCTATTTCTGCCTAATTCCTGCATCCCCATCCTGTCATCGTATGCTCAGCCGCCTGCACTCAACAGCTGCGATACCCTGTATCGTCTTACACATCCCATCATGCATCCCGTCATGCATCTCAATCATACACGCACTCATCAAAGTATCTGTGCGCGCTGTCTCCGTACTTGAAAACGGCCTTTGCCATCTCCAGCGTCTTCTGATCGCACCTCTCCGGATGATTCAGCGTAAGATTTACCCAGGACATAACATTCACGGAAAAACTCATGGTCTCGCCATCCTTCTCAACGACGATCTCATGTCTCTCATACATTTTTGCCGCTGCGATCGACGGAATTTTGACCTGATACATCCTGCCGTCCTTCTCCGGTTTTACCTTTTTTCCGTCCAAGGTGACCTTGTAAGCGGAAGCGCCTCCCGGAAGCGTGAGATAGAAATAAAGATCCGTGTCCGTGCGAAGCGCAAGATTCATTCCCTTCATCTTCACGCCCTCGATTTCGCCCTCGATTTCCGGCTCGTATCCCTCAACGGTATCCGCGTCAATCTCGTCCATGGTATCCTCCGGATTCACCTCATCCGCCTTGTAACCCAGAAGTTTCTGGGCGTACATGCCGTAGTTGAGCATATTCTGCGCCAGCTCCTGCAGATACATGTTGTAACCGGATGACGGATCCGCATAGACTTCCGCCACCTGTGCCACGCTGTAGGTCAGGCCGTCCTCATAGGACTTCTTGTGATTGCCGTTGTAGATCACCACCGGCGTTCCGTCTCCCAGATACAGGCGGACATTGATCGCATCATTCATCTGACGGGGAGCAGCGTAGTAACTGAATCCGTAACTTGTCTGTCCTTTTCCGTTGGTCGTCTTCTCCGCCTCGGAGACTTTTACCTTTGTCTCTGTTCCGTCCACTGTAAAAACGGCATAGGCATCCGTATCCTCTGCCACCCGATCCGAGAGGGTGAAGTACTGTGTAGCGCCGATTTTACCTTTGAGAATCAGCGTCCTTCCCTCCAGATTCGCCTCGGCCTTTCTCGAATCCGGCTCAACCGTCGGCGTCGGTGTATCCTCCGGGCCGCCCTCGGTCTTGCAGTAAGTCACTAGCTGCGCCCCGTTCTTGAAATGCAGATGGTTCAGGCCATATACAGTTCCTCCGCCCACCGTGTCATCGATGGCAAGGTTCGCGCCGTCGAAGGTATAGTCCTCACCGATGGTCAGATCGTGTCCCTCCAGATCGATGATAATGTCTTCCCCGGGCATAAACGCGACCTTCTTTTTCATGGTTGCCTTTCCCGTCAGATAGACAACCGGGGATCTTCCGCAATCTTCAATACTTCTGAGCTGATCCGCAATCTCTCCGGACAGACCGGCGGAACGCATCTCATCGATATCCTTGTGTCGGTAAAAAACCTCCTCCTCTCCGGCCACCTCATCTGCATCCACCATCTGGGTAACTGAAATTGCACCAGCCCCCTGTGACACAACAGTTGAATCCGCCTCCTGTGTCACCTCAGCCGCAGCCGGCTCCGTCGAATAAAGTGTCACCGGACCGGAAACCGCCAGCGCCGCGATCAACATACCTGTGTACATCTGTTTTCTCTTCATATCCATCCCCCTCGTTTATCGGGCTGTCCATCCCTCTGAACCATTTCCTATACTGTATAACCGTTCTTAAATAACTCGACCAAATACTTGCCTGCTTGCCCGAATAGCACGCATCAGAAAGCCTCGGCGTAGCCAGAACAAGGTCTGCAGCGTAGCGTTTTGTCTCATCAAAAAGCCATAGGAATTCGCAGTATTTCTGCGAGACAAAAAGAATCTCCCGCACTTCAAAGACAGCCTCTGAATTACGAGAGATTTTATCAAATAGCAGTAATATATTTGTAATTTCTGATATATTTTTTCTATTTTTTATCTAATTTTTTGTTACCGGGTACAATTTCTCACGTTTGCACACATTTTTTGTTATGTGCCATAAAAATAGATTATTATCCTCTTACTATACAATAACAAGATCCGTGATCTCCTCCAGAGAAATCTCCGACGGATTTTCTGCCGGATTCTCTCCCTCAATGAAAAGGCGCTTCCTGTATCCGTCAATTCTCCTGAAAAAACCTTCCACATCAACCAGGGCACCGCCGGCTTTCCGCTGATCCGGCTGAAAATAGGTGACCCGGATGCGGATCTTTCCGTCGGATACTTCTCCCGAACGGCGCATTTCCACAAGGAGCTGCAGAACCCTGTCGATTTCCGCCTTTCGCTCCTCGTCCAGTTCCGGTTTTTCCTCTGTGAGACGCCTGGTCTCTTTGACTGCCTCTTCGTAACCGGTCAGCGCGGCAAAAGGCGAAAACTGCGCAGCCCTGGCCTCCACGGACATATGCGGATGCTTCTTCGGCCCGCGATATTCATATCGGAGCAGATCGCCGTACTTTTTTTCCGCCTCTCGCGCCTCATTCTGCCAGACATCTTCTTTCTTCTGTTCCATTCGCTCCTGTTCCCGTCCTTTTCACATTCCTACGGCTCACCGGGGTGCACGCTTTTACCTTCACCCGATGCTTCGGTAGACTCCAACACTCATCCGTCACATCAACATTTCGCGCTTCGCGCTGGTTTTTCGTCCGCTCTCAGGCCTTATGCGCTCAGGCTTTGTGCCCTCCGATCTGGCGGTTTCTCTCCCTGGCCGTTGCCCCCTCTTCCAGGTTCATGCCCCGGAGCACCGCATTCTTGCCGAACTTCTTCCGTATCTCCAGAATGGCATCCTGCGCCTTCCGTTCTTTTTCCAGCGCCGCCTCTTCCTTCTTTGAGTCCTCATTCATCACAAAGTCTGTGAAGAGATTCATCTGCTCATAGGCCGGCTTTTCTTCTGCCCGCTCCTCATCGATGACGTGACCGGCCGTGATATTGACCCTCCGGATCAGCAGCGCCGGATCCACAATCCGGTCGTACAGTGAGGTCACCGCCTCCGTGATTTTTCTCGTGGATGAAGTCCATCCCTCGAGGTTCACAGACCCGTGCGCAGACTTCGGCACCCTTCTGCCGTAGTGATCCGTCGTCACCTCACCGCTGTAGGCCGCGGCGATACTCATATCCTCCAGATTGGATCGGTCATAGCCGATGGTAAGAACCATCTGATCCGTCACCAGCTTTTTTTCAACCAGATCCAGCACAAGCAGATCCGTCATCTCCCGGACGATGAGTTTTCCCTTTTCAAAGGAATACGGATGTTGCAACACCTGCCCGGATCCCAGGCTGTTGTTCTCCGGCTTATACTTCCGTATGTCTTCGATCCGGCAGGGCTCGTAGCCGAAAGCATGATCCATCAGAAGCTCCGCGTTCACTCCGAAGAGGTGAAAGAGCAGCTCCTCATTGGTGACCGCACACCTGGCCACATCACCCATGGTATACATTCCGTTTGCCTCCAGCTTTCTGGCAAAACCTCTCCCCACGCGCCAGAAGTCCGTGATGGGCCGGTGCGTCCACAGCTGCCTTCTGTACTTCTCCTCATCCAGCTCCGCGATCCTGACGTTATTCTCATCCGCAGGAATATGCTTGGCAACGATGTCCATGGCAATCTTTGCGAGATAGAGATTTGTCCCGATGCCGGCCGTCGCAGTCACTCCTGTCTCCGCAAGTATATCCCTGACGATCCGGGAGGCAAGTTCCCTGGGAGACAGGCCGTAGGTTTTCAGATAGGCCGTGACATCCATAAATACCTCGTCGATGGAGTAGACATGGATATCTTCCGGCGCCACATACTTCAGATAAATCTGATAAATCCGGGTACTGTACTCCATATAAAGCGCCATCCTCGGTTTGGCGGCAATGTACGTGAGTTCATACTCCGGATGAAGTTTCAACTCTTCTGAGTCATCCGCTGCACCCCGAAACTTACCATCAGCGATCCGGCTTCGTCTGGCCGCATTGACCTGACGCACTTTCTGAACCACCTCGAACAGTCTGGCACGCCCCGGAATCCCGTAGGCTTTCAGCGAAGGAGAAACCGCAAGACAGATGGTTTTTTCCGTCCTGGACGCATCCGCAACCACCAGATTCGTCGTCAAAGGATTCCTCTTCCTCTCCACACATTCCACGGAGGCATAGAAACTTTTCAGATCAATTGCAATATACGTACTCATTCGCCGGCCTTTTTTCCCTCTGCCTTCGCCTGAAATTTTTCATTGTCAATCAGAAATCTCTCGTGGATTCCCTCGCCGATAATGCCCGTCTCATCGTAAGCTTTTACCTCGAAGACAAGGCGTCTGCGATCCACTTCCTTCAGTACGGTCTCGCAAGTCACTTTTATACCCATCGGTGTTGGCGCGGTATGCTTCACATCCATCAGCGTACCCACGGAGCCCTGTCCTTCTTCCAGCTCTGCGGAAATACTTTTCCAGGCCGCCTCCTCGATCATCGCGATCATGCAGGGTGTAGCCAACACCATGAGCTCACCGCTTCCCATACGAAGAGCACTCATCTCTTCCGTCACAACTCTCTCCACACATCCTTTGATTCCCGGTTCCAGCATTTACAGATACCTCCCTCATTTTTTTAGTTTTGCGGATTCATTTTTTGTATCATATCACAGATGCACTTTAAAAGGGAACGGATCTCTCTTCCCGAAAGATCCGCTCCCATCTCTAAGGTCTTATTTCATTTTTGACTGAGCTTTCATTTCTTATTCTTTGAGACGGAATTTGCTCACAAGCTCATGCAGCTTCTCTGCCTGAGAAGAAAGCTCCTGGCTGGCAGCCGCGCTCTCCTCTGCTGTGGCGGAGTTTGTCTGAACTACGGAAGAAATCTGGTCGATTCCCTCGGTCACCTGCTGGATGCCGACGCTCTGCTGCTCGGAAGCTTCCGAGATCTTGCCTACCAGTTCATCGATTCTGTTGAAGCTGTCGGATACCTTGTCGAGAGCTGTGGCTGTCTCGTCCGTAATACCGGCTCCCTTGTGAACCGCATTGATGGTATCCTCGATGAGCTGTGCCGTATCGCTGGCGGCTTCCTGAGACTTCTTCGCCAGGTTGCCGACCTCATCGGCAACAACCGCGAAGCCTTTACCTGCGGCGCCTGCTCTCGCCGCCTCAATCGACGCATTCAGTGCGAGGATATTGGTCTGGAATGCAATGTCATCAATCGTCTTGATAATCTTGCCGATTTCGTTCGCTTTCTCTGTAATCTCTGTCATGGACTGGGACATCTCGATCATCTTGTCGTTGGATGTCCGGACGGCCTCATTGGAGCCACGGCTGATATCCGCCGCCTCTTTCGTGAGATCCGTCGTACCCAGTACTTTGTGAGAAATCTCAACCATAGTCTGGGAGAGTTCCTCTACAGAAGAAGCCTGCTCCGTGGAGCCCTGTGCCAGTGCCTGTGAACCGGAAGCAACCTGATCCGCCTCACCGGATACCTGATTCGCGGAGTTCTTAATCTCCCTCATGGTTACAGAAAGTTCTGAGCTGATACTGTTCACAGCATCCTTCAGCGGAGCATAGGCACCTACGTAGAGTTCTTTGTGCCGTTCACTGTCGGTGTTGAAATTGCCGTCCGACAGCTGCGTCAGATTCTCGGACAAATCCTCGATGATCTTGCGAAGCCGCTCAATAAACATATGAATAGAATCCGCAAGTACTCCGATCTCATCCTTGCCTTTATAGGTGACATCCACATCAAAGTCACCCTCGGCAACCTTGTGCGCCGCTGCCCCGATTCTGTGCAGTGGAGCAAGAGATTTGGTCAACAGGAAGATTACCACTGCACTGAGCACAACCAGAGCAATAATCATGAATACCATGATGAAGGTAACCATCTGAATATTGGACTCGTAATAATCGCCCTGCGCAAGAGCACACTGTGTCCACCAGGTGTCTTTTCCGATCTGAACCGGTGCGAAATAACGGATAACCTTTCCGTGCTTCTCGGAGATACTCGAATAGGTAAAACGCTCACCCGTCTGAACGCCGGCTGTATGCTCCTTGTATGCCTCTTCCCCTATGATCTCACTGTATTCTCTTCCGATCATATCGGCATTCGCACTATAGACGATGGTGTCGTTTCCATTGAGGATGTTGTAGATCATGTTGTTGAATGGCGGATACTTATCAAGCATGACATTAAAGGACGCGGATTTGACTGCAATGACCGCGGCACCCTTGAAGGAGCCATCCACAACAATGGGATAGTAGATCGCCACAACCTTCTCGCCGTCTGCATCAAAAGCATTGCTGCTTCCCTCGCTCAGGGATTCCTTTGCGGAAGCATAGTACTCTGCGCTCTCATAGGCACTGTAGTCGAGATTCTGCAGAATTCCCTTCTCAATATCAGCTTCAGTGATAAAAGGTGCATACTGCTCAATATCTCCGGAAAAAGCTCCCGGCTCCATGAGCAGTCCTGCCGACGCGATGTAGTCGTAGGTTGTAACCGCATGATAAAGAGTATTGAGCACTGCTGTCTCCGCGGCAAATCTGCTTCCGCTCATCTCCTCGCCCGTCACGCGACTGATAAAGTTTCCCTTCGTTGCCTTCGGCTGTCCCTTGACCACGCCCTCCACGCTCCAGGCTGCTGTAATACCGGCGTCTTCCGAGTCTTCCTCTTTATACATCTGCGCGACAGCTGTATAGACATTCTTATCCAGATCCTCGACGACATCCAGCATGCCTTTCATCTTGGACGCCGCCTTCTCCGCAGCAGAATACATCGTCTTGTCCGTCGATCGCAGCATCGATCCGCCGACAAAGATAATGATCGAAACCGTCATGATTGCAAATACGCACAGCAAAACAGCCGCAACAATAGCCGCCAGCTTCTTACTCAAGCTGGGTTCCCGCAGTTTCTTCGCTTTTTTAGCTTTCATCTTCGCACTCCTTCACACGTTCTTTCTTCGGAAGATTCTACCAGGAAAGCATTGATTCCATCGCCCCGACTGAGAAGAAAATCGTCGTCACCAGGAAGGAGGGGGATTTATCCGGCTTTCCCTGAAATCCGAAGACCAGTCTCTACTAAAAAATATCGTCCTTCGGGCAAAAAAAATAACAGGCAACGGGTTTTCCGTCACCTGCTATTATGATATTCCATCTCTTGATATTCTATCTCTGCGAAACGCTTTACCGCATTTCTCTTGAAAACACAAACGCGAGCTTCAAGTCTTCTCTGAGGTAAATGAACCGGTCACTGTCACAGGAATTGAATCCTGTAACTCCGGTTTGTCACGAAAAGGAAAAGACAATCCTCATCCGCTGTCACCGTCATTTCACAGGCACAGCCCTTGGGATACCAGATAAAATTCCCCGGGCCGAAGACACCGTGATCGGTCACCATAGCGCCTTTGATGATATACATTCCGTGAGCACAGTTCAACTGAAACCTGGGTTTCCGGAAACCGGCCGGATATCTCGAAAAGTTCACCACCATGCCGGTCTCTCTGTCTACGATCATCTGCTTGTCATAGAAAGCGTTTCCGATGGGTTCTTCCTTCTCGATCCAGCCGGGGCTCTCAAAGATATTGAAAACCTGAATCCGTTCGCCTTCGTCTCCGGTCTCCAGTCCCTGCTTCCATGCTTTCCATCCGCCGCACGGCTGACTCCCGATGGCTGCACGGGAAACCGTGTTGTCCGCGAAATCTTCCGGTGACGCTTCCGACCGGTTGGAAATATAAAGTATCCGGCAGTCTTTATCGCCCGACGCGCCGTGGGAGCTAACATTCCCCACAGGGTTCCAGACAAAAGATCCCGCCCGGATCTGTCGTTCTCCCACCGTATACTCTCCGTCAATCACATAGACGCCAAAGGAACAGCCATGCCGGTGTTCTTCTTTCCAGTACCCCAGGTCATAGTGCGCGAACTTTATCGACGCTCCGTTCAGGGGATCGGAAATGATCGGCTTGTCATAGAACCCCCGACCGTTTTCCTCCTCCGTCCAGAACCATCCTGTCTTGTCCTTCACGTTGAAGACGGATGGCGTGAGAAGATGTAGCTTGCTCTTCATAGGCCTCCGTCCTTTCCTCGATTATTCATCGACAGAAACATCCTCGCCCTCATTCAGCCGGTCTTCGACCTTCTTCACGGTTGTTTTTTCATCACCGCTCTGTGCTGAATTCTGTGTTGTGCCGCTGTTCTTTTCTCCCTCCGGGGAACCGGTTGTCCACTTCAGCTCAGCGGAACCTGTTTTCCTTCTGTCCTTTGAAGAAGCTCTATCAGTTCCTTCACTTCCGGCCTCCGCAAGTTTCTCCGCGGATTCCTCATCATTTTTCCGAAGATCCTTATAACGGAACACTCTCTCCCAGTTGGGATTGAGAAGCATCAGCTTCCGCACTTCCTTGCCGGACTGGTCGCCGCTGATCTTGCGGGCAGCCTCCGATGTGCTGCGGTCGGCCAATACATAGGTATTATGCCCGATATAAACCGCCGTTCCGATCTCGCTGTTCATCACAATGTCGCCGGCACGGCAGGTCTCATCTTCACCTGTAACATAGCCAGTCACGTCTTCAAAACCAGCCTTCCGGAGCACCTTCTCCTCTATCTGGTCATCGAAGACCTTACCCTTTTCAATATAATCATTGTGACAGAGTGCCCGATAGAGAAATGACTCCGCATCCACATCCAGGCTGTGTACTCTGTCATCGCCATCTTTGATGAAACCATGCACATTTGAATCCGCATAATCCACCATCCACTGTGCATAGTCCGGAAGAAGTTCATCCTTCACCATCAGGTGAAAAATCATGACTGCCGTGTCCTTCGGAATATCCACGGACGTCACTTCTTTTCCATCCTGATCTCCGGTCTGCTCAATCCGCGCTTCGTCCTCCGGCCTCTGTGCCAGGAACATTTTGCCGCAGCCGTCATAAACTCCGATGGTCTTCATATCTTTCGTCACGATGATGTCGCCTTCCGTGAGCTCCGCTTCATCGATCTTATCAAAACTCTTCAGCATGAAGCCGTGCTTGTTGAGATATCCGCTGAAATCCCGTACCGTAAACGGAATATTTTCATTCTCACCCTCGAGATAATGATTCTTCTGAAGGGCATAGTAGACGAAGGAAAAAGCATCTACATCCGTCTCACCGTTTCTCAACAGCTCGGAATATCCGTGACTGTCATCCTCCGCGAATTCCTTCATCCACTTCACATAGTCAATCTCCGGATCCTTCTCAACATCCACCTTCGTTTCCGCACAGCCCGTGAGCTCATCCTCCGCTTCCACATTCGCGTATCGCGGCCAGTAAGTGGTGCGGGTCGTATTGCCTCGCACAACCGCTTTCTGCTCACGGTTCGCCGGAACCTCGAAATAAATACACCAGAAAGCCGCCGCGTCATATGCACCGTCGGCCGTATCCGGAACCTGACGGAGATGCGCCAGAACAGTTGGATAGGAATTCTCCAGCTCGTACTTCAGATAATGCAGCTGTCCGATACAGGAGGTGTAATCCAGATCGCTGGCTTTGCAGAAGTTCTTAAGATTCTCGTATCGTCCGAGATGCCACTGGCAGATACCGTAACTGGTGCCGTAATCGCCGATGGCCGCATTGTTGAATCCGGACTCATAGTAGATATTTCCAAGAACGCCGGCTGCGGCCGCATGATTGAGCCCCAGCTCTTTCCGAAGGAAGGAAAAAATCTCCTTCTCGTTGGTCAGCACGTCCACGTAGACATTGCCTGCAGCCGGATCCACCTTGACGCCCTCGCTGACAGCCTTGCGATCCGCCTTCTGTGTCTTCGCAATATCTGCCTCCGCAACGGCCTCCTCGGAACTGCTCCAGTTGCTCACCGTGGAGCCCTCCGGCACGCCGCCCACAAGCAGATCTCCGGAGCTTTTTCCTGATGAACCTGTAGAAGCTTCCTGCTTCGAAGAAGATGAATGATCAGCGCCGGACAATGAGATCTCCGAATCCGCATAGGACGAGCCGGAGAAAAACAGCGACTCCGATGACATGCCATCCACCGATACATCCATCGATCCGGAAGAGCTTCCTCCGAACAGCGCCTGCTGATTTGCTTCCGCATATACACTCTGCTGCATCGCCGGCACCTCAATGGCACAGGCTATTGTAACTGCCATAAAAAAAGTGACAGCTTTCTTTAAATGATTTCTAAGTTTCAATGGGATCCCCCTTAATAACGACTTGAAAAACCGATCCCCTTTTCAGTTTCCCGTTTGATTTTCAGCTACATACTTCCTTGGATTCCATACAAACCCGATGGTCAAGTTGTCGCCCAAAAGCACTTATACAGTCGATATTATACCACATTTTTACCAATGAAAACGAGTCCTCCGACGAATTTTACAGAAAAAAAGTGCCGTGACAAAGCATTTATCTGTCACAGCACGCGCTTCACGTTTCATCTTGTTTATCTTTTATCTCCGGACGTCTGACTCTGGTCTTCTGCTTTCATTTGCACGACGTCTTATTCATCCACGCCGAGACTCTCTTTCAGAAGTTTCATGGCCGGAAGATAACACTCTTTCCTTTTTCTCCGGAGATAATCCGGCAGCTCATCCGTACTCCACCGGTTCTCATCCAGATTATGGGTAAGATCCGCGATTTTTACCACCGTAGCCAACCGGTTTTCACTGATTTTTCGCACATAGTCCATGTAAGAATCCTTAGGATCATGTGTCAGAAGCCGGACCGCATCCATGATCTCATCTCCGAAAACAGCCCGCAGATCCGCTTCTTTCAGCTCCGTATCCTCCAGCGTATCATGCAGGTAGGCGGTGATTTTTTCCTCATCCGTCTCTACCAGGGACGCCACCGTCTGTGGATGGAGATAATACGGAAAGCCCTGCTTATCAATCTGCCCCTTATGCGCAAGCCTGGATATAATCCTGGCCGCTTCTACAAGCTGTTTCGTCCCCATTCGGAATCCCCCCGTGATTATGGCATTCTTTACCATCTCTTTTGAAAGACCAACGTCCGCCAGCCCCCGGATCCCGGATGTAAATCCTTCGAATATCGGGACTGCGAAGCAATCTCCTGTATCACGCAAAAGTACCGCGACAGCTCCCTGCCGCGGTACTCATTATCTCATAGATTCTGAAAGAATTCCACCCTGATTGGCTTTCAAGTCTGTTTTAAGTCCTCTTCGAATCTGCTTCGAGTCAACCCGAATCAGTTCAAGCCGGCTTCATTCTTTCTACTGTTTGCTGCCGTTCTGAACCGCGCCTGCGGCTCCCATTGCAGAAACAGCGTTTCCCAGCTCTTCATCCAGCTTTTCCATCTGTTCCTGAAGCTCTTTCTTCTTTCCGGACATCTGTATCGCCCTGATGATGAAATATACAACAGCCGCGATCAGTACAATAAGTGCCAGAAGAGCCCATACATCAAACCGTATTTCACTGTGATCAAGTAAAAACTGCCACTGTTCACTCATATCGCTCTCTCCTTTCACTATGACTTAGCCGCGTCTGCTGATTTCGCGCCGGCAGTAGAAGTCTGGGAGACTGCAGCCGCAGCTGCGGCTGCCTCCATTCTGTCCTTTCTGTGTTCTTCAGCATTCTCGTCAAATTCTTCCTGACGTTTGCGCTGATTCAGCCAGTGGATCAGTCCCATGACAATCATAAGGACAGCGACGATGATCAGCGGAATAGTATACATATGGATTCCAAGTACCTGATGACAATAATTGTAATAATTCTCGATCATAGTATCTTTCCCTCCTTCCGCTCATCACATTTTATTGCTGGTTTGTTTTTTTCTGCTGAGTAATTCAATATCGATTTCTTTGTTGTTCTTCTCTTCTGTCATCTCGAAGATTCTCTTCTGCTGTTTCTTCATGCTTGCTGCGAAGATCATAAGGACGATCCATGCTGCCAGGAGAAGAAGGAATGGAAGTGCATTACACTTCTCCGGGATGTTTGCAAGAGGTGTCTCAACATCGTCAACCTGTACTACTTCCGGTGTAGGTGAAGGAGTAGGTACTGTAGGTGTGAGCTGAATTACTTCCGGTGTTGTCGGTGTGACAGGATTCGGCTGCGGGTTAGGCTGCGGCGGTACCGGTACTGGTGCCGGCGGGTTAATCGGAACGATTGCACCTTCAGTAATCGTCAGCGTTCCCGGTACAACAGTGATCTGGTAGTTGGTCAACTGCGTTCCTGCCTGTGCCGTATATCCGAAGGTGTTATCACTGGATCCTACAGCTGTCTGTGCGCCTGTCACATTGTAGAGTAAACCTTCTCCGGCCACGAAGCCGTCTCCGGTCACTATAATCTGATAGTTCGTAATTGGTGTTCCGTCGAATGCTTTTGTTGCGCTTCCGCTGGTCAGTACAACCGTTCTCGGTGTAATTGTCAGCGTACCTTCGACAACAGTAATAGCATCCGCTTCAAAGTTGTTAGTTACATCATTACCGGTAGGATCAAGAATCCGGATACCTGTGATGGCATTCCTTACGGCGCCCTGGTTTACATTCGTTACCGTTCCGGTCGTGTTGGCCTGAACAGTGTAACCAGTGAAGCGCGCCGGCATGGTTGCGGTGACTCCGGCCAATGTAAGCGGTGTGCCGTCATACATCTTCGTTGCCGATCCGGATGTGACTACAATCTGATCACCACTTGGTATAACCACAAGGGTTCCGATTTCCTCGGTGATGTTGTAGTTGCTGTCAATAAATGCTCCTGTCTTCGTGTAGACGATGTCATTCGTTGTATTTCCAACTCTTGTAATTGATCCTCTTGCATGGAGATCTGTTACCTCTCCAGCCACGAAGCCGTCGCCTTCAACAGTTACTTCTGGCTCAGTAAGCGGCGTATTATCAAATACTTTCTGTGCGCTCTTACTGATCAGTCTCACATTTCTTGCTGTCACACGGATAATTCCGTCAGCTGTATGGATGTTTGTGAACTGATTCGTCACATCATTTTTGTCGGCATCTTTGATCACTACGTCCTTCACAACATTCGCTACAGTGCCTTCACGTACATTTGTAACGCTTCCTTCGATCGTTGCTTCTGCGGTCAAACCAGCTGGAAGACCAGTTGTGGTATACGTATCATTTGTATACGTTGTTCCGTTATACATTCTGAAACCGGTAGCTGCTGTTACAACGATTTCCGACGTATTCTCATTAATCTTGAGCGTTCCCTCGTGCGGTTCGATGTCATAGTTGGAATCCTTGTAATTCTGCAGTTTCGTCCATACGATGGTATTTGTCTGTTCTCCATCCTGCGTTGTGGTAGCGCTTCCGGTTGCTTTGAGATCGGAGATCTCGCCGTCCACGAAGCCGTCGCCCTCTACGGTGACATCCGGTTTTGTGAGCGGAATTCCGTCGTAAGGTTTCTCAGCCGTTTCACTGGTAAGAATCACCTTGCGCTGTTCAATCGTGAGCGTTCCGTTATTCTTTTCGATTCCTGTAAACTGGTCGGTTACATCATTTCCGTCTTTGTTTAGGATCGAGAATTCCACAACTATATTGTTGCCACTCTTATTCTCGTCGTAATTTGTGATGCTTCCTGCTGCTTTGCCGGTCCATGTAAATCCGTCCGGTACTCCTGTTACGGTCAACTCATCCTTCGTAAACGCCTTGCCATCATACGTCTTGTGGTCACTGGCTGCCGTTACGATGATCTCTGTTGTATTTTCCGTAATCTTAAGCTTTCCTTCGTCTTTGGAAACTTCATAGTTGGTCTTTTTGAATCCGTCCTTCAGTTTCCATGTGATGTTATTTGTTATTTCTCCGTCTGCTGTTGTGAGTACGCTTCCGTTTGCTTTAAGCTCCAGAATCTCTCCCTGTACAAAGCCGTCGCCTTCTACTTTGACGTTCGGTTTTGTAAGCGGAGTTCCGTCGTATGGTTTGGAGCCGCCTTCACTGATCAACTTCACTTTGCGCTGATCAATCGTGAGCGTTCCACTATTCTTTGTGATTCCTGAGAACTGGTCGGTTACATTATCTCCGTCTTTGTTTAGGATCACAAATTCCGCAACTTTATTGTTGCCGTTCTTATTCTCGTCATAATTTGTGATGCTTCCTGCTGCTTTGCCGGTCCATGTAAATCCGTCCGGTACTCCTGTTACGGTCAACTCGTCCTTCGTAAACGCCTTGCCATCATACATCTTGTGGTCACTGGCTGCCGTTACGATGATCTCTGTTGTATTTTCCGTAATCTTAAGCTTTCCTTCGTCTTTGGAAACTTCATAGTTGGTCTTTTTGAATCCGTCCTTCAGTTTCCATGTGATGGTATTTGTTTTTTCTCCATCTGCTGTTGTGAGTACGCTTCCGTTTGCTTTAACCTCCAGAATCTCACCCTGTACAAATCCGTCGCCTTCTACTTTAACGTTCGGTTTTGTAAGCGGAGTTCCGTCGTATGGTTTGGATCCGCCCTCACTGATCAGTTTCACTTTGCGCTGATCAATCGTGAGCGTTCCACTATTCTTTTTGATTCCTGCAAACTGGTCGGTTACATCCTCTCCAGCTTCATTAAAGATCGAAAATTCTGCAACTATATTGTTGCCGGCCCTATTCTCGTCGTAATTTGTGATACTTCCTTCAGCTTTGCCGGTCCACGTATATCCGTCCGGTACTCCTGTTACGGTCAACTCATCCTTCGTAAACGCCTTGCCATCATACATCTTGTGGTCACTGGCTGCCGTTACGATGATCTCTGTTGTATTTTCCGTAATCTTAAGCTTTCCTTCATCTTTGGAAACCGCATAGTTGCTCTCTTTAAACCCTTCCTTCAGCTTCCATATGATGGTATTTGGTTTTTCTCCGTCTGCTGTTGTGAGTACGCTTCCGTTTGCTTTAAGCTCCAGAATTTCACCCTGTACAAATCCGTCACCTTCCACTTTGACGTTCGGTTTTGTAAGCGGGGTTCCGTCGTACGGTTTGGATCCACCCTCACTGATCAGCTTCACTTTGCGCTGGTCAATCGTAAGCGTTCCGTTATTCTTTGTGATACCTGTAAACTGGTCGGTTACATCATCTCCGACTTTGTTTAAGATCACAAATTTCGCAACTTTATTGTTGCCGTTCTTATTCTCGTCGTAATTTGTGATACTTCCTTCTGCCTTGCCAGTCCATGTAAATCCATCCGGTACTCCTGTTACGGTCAACTCGTCCTTCGTAAACGCCTTGCCATCATACATCTTGTGGTCACTGGCTGCCGTTACAATGATCTTTGCTGTATTTCCCGTAATCTTAAGCTTTCCTTCATCTTTGGAAACCGCATAGTTGCTCTCTTTGAACCCTTCCTTCAGCTTCCATGTGATGGTATTTGTTTTTTCTCCGTCTGCTGTTGTGAGTACGCTTCCGTTTGCTTTGATTTCCAAGAGCTCACCGTCCACGAAGCCGTCGCCCTCTACTTTGACGTTCGGTTTTGTAAGCGGTGTTCCGTCATACGGTTTAGAACCGCCTTCACTGATCAGCTTCACTTTGCGCTGTTCAATCGTGAGCGTTCCGTTATTCTTTGTAATTCCTGTAAACTGATCGGTTACATCGTCTCCGGCTTTATTTTTGATCACAAATTCCGCAACTTTATTGTTGCCGTTCTTATTCTCGTCGTAGTTTGTGATACTTCCTTCTGCTTTGCCGGTCCACGTAAATCCGTCCGGTACTCCTGTTACGGTCAGCTTGTCATTCGTAAGTACCTTGCCGTCATACTTCTTCTGGTCACTGGCTGCCGTTACGATGATCTTTGCTGTATTTCCCGTAATCGTCAGTGTACCCTCATTTTTTGTAACATCATAGTTATTCTCGTTGAATCCTGTTTTCAGTTTCCATTCGATAGTATTTTGTTTCGGACTTTCCGCCATTGTCAGAACAGAGCCTGTTGCCTTAACTTCAGAAAGTTCTCCCTCCACAAAGCCGTCACCTTCTACTGTGACATTCGGTTTTGTAAGCGGGGTTCCATCATATGGTTTCGATGCCGTTTCACTAGTCAGTGTAACTTTTCGCCTTGCGATATCAATTATCGCATCTTGGGCAACAACAAAAGTAACAATTACGCTTGTGTCTTTGTTCTCAAAATCCGTCGTCTGAAGTCCCATTTCTGATTTACCGGCGTCTTTTCTTGAAATCGTAGTATCCGCAGTATTATGCTGATATACTTTTCCATTGTAATAGACATTCGACAAATCATACGATGTATCACTTGCTTCCAGCGTGAAGCTTACCGAATGAGACTGTCCATCATAGGCTTCGTTGTGCTGCTCACCGGTGATGGTGACTGTCACTTCTTTTTTCTTCTGCCAGATTGCATAGAGGTCGTTGGTCGCTGACGCAATATTTCCATTGTTATCAACGCCTACCTTGGAACCAGCCTTGAATTCTGCAGAACCTGTTGCAGTTCTCGACCACCCCATGAATATATAATTCTCATAAGCAAAGCCGACATCTGCAGAAGATTTCAATTCGATATATGAATTGTTTATTATTCTTTCATTTGAATGAACCTCTGTATTATCAGTGCCATCGGGATAATTGGAATGATAGGTCACTGTCGTTGTCGTCTGCTTGTCACCCCAAACTGCGTACAGCGTTATAGCAGAATCACCGTGACCATCGATAAAGAGCTTGGCGCCCGGATAATAGGTTGCTGCTCCATTCTCAGTCAGACTCCATCCCAGGAATACTTTAGGATTATTATTCTTATCCAGTGGCGGAGTAAGTCCCTGATCACTCTTTACTGTGGCAAATACGCCACTGCTGTATGCCATCTCATCCTTAACTGTTCCCGTTCCACCGTTCGCATCATAATTGATGTAATAGCTCTTGTTGCCGATGTAATACGGATAGAGTTCGATATCATGGAAAACTCTCTCATTAAAATTGTAAAGAGTATAGGTATCGCCATTCTTTGTGGCCCAACCGATCCATTTCATACCTTCCGGAGGGTCAATATTAGGCAACTGCTTCTCATCAATGAGGCCGCCGTACTCAACCTGGAACTCCGAAAAATCTTGGCCACCACTGATTGTGTGATAAGCCTTTACGTCTTGAGGGTCCGCTGACCACTTCGCGTAAATTTCAATACCGTTAGGCGGCATCGTAATATTGAAGTCAAACAGCTGTGTAAACGCTTCATCTTTATACCAGCCCCTGAATTCGACGTCGTAATCCGCAAGATCACTCGGCTTAGGCGGCACGTAA
>JAIKXQ010000102.1 GCA_024684035.1 Eubacterium sp. | reverse complement strand
TTATTACTGTTTTAAAGGATTTGTATTAACAATAAATTGTTGAATACTCATCGATCGTTCAAAAATGTTTTTTTGAATTTTCGAGGATGTGTTTTACTGTTCAGTTGTCAATGTTCATAAGGTTTTGTCGGCTGATTCGTTATTGTTCTTCGTCAGCGACAAGTGATACTATATCACTCCCTGTACAGTCTGTCAACAACCTTTTTACACTTTTTTTATTTTTTTATTTTCATCAGCGAAGCATGCAGTCTATGGCCTCTCTCACATTACGGACCGGATACATGCGGATCTTCAATTCGCCCTGTAGTTTTTCCAGCGAACGCATACAGGCATTGGGCAGAATCACCTTTCCAAAGCCCAGTTTCGCCGCTTCTCTCACCCGCTGTTCTGCCATTGTTACAGAACGGATTTCTCCCGAGAGTCCGACCTCGCCGAAGGCAACAGTATCCGCCGGAACGGGAATATCCTTATAACTGGATGCCAGCGCCAGAATGATTGCCAGATCCACCGCAGGTTCGGACATTCTCACGCCGCCGGTGATATTGATGTAGGCATCGCTCTGAGATAGATTGATCCGGGCTCTTTTTTCCAGTACAGCCATTAGAAGGTTTACCCTGTTGAAGTCGGTGCCGTTGGCCGTTCTCCTCGGGAAATTAAAGTTTGTGCGGCTGACCAGTGCCTGAATCTCAATCATGATGGGCCGGGAGCCTTCCATGGAACAGGCCACAACGGAGCCGGAAGCATCCTCCGGTCGGCCATCCAGCATGTATTCTGAGGGATTCTTCACTTCTACCAATCCGCCGGAACGCATCTCGAAGACACCAATCTCGTTGGTGGATCCAAAACGGTTTTTTGCGGCACGCAGGATTCTGTAAGACTGATTGCGGTCGCCCTCAAAGTACAAAACGGTATCTACCATATGCTCCAGCACTCTGGGACCCGCGACGTTTCCGTCTTTTGTCACATGACCAACGATGAATACGGGAATCTGCAGAGTTTTTGCCATTCTGAGCAGAACGGCGGTAGTCTCCCTCACCTGTGAGACGCTGCCCGGAGAGGAGCTCACTGCTTCGTTGTACATGGTCTGAATGGAATCGATCACCACCAGCTCGGGCTTATCGTTCTCGATGACTCTTTGAATGTCATCCAGATCTGTCTCACAGTACAGTTTCAGATTGTCTGTGAATGTTCCGATCCGGAGAGCTCTCAATTTGATCTGCTGCAATGATTCCTCTCCGGAGACATAGAGCACATGCACTCCCTTGTCCGACAACTCCCTGCAAACCTGGAGAAGAAGGGTTGATTTTCCGATTCCGGGGTCACCTCCGATGAGCATCAGTGCACCTTTTACAATCCCTCCACCGAGTACCCTGTCAAGTTCCCCGATTCCTGTCTCCATCCGGTGTCCCGCAGTCAGATCAATCTCCGAAAGTGTTTTGGGTCTCAGGTCTTTTTCTCCCCGTCCCGAAGCAGATGATGTCCTTTTTCCTGCTTTTTTCTCGGATACAGTTTCTTCAACAAACGTATTCCACTCATGGCATCCCGGACACTGCCCCATCCATTTCGCAGATTCATAGCCGCAGTTCTGGCAGAAAAATATACTCTTCTTTTCTTTCACCGGTATTCCCCTCCATAAAAACGAATGTCACACGTGTGCACATCCCGAATCACGTCCTGCACATGGGCTTTCCCGAATACCCCATGTGTCAAAAAAGACTCCGGACATTCCTGCCCGGAGCCCGATTATTTATTCATTTATTACTTATACTGATCACCGGTACTGATCATTTACATGGATCACATGTACCTGTGGCTTATGTTATCTCTTGTATGTCAACAACGGACAACTCTGACGTCTATGGCTTTACCTACGGTCAACTCTACGCCAAAGGTGAGTTTGCCGCTGATATTCGTCTCGATATCTCCGACGTTTACTCCATCGAGAAGTACCTGATACTTCGTATCCTCTTCTACTCCCAGTGTAATCTGTGCGTCCTGTACGCCCTCTACACCAAAGCTCATGCCTTTATCTGTCTCGCAAAAACCTGTGACAGCTGTTCCCGGAACAGATTCGTAAACGAACATCTCGTTACACTCCAGCTTTGTAATCTCTTTATAGGTCTTTACTTTATAGACGTTGCCCTTGAACTCAAAATCCGCAAGTTTCTTCTTTTCGTTAAGCTCGTAATCTCCGAAACTGAGAGTTCCGTCGTTCTCAGCCCTTAACAGCTCCTTAATTGCAGCCATGTCGTTTCTAACCTCCTGCATAAAGCAATACACTTACTGATATCTAAATTATATAATATCCCTCATTTTTTCACAACTGAAAAAACAATGGCATCATCTTTCAGACTGCAGGAGACATGGTCGCCTCGTTTGATTTTTCCGCCGAGAATTTCCTCCGAGAGAGAATCTTCCATGCGGTTCTGAATCGCCCTGCGGAGAGGTCTTGCGCCGTATTTATTGTCAAAACTCTTATCGATGAGGTCGTCTTTGACACTCTGGCTGATCTTCAGCTCAATGCCGAGCTGGGTGCTGCACCTGTCTGTAAGATCTTTCAGAAGTATCTCGACAATCTTCTGCATATCCTCGCGGGTCAGGGAGTGGAAGACCAGAATTTCATCGATACGGTTCAGGAACTCCGGACGGAACATCATCTTTACTTCTTCCAGAACCTGAAGTTTCATAGTCTCGTAGCCCAGTTTCTCATCATCCAGGGAGAGGAAGCCCAGTTTCTTCGGCTGAACGATGCGGTTTGCGCCTGCGTTGGAGGTCATGATGATCACGGTATCCTTGAAACTGATCTTGCGTCCCTGAGCATCTGTGATATGACCGTCATCCAGAACCTGAAGCAGAATATTGAACACGTCCGGATGTGCCTTCTCGATCTCATCAAAGAGGATCACGCTGTAGGGATGCCTTCTGACTTTCTCGGAAAGCTGACCACCCTCATCGTAGCCCACGTATCCGGGCGGTGAACCGATGAGTTTGGAGACGCTGTGTTTCTCCATGTACTCGGACATGTCGACACGTATCATGGCATCTTCACTGCCGAACACCGCATCCGCCAAAGCTTTGGAGAGCTCTGTCTTTCCGACACCCGTAGGTCCCAGGAAAAGGAAGGAACCGATGGGGCGTCCCGGATCCTTCAGACCGACTCTTCCTCTTCGGATCGCTTTGGATACTGCAGTGACTGCCTCCTCCTGTCCGATCACTCTGGCATGAAGAATCTTCTCGAGTCTGGCAAGTCTCTTAGACTCTGCCTCGGCGATCTTTTCAAGCGGGATCTTGGTCCACATGGAAACTGTTCTCGCGATGTCGTCCACGGTTACTTTCTTTTTAGTCTTTCCCCTGGCCGGCTGTTTCGCTCTGGCAAGTTTTTTCTCCAGGGCTTTCTGTTCACTCTGAAGCTCTTCTGCCTGCTCAAAATCTCCTGCGGCAATGGCAGCTTCTTTCTGTTCCATCACCTCTGCGATCCTTGCATCGAGATCGATCTTCTCTCTGCCCTTCGCGCTTCCGGAAATGAAATCTCCCAGCTGAACAGAGGCAGAAGCCTCGTCAATCAGATCGATGGCCTTATCAGGCTGATATCTGTCGTTGACATAGCGGGTACTCATCCTTACAGCGGCCTCAAGCGCTTCATCGAGAATTGTTACTCCGTGATGTTCTTCGTAATAATCGCGAAGTCCGTGAAGGATCTCCAGTGTCTCTTCGTCACTGGGCTGTTCTACCGTAACCGGCTGGAATCTCCGCTCAAGAGCCGCATCTTTCTCGATGTGTTTCCGGTATTCTTCGATGGTAGTTGCTCCGATGAGCTGAATCTCTCCTCTGGCCAGTGAAGGCTTGAGAATGTTTGAGGCATCAAGAGCCCCCTCTGCTCCTCCGGCACCGATAATGGTATGAATCTCGTCGATAAAGAGGAGGATGTTCTGATTGTCCATAACTTCCGCCAAAATCCGCTTGATTCGCTCTTCAAATTCTCCTCTATACTTGGATCCGGCCACCATTCCGGAGAGATCGAGAACCACCAGTCTCTTACCCTTCACAGAATCCGGAACAGCACCTGCAGCAATTCTCTGCGCCAGGCCTTCCACAATCGCCGTTTTTCCAACGCCGGGCTCTCCGATGAGACAGGGGTTGTTTTTCTTTCTTCTACTGAGAATCTGGATGACGCGGTTGATCTCATCGTTTCTTCCAACCACCGGATCCAGAAGGTGCTTGGAGGCCAAAGCCGTCAGATCTCTGCTGTACTGATCAAGGGTAGGCGTTGAAGGCTGTGAATCTCCGGAAGATGATTCACGGATATCCTGTGCCTCCCGCTTCATTTCTTCTTCAGAAACCTGACAGGTTCGAAGAATATCTATAAACATTTTCTGTATGTTGACATTCATGGTGTAGAGCAGTCTGGAGGCTACACAATCCGTATCACGAAGTATTGCCATGAGAATGTGCTCTGTTCCGGCCAGTTCCTGTCTCTGGGATGCAGCATATTCCACTGCTGTATCAAGAGCCTTCTGCGCTCTCGGAGAAGGTTCCGGTTTCAAAAGCACGTCACCGGATTTCTCAGGGGCAATAAACTGCTGAACCAGATGGGTCAGCACTTCCTCGTCTACATTGTATTCTGTAAGAATGCAGGAAGCCGTTCCGCGTTTCTCACGAAGAAGTCCGATCAGCAAATGTTCCGTGCCCACATAGGCATGGTTCTTTTCCTGAGCGGCTTTGACAGCTTGTGAGATCGCTGCTTTTGCCAATGCTGTAAACTGGTTATTCATCCACTCCTCCTTATACATTTTATATATTCTGCAAAAAAGAATTACCCGTCGCGGAGCTTTCCTCCCGCAGGGAATTCAAAATCATCCGTATTCTGCATTTATTCTCTTACGGATCGGTCATTCGAAGATCTTCGATCCTCTTGGATATCAGAAAACCCGGGCACACTGAGGTTCCCGGGTTACAGTCAATCATTACTTATTCTTTCCATGGCAGTATTTATACTTCTTGCCGCTGCCGCACGGG
This sequence comes from Eubacterium sp., assembly GCA_024684035.1. Classification (GTDB taxonomy): domain Bacteria; phylum Bacillota; class Clostridia; order Lachnospirales; family Lachnospiraceae; genus Bilifractor. The sequence continues at coordinate 11,600 of JAIKXQ010000102.1, read as the reverse complement.
CATGGATCATTACGTCCGATCTTCTTGCCCTTGACAATTGTTCCGGACTTCTTCTGCTCTACATAGAGCTCTTTCTTTTTCTCAGGTGTGAAGATTGCATCCCACTCTGTGAGGTTGTAGAGCCAGTCTGCTCTTGCGTCAACCATGTTCTTGTAGAGCATCTCTGTATCGAAATCAAGGCTGACTTCTGTATCCTCAGTCATCTCCTCGATCGGGTTCTTAACTTTCAGACTGTCGTTGATTCCGTCCAAGAAGCCTGTCATGGTGAGGACATCGATCTCGTACTTGTCAGCAAGCTCTTTTACCGTTCCTCTTACAACCTCTTCCGGGTTTGCAAGTAGTTTCTGATAGATGCCTTTCTCAATCATGAAATAGTTCTGCCAGAAATTGCGAAGTTTATTTTTGTCTGTCTCTTTATTATAGGCAATACTCTGCCAATCCTGTAATAAAGCCATATTGGTTACCGTCCTTCATTAATTTGTCTTACAACTTAATCAGTATACTTGAATACTGACAAAAATGCAAGTATCCGCGGCTTAGTTGTTATGTATATCTACATATAATTACAGAACCCCGCAATATTCTGCGGGGTCCTGCAATCGCATTATGTGAAACTGTATACCTGCAAATTATTTATCACTTGAAATACTTCACACCGGACTCGAAGATCTTCATATCCATCTCACCGTAGATATTGATGGCTACGCCGTCTCCGCGTCTCTCGGAGTGACACATTTTTCCGAGAACACGTCCATCAGGACTTGTGATTCCCTCGATGTTGAAGTAGGAGCCGTTGATGTTCCAGTACTCGTCATCGGTGAAGTTTCCGTTGAGATCGCAGTATCTTGTGGCGATCTGGCCGTTTGCCTGAAGCTTCTCGATCCACTCCTTACTTGCTACAAAGCGCCCTTCTCCGTGGGATGCAGGGATGGCATAGATACCGCCCAGCTCTGCCTCACGCAGCCACGGGCTCTTGTTGGACACAACCTTTGTGTAAGCCATCTTGGAGATGTGTCTGTGGATGGTATTGAAGGTAAGCGTCGGTGAATCGTCCACCTGTCCTCTGATCTCACCGTAAGGTACAAGTCCCAGTTTGATCAGCGCCTGGAATCCGTTACAGATACCAAGGGCAAGTCCATCTCTCTCGTTGAGGAGTTTCATAACAGCTTCCTTGATCTTTGCGTTCTGGAAGGCAGTCGCAAAGAACTTCGCGGAGCCGTCCGGTTCATCACCTGCAGAGAAGCCGCCAGGGAACATGATGATCTGTGCCTGGCCGATGGCCTTCTCAAATTCACCAACAGAATCCAGGATATCCTGTGCATTCTGGTTCTTGAACACTTTTGTAATGGTCTTTGCGCCGGCAGCCTCGAAGACACGGGCACTGTCGAACTCGCAGTTCGTTCCGGGGAATACCGGAATGAAGACTGTTGGCTGTGCAATCTTGTGGCCGCAGACAACAATGTCTTTTGCGTCGAAAAGGCCTGCATCAGTTACACCGGTGTCTTTTGCCTCCACACCGGAAACCGGTTTGAACACGCCGCTTAATGTCTTGTCCCATGCTGCAATGGCCTCATCCACAGCGATCGACGTATTCTTGTAGCTGAACTTCGCGTCGTCTGTAACCTCTCCGATGAGCGTGTATGTACATGCGAGCTCGCCCACTTTGTCTGCCGGAATTTCAAGCACAAGATCTCCAAGGTACGGACTGAAAAGATCTCTCTCGTCCACATTGTGCTCGATCTTGAATCCCATCTTGTTACCGAAAGCCATCTTGCTGAGTGCAACTGCAATACCGGAGCGCTCAACAACGTATGCTGCGGAAACTCTTCCTGCCTGCATATCCTCATGAACTCTGTCATAGAGCTCCATAACCTGATCATATACCGGAAGGGAATACTGGTTCTTCGGAATCCGGATCCATACAAGCTTATCGCCTGCCTTCTTCAGTTCCGGTGTCAGGACGTCTTTTACTTTTGCCACATCAACCGCGAAGGAAACCAGTGTCGGCGGTACGTCGATGTCGTTGAAGGTACCGGACATGGAATCTTTTCCTCCGATGGATCCCAGACCGAATTCCATCTGTGCCTCGTAAGCACCAAGAAGGGCTGTGAACGGCTGGCTCCATCTCTCCGGTGCCTCCGACATACGACGGAAGTACTCCTGGAATGTGAAGTGAATCTTGTGGAAGTCACCGCCGGCAGCCACGATCTTTGCGATGGACTGAGTCACTGCATATACGGATCCATGGTACGGACTCCAGCTGGATACGTAAGGATCAAAGCCATATGACATCATGGTTACGGTTTCTGTCTTTCCATCCGGTACCGGAACCTTGGCCACCATGGACTGTGTTTCTGTGAGCTGATATTTTCCTCCGAAAGGCATCAGTGTGCTTGCTGCTCCGATGGAGGAGTCAAACATCTCCACGAGTCCTTTCTGGGAACATGCATTGAGATCACCAAGGGCGTTCAGCCATGTCACTTTCACATCAGCGATGTCGCCGCTTCTGTCCAGAACATTATTCTCGCGTGAGGGGATCTCAACTTTTACATTTGTCTCCTGGTGTGCTCCGTTTGTGTCAAGGAAGGCTCTGGAGAGATCTACGATGGCTTTTCCTCTCCAGTTCAGCACCAGACGGGGCTCCTCTGTAACAACAGCCACCTTGATTGCCTCGAGGTTCTCCTCTGTGGCATAGGCAAGGAACTGCTCTGCATCTTTCGGGTCTACAACTACAGCCATACGCTCCTGAGACTCGGAGATGGCAAGCTCTGTTCCGTCAAGGCCGGCATATTTCTTCGGCACCTTGTCGAGATCGATCTGAAGACCGGGCGCAAGCTCTCCAATGGCTACGGAAACACCACCGGCACCGAAGTCGTTACATTTCTTGATGATGCTGCTGACTTCCGGACGTCTGAACATTCTCTGAAGTTTACGCTCGGTAGGAGCATTTCCCTTCTGAACCTCAGCTCCGCAGCTCTCCAGTGATTCTGTTGTGTGAATCTTGGAGGATCCTGTAGCTCCGCCGATACCGTCGCGACCGGTTCTTCCTCCGAGAAGGATGATGATATCCCCGGGATCGGAGTTCAGTCTCTGCACAGCTTTTCTGGGAGCGGCGCCCATAACAGCACCGATCTCCATACGTTTCGCAACGTAGTTCGGATGATAAACTTCTTTTACATAGCCGGTAGCCAGTCCGATCTGGTTTCCGTAGGAGCTGTAACCATGCGCAGCCTGACGTGTCAGGTTCTTCTGCGGAAGCTTGCCCTCCATGGTATCAGCTACCGGAACGGTCGGGTCTGCAGCTCCGGTGATACGCATAGCCTGATATACATACGTACGGCCTGAGAGCGGATCACGGATCGCTCCTCCGAGACACGTAGCAGCACCTCCGAAAGGCTCAATCTCTGTCGGATGGTTGTGTGTCTCATTCTTGAAGTTGATCAGCCACTCTTCTTCCTTTCCATCTACGTCTACAGGTACGACGATGGAGCAGGCATTGATCTCATCGGACTCCTCCTGATCATTGAGTTTTCCGTCTTTTTTGAGTTTCTTGGCCGCAAGGCAGGCGAGATCCATCAGACAGATGTATTTGTCGTCTCTTCCCTTGTAAAGAATATCAAAGTCGTTGCGGTAGCGGTCGAAGGAACCCATGATCGGTGCCGCATAGAAACCGTCCTCGAATTCAACATTTTTCAGCTCTGTGGAGAAGGTTGTGTGACGGCAGTGATCCGACCAGTAGGTATCCAGCACACGGATCTCTGTAATTGAAGGATCTCTCTTCTCCTCACCGCTGAAGTAATTCTGAATAAACAGGAAATCTTTGAAAGTCATTGCAAGATTCAGAGAATCATAGAGGTCTTTGAGCGGAGCCTCTTCCATATCTTTGAATCCCTCGAGTACGCGTACGTCTTCCGGCTCCGGGAAATCCATCACGAGAGTCTCCGGCTTTACGGCACCTGTCTCTCTGGAATCTACCGGGTTGATGCAGTGTTTCTTGACAACCGCAAGATCGGCATCGCTCACATTACCTTCAATAACGTATGTCGTCGCCGTGCGGATGATCGGCTCCTCATCACCTTTGAGGAACTGGATACACTGTACAGCGGAGTCCGCTCTCTGGTCGAACTGACCGGGAAGATATTCCACAGAGAATACTTTTGCGTTCTCTGCCTTCGGGAACTCCTCCTGATAAAGGATATCAACCGGCGGCTCTGCAAACACAACGTGGCAGGCCTTCTCAAAGACTTCATCACTGACATTCTCCACATCATAACGTTTCAGGATTCTGACTCCCGTAACGCCTGATAACCCCATATAATGTCGGATCTCATGACTGAGGTCTCTTGCCTCTCCGGCGAATTCCGGTTTCTTCTCGACATACACTCGTCTGACTTTGCTCATTCCTGTAGTCCTTTCTTGTTTCGCTTTTTGAATAAAAATTCAAGAATACATGTATTAGATAATCCCCAAAATTACCCAGATATCAGTCTATCACAGAATCTTTTACAAGTACAACCCTAATGCTTTACGAAAAAATCCTTTCGGAGTACACTCGAACCATCATATTGTCGAGACACACAACGGAGGTTATTCATGCTGTATTCAGTCCTTTTGACCTGCCTGATTCTGGCGGTTCTCGTTCTGCTCTACCTGTGGACCATTCACCCCTCCTTCAAAAGGCGGGAAACTCTGAGACCATTCACCCGATGGAACTACGCCCACCGCGGGCTCTGGAATCTGGAAGAAGACGGCATCCCGGAAAATTCACTGCCGGCCTTCCGACGGGCTGTTGAACAGGGTTTTGCCATTGAACTGGACGTACACCTTACAGCCGACAACCAGCTGATTGTTTTCCACGATGATGATCTGAAGAGAATCTGCTCGGCGGACGGTTCCTGCGAGACCATGACGGTATCCGAACTTCAGACGCTTTCCCTGTCGGGTACCGGGGAACATATGCCCCTGCTTCGGGATGTGCTCGATCTGGTGGATGGCCGCGTCCCGCTGCTCATTGAACTTAAACTCCCGACAAGAAACACAGCCATCTGCGATCACGTACACACCCTGCTTGAAACCTATCGGGGAGCCTTTCTGATTGAATCCTTCCATCCCTTTGCTCTTCGCCGGTACAGACAGTTGGATCCGGATATCCTTCTCGGCCAGCTCTCCTGCAGGTATTCCGCAAAGACGAAGATGCACCCTCTACTCAAATTCCTGTCCACCACCCTGATGGAAAATGCAGTCAGCAGGCCTGATTTCATCGCCTATAATTTCAAGCACAGAGATGTCCTCGGTTTCGACCTCAACCGCAGGCTCTTCCACACTCCGGCCTTTGCCTGGACAGCACGTTCACCAAAGGATTACTGCGTCTGCAAAAAAAAATTTGACGCAGTGATCTTCGAGAGATTTCTTCCGGAGAAAAATGAATCCGTCCGCTAAATCCATAAGAATCCACTCCCGACGCACGAATCTTTGTACTTTTCGTTTACTTGTGAAACCGTCACAATTCTGCTATAGTGTATCAATGCATGAAGCAACCGATGTTGCCTGGAACATAAAAATGGAGAGCCTGCTATGAATCTGCTTCGAGACTCATTTAAAAATCAAAAGCAACGATGGATCCTGCCGGTCTACGCCGTCATTTATCTTCTGTTCTTTGAATACCTGGAGAACCGAAGCCTTCCTGCCGGAAGATTTCACACGATCCACTGCCCGCTGGATGATTTGATCCCCTTCTGCGAGATCTTCATCATCCCCTATCTCAGCTGGTTTCTGTTCATGCTGATCACTTTTCTGTTTTTTATCCTGATCAATGAGGATGTCGGCGAATACAACCGTTTCACTCTCTATATGATAGCTGGGATGACGATTTTTCTCGTGCTGTCCTACGTCTGGCCCAACAGATTGAACCTTCGTCCGGTTGACTTGCAGGGAACGGATATCTGCACAGTGCTCGTACGTAGACTTTATACCAGAGACACGTCTACCAACGTGTTCCCCAGCATTCACGTCTACAATTCCCTGTCCGTCTACTTCGCCTGCAGCCGATGCAAAAATATCCGGAAGCATCCGATACTCCTTCGCATGATCCGGATCTGGGCGATACTGATCATCTGCTCGACCGTCTTCGTCAAGCAACACTCCCTGTATGATGTCTGTGCAGGTCTGGCCATGAGCTACTGCTTCTACAGGTTGATCTACCGTCCCGGTGAAGCAACTGCAGAGTCATCAAAGAGCAGAATCGCACAACGCAGGCCTGACATTGACGAAGTATAGAATTCTGCGAAACATAGGGAATGCGGAGCGATTTCCTGTGAGATGAAAATGAAATAAGACAGACAAAAGACGCAGTCACCTACCTTATCGCAAAGGTTTGTGCTGCGTCTTTTCTTATACTTTCTTCAGCTTCGCGAAAGAAGCAAACATTCTCTTGATTCCATAGTTCTCGAAGTCAACCGTGACCTCAAAATCTCTGGCTCCCTTCTTCACTTCTTTTACAACTCCCACGCCAAATTTTACATGTCTGACAGAATCTCCCTGACCGTAATCCAGAGCAGATAATTTCTCCACCTTGTACTGATTCAGACTTGCTGCCGGCGGCTTTGAAGGCAGACGATATGAGGAAGCTCCCGACTTCGATCCGTAAGCGGATGAACCGGACCGGTAGCCGCTTGTCCCTCCATAAGAGACAGAAGCTTCTGCACCGGATCCACCTCTGTTCCTGCTTTCGAAGCCGCTGCTCTCGCCAAAGCCTCCCTGTCCGCTGTAGGAAGATATTTTGTCTCCCCGGCCGTAACCCATGAGCTGATCCAACCCGGTGGCCGGCGGTTTCAGGAAGTTTCTGGTATCTGTGGTCTCCCGGTCAAGTTCCACCAGATTCCGCGGAATCTCACGGACGAACCTGGAAGCCCTGTGGAACTGAGGTTCTCCCCGAACCATGCGCATCTCTGCGGCCGTGAGGGTGAGATCTTTTCTCGCCCTTGTGATTCCCACGTAGCAGAGCCGGCGTTCCTCTTCGATTTCCTCCGGATCATCGGCGCTGATGGACATGTAACTGGGAAAGGTATTCTCCTCCATGCCGGCCATGTAGACATTGTCAAACTCAAGGCCCTTCGCTCCATGGAGCGTCATGAGGAGCACATAGTCCGAGCCCTCTTCCACGCTGTCGATATCAGCCACAAGAGATACCTGCTGAAGGAATTCAGAGAGGTTTGGCTCATCCGATTCTTTCATATAGTCTTCCGTCTTGGAGATGAGCTCGTCGATGTTCTCGATTCTGGCTTTCGCCTCATCGGTATTCTCTTCTTCCAGTTCCTGTACATAGCCGGTATCCCTGATGATCATCTCCAGAAGCTCACGAACAGAAAACTCACCGGAATGAATGATTCCGCGGTATCTGCCGATCATGTTTGTAAACTCGCGGATCTTTGAAGCCGCTCTGGACACTCCCGGCACACGGTCAATCTCCAGCAGTGCGTCATAAAAGCTGAGATTCTCCTCCAAGGCATACTGCTCAATTTTGCCGATCGAAGTATTGCCGATGCCCCGCTTCGGAATATTGATGATACGCTTCACTGCCAAATCATCTCTGCCGTTATCCACCGTCTTCAGATAGGCCAGCATGTCCTTGATCTCCTTGCGGGCATAGAAGTTCACGCCGCCGACGATCTTATAGGGAATGTTCAGGGCAATGAATTTCTCCTCGAAAAGTCGGGACATGGCGTTGGTACGATAGAGCACCGCAAAATCGCTGTACTGCCTTCCACCTGCGCGTACCTTCCCGGCGATGTCTCCCGCCACATACTCTGCCTCCTCAAAGCCGTTTGGAAACTGACGGAAGTGAACAAGTTCTCCACCCTTGTTGGAAGTCCAAAGTTTCTTCTGCTTCCTGCCCTTGTTGTTGGCAATGACCTCGTTGGCGGCATTGAGGATATTCTGGGTAGAACGGTAATTCTGCTCCAGCTTGATGACCTTCGCCCCGGGGAACTCCTTCTCGAAGTTGAGAATATTGCGGATATTGGCTCCACGAAACTTGTAGATCGACTGATCATCATCACCGACCACACAGAGGTTTCTGTATCTGGAGGCAAGCAGACGCACGAAGTGAAACTGCACCGTATTGGTATCCTGATACTCATCAATCATGATATAGCGGAAGCGCTCCTGATAGTAAGCCAGAACTTCAGGTTCCTGCTGAAAGAGCTTTACCGTGAGGACAAGCAGGTCATCAAAATCCAGGGCGTTGTTCTGCGCCAATCTCTTCTGGTACTCGTAGTAGCACTTCGCCACTCTCTTGTCCGACCAGGATATTGCCTCTTCTTCAAACTGCTCCGGACCGATCATCTCATTCTTTGCCGCGGAAATCTTTGCCAGAATCGACCGTTCCTTAAATACCTTCGTATCCAGTTGCAGGGCACGAATCACTTCCTTCATCACCTGTTTGCTGTCGTCTGTATCGTAGATGGTGAAGCTCCGGTCATAACCGATTCTGTCAATGTACCTCCTGAGAATCCGGCAGCAACTGGAGTGAAACGTGGAAACCCAGATGTTATCGGCTCCCTGCCCAACCAGCTGATCCACTCTCTCCCTCATCTCGCCGGCCGCCTTGTTCGTGAATGTAATGGCCATGATATTCCACGGGGCTACACCTTTCTCGGCAATCATGTGGGCAATTCTGCACGTAAGCACGCGTGTTTTTCCCGATCCCGCGCCCGCAAGGATCAAAAGGGGACCCTCCGTATACTCAACGGCTTCTTTCTGCTGTGGATTCAGATTCTCCAGATAATTCAATTTCAGTTCTCCTTCGCTTTCCTTACTCACCAAACTCCGCGCGTACGCTCTCCAGTGCGGCAACGATTACTTTGTCCATGTCGTAGTATTTGTACTGTCCCAGACGACCGCCGAAGATCACACTGCTCTCCTTGTCCGCAAGGTCTTTGTACTTCTGATACAAAGTAGAGTTCTCATCGTTGTTCACCGGATAGTAAGGCTCCATACCCTGGCTCCACTCGGAGGAGTATTCCCTCGAAATAACCGTCTTCGGCTGAGTGCCAAACTCGAAATGCTTATGCTCAATGATTCTGGTGTATGGCACGTCCCGATCCGTGTAGTTCACAACCGCATTGCCCTGATAGTTGTCCGTATCCAGAACTTCTGTCTCAAAGCGGACACTCCGGTACTGAAGCGGGCCGTAGCAGTAATCATAATACTGATCAATCTGTCCTGTAAAGACAGTTTTTTCTGCGATGTCCGGATTCTCTTTGCGGAACTCGAAATAGTCCACGCCGGTTTTTACATCGGATCCTTCCAGCATCTTCTCTACCAGCTGTGTGTATCCACCCATGGGAATTCCCTGGAAACGGTCGTTGAAATAATTGTTGTTGTAAGTGAATCTGCAGGGCAGTCTCTTGATGATGAAAGCAGGAAGCTCCGTACACGGTCTGCCCCACTGTTTCTCGGTATATCCCTTAATCAGTTTCTCATACACATCGGTGCCCACCAGAGAGAGTGCCTGCTCCTCGAGGTTTTTCGGTTCCGTGATGTGAAGGCTCTCGATCTGCTCCCTGATCTTTGCCTTTGCCTCCTGCGGCGTGCGGATGTTCCACATTCTGCTGAATGTGTTCATATTGAACGGCAGATTGTAAGTCTCATCCTTATACGCTGCCACCGGCGAATTGATATAGTTGTTGAATTCTGCGAACTTGTTCACATAGTCCCAGATCTCCTTGTCAGAGGTGTGAAAAATATGTGCTCCGTAGCGATGAACATTGATGCCCTCGATCTCCTCGGTGTAGATATTTCCCGCGATGTGATCACGCTTGTCAATCACAAGGCATTTCTTTCCCCTCTTGTTTGCCTCATATGCAAAAACCGCGCCGAAAAGACCGGCTCCCACAATCAGATAATCATACTTCATAGTTACCCTTCTCCAATCGAAATAATAATGCCCATTATATCACAAAAAGGGGTCGCATACAGCAACCCCTTTTGTGTAAAACTATTCTTTTTAAAGCGAAAGCAGGCCGAATCCGGAAAGGATGGAGCTTACCAGAATCGCAACAATTCCGATCGGGCAGATCCACTTGATCATGAATGCCCAGAATTTCTTCAGACGGAAGGATGCGCCGCCCTCTTCGGCTTCTGCAATCAGGAATTCCGGTTTCAGTTTGAAACCGATGAATACAGCCGTAAAGAAGGCAAGAACCGGCATCATCACGCTGTTGCTGATGAAATCAAGGAAGTCGAGAATATCGAAGCCAATGATTTTTACGAAGCTCAGCGGTCCGAATCCGAGGGAACAGAGGCTTCCGACTACCACACAGTAGACAGCGGAAAGAATTGTTGCCTTGAATCTGGACATACGTGTCAGATCCATGATATTGGATACAACAGCCTCAAGCAGTGAAATCGCAGATGTCAGCGCAGCGAAAAGAACCAGCGCGAAAAACGCGATACCTGCAAGTCCGCCGCCCGGGAAGGAATCAAAGACCTTCGGCAGGGTGACAAACATAAGTCCCGGTCCTGCTCCCATGGCGGAAGCGTCTCCACCGGAGAAGATGTATACAGACGGAACGATGATCAGTCCGGCCAGAATTGCCACAACAGAATCGAAGAACTCGATCTGATGCACGGAATTCACAAGGTTCTCTTTTTTCTCCATGTAAGAGCCGTAAGTGATCATAATGCCCATGGCGATGGAGTTGGAATAAAACAGCTGTCCAAGGGCTCCGAGAATCAGCTTGCCGCTGATCTTTGAAAAATCCGGTTTGAAGTAGTAGCTCAGTCCGGCTGTTGCACCCGGACGGGTTACTACATAGATGCTGATGATCACGATCAGGCCGAGAAGGATCGGCATAAGAATCACACTGGCTTTTTCAATACCCTTCTGAACGCCGAGAAGAACGATCACCGTAGTGAGTAACAGGAAGATGAACAGGAAAAGTACCGGTCCAAAATCCGAGGTAATAAAGCCTGTAAAGTAGTCGTCAGTAGCCGCCTGTTTGTACTGACCGGTCACGAAGGTTGCGAAGTACTTCGTAACCCAGCCGCCGATCGTGCAGTAATACGGTGTGATGATCATCGGGATAACCATACCGAGAATTCCGCAGATATTGCTCTTCTGTCCCAGCTTCTTGAATGCAGCAACGGATGAAAGACCTGTCTTTCGTCCGATCGCAATCTCCGCTACCAGCAACGAGAATCCGAACGTCAGTGCCAGCACAATGTATGTCAGAAGGAAGATTCCTCCTCCGTACTTTGCCGCCAGATACGGAAATCTCCACAGATTTCCCAGTCCTACTGCAGATGATGCCGCAGCCAGGACAAAACCGATTTTAGAGCTGAATTTCACTCTATCTTTTTTTTGTTCCATTTTTTTGCTCTCCGGGATCTTTGATCCCATCCCCCACATGAATTTTATTCATTTTATTTTTGAATAATAGTGTAAATTATACCATCAGCAAAATATTTGTGAACTACCCTGCGGTATTTCCCTATTTTTTTCTGCTATATCCATTTGTGCAAAAATATAAATGGTTTTTCATCCAACATTTTTATAATTACTGGAAACTGCCGAAATATTTATCGCATCATTTATGCCG
>JAIKXQ010000052.1 GCA_024684035.1 Eubacterium sp. | reverse complement strand
CTTCTCTCTTTATCATCCGTTATTCTGTTTTTGATATTCCTCGATGCGTTTCCTTGCCTCATCTGGCGTAAGGTCACACTGTTGTGTTAATGCGTCTACGATCTGATCTTCAGTTGCATTAAACATCAAAGCCGTTCTGATTGTGGATTCTATGCGTTCTTCTGCACGGCCTTCTGCACGGCCTTGAAGAAGGCCTTCTTCACGAGCTTCTGCGCGTTCGTCTCTGATTTTGTCTTGCAGTGTATAAAACATGGTCACCACCTCTTCATCCTTTTTAATATCTTCTACCGCTGTATCGATCTCTTTTGAGAGGTCATCAGTTACCTTTCCGGAGTTCAGATACTCCACAAGCTCCTTCAAGTCGGGTGTCACTTCTGTTGCCTTTGCACTGGCATTGATAAAGATCTTATAGGCCCCATCGTTTAACGGTTTTCCATTCTCCCTACAAATATTCTCAAAGGAATATTTTACAAGCCCAGATTTGTCTGGATCAGATTTGAATGGATCATCCATACAAATGAAAATCACGTACGAGTTTGGAAGTAAATCGTAGTCATTCCCTTTATTCAACGCCTTTTGATCAATCATGCTCTGATAGTATCGAGAACGCTTCGGAAGATTGTAGTTGGATGATGCCTGCATTTCCAGATCATACTTGGTATTTGTATCATCCTCAAAATAAACGTCAAAACGGACGCCTTTTCCGTTGTATGTCATTTTGATGGCATGCTGATCCTTTGGGATTGAGATTGACTTGATCTTTCTGCCTGTGATAATTTCCGCCAGCTTTTTTGCGAGCTCCGGGTTACGGCTTAACACTTGACCGAAAATAAAATCGTTTGCGAAGGTAATATCCTGCCATTCTTTTCTGCTCATTAGTAGTACTCCTTTATTTTATCATAAAATTACATAATTGCTATGTCTGAAGGAGAACTCTCTAAAAAAAAGAAAAGTAGCAATGAGAATGTGCTCTCATCGCTACTTTGTCTACAGTCTGAAGGATCTGAAAGCTAAGCTTCCAGATCCTTTTTCTACATATTCAGTTCAACCGGTATATCCTCGTAGGAATCAATGCAGAGAGGAAATTGTGTTTCTGTTTCATCCAGGTCTTCGGCTTTGATGATATATGCTACTTTATTGATAATCTGTTTTACCGGTTTCTTGATTGGGATTGTGTGATTGATTGTTTCCATATATTTATATTCTCCTAACTTTAATCCGGGCCATTCATGTTTTGCTTTCATGGCTGCGTTTCTTTTTTGTATTCTATATTAATCATAATCTATATGTCCGAATCGATGGTGTTTATACGATCATATTTGCAGAATTTCCGCATGTATTGAATTTTATTTTCATTGGCCCTCAGACATAGTAAGAGTGATCATTAGAAAAATAAGGAGTGGCAAAATGTACGCATCCAAGCTTAAGGAAATCGCAAACTTTATTGAAGTGTGCGAGTACGATAACATACCGTTGTTTCGTTCCGGATGTAAAACGCCGGACCCACACCCGGATCCTTCGTATAAAGGATATACAACCATCTGTATATTCGGGGATGGTGATACGGAGCAGAATCATACGCATTGTCATGTGTATCCAAATGGTGTTTATTGTTTTTCATGCCAGCAGCATACGGATGTGTTTGGCATGGTTATGAACTACCACAGAAATGTATTGCATGAAGAATTTACTTATCGAGATGCATTAAAAGTGGTTGGTGACACCTATGGAGGACACGAATTGTATCGTTCCGCCAACAAGCCGGGAATAAATCTTCGTCGCATGCCATTTACAATGGAAGAGTTATCCAAGATACATCTTGGTGGTCACGAGAATGGTTTGTATTCGCCGGAAGTGTCTGGTCATTTCCTTAGCTTACAAAGACTTTATGAAGAAGATCCAAAATTATTCTTCTATATATGTCGAACAAGAGCCAGGGAAAGCATAAAGGAGTATCAGGATTTTGTAGATCACTTTGATCCAAAGACATTTGACGAAAATGCTATTAAGAGAGAAGTTGAATACAGAATCAATATAGCCAATAAGATATTCCGAATGTCCGGAGGAAAGAATGAACCACGACGAGCGAAAAAACTGTTTAAGCTGTAAAAGAAGGCGTCCTGTTACTGCAGGACGTTTTTCTATTATCATAGCTTTTCAGACATGGCATATATAGACATTGATAATATATTTGGAGGAAACTAAATAAATGGGAAAAATGAAAACGGGTGATATTCACCTACACGCACGAGACATATATGACTCTACGAATGACATCCAGGGTATTGTGGACCGGTTAAAGGAACTTGGAGCCAAGGGCTTTTACCTTACGCAGCATGGTGTTATGAGCGCGAGTGATGATATGCTTCAGGCAGCACAAAAGGCAGGTTTAAAAAAGGGGACTGGTATTGAAATTTATTTCAAAGATCATCCCGAAGAAAAAGAGCGACAGCATTTGCTGCTTCTGTCGATGAACGATATTGGTACAAAAACAATCAATATCGCTGTTTCAGAATCACAGGAAAAGGATGGTATGGCCGTTCTGAACTGGGATAGCTTAAATCACTACTTCGGACCAAACACCATTGGCCATGGTAATGTTGTGGCTACTACCGCATGTGTACAAGGCGTGGTGGCTTCTGCGCTTCGGTTAAATGATCTGGCGGACGCAAAGATTGCGGAGCTGAGGCACCGGCAGGACAAATTGGGACTAACGGATGCAGATCAAAGCTTTAGCGAGGAACTTCAGAATTTGCAGGAGCGCATTGAGAAAAAAACCTTAGAGCGCAACAATGCTAAAAAGAAGGCAGATGTTAATTTTTCACGGAGGGAAGCCTATGTTGATTCTTTAAAAGACGGAATTCAAGAGGTGTATCTTCAGGAAAAAGAGGCTTTGGATCGTGACAAAGCCTATGTTGACGAAGTAAGGACGGAGTACGAGAAACTCAAAAAAGAGGTTGCATCTTTATTAAAAGAGAAAACCGACCTTGCGAAGAAAGAAAAAGGCTTAAAGGAAAAACTTGAAAAGAACAACGTAATCGAAAATATGATTCAAAAGATATCTGAACAGAAATTGACGCAGTCTCGTATGGTAGAGATTGCTGAAGATAGGCTTCTCAGATTGAATCAGATTTTTGGACAAGGAAACCTTTACGCGGAAGTGCAGTACCATGGAATACCCATGGAAAAGGACATTTATCCAATTATTGCAACGCTCGCCAGAAAACACGGGATTCCAATCGTGGCATCAAATGATGTTCATATGGTAAACAAGTCAGAGGAGTGCATTCTCAATCGTGCTATTCAAAAAGCAAGGGGATTTGAGTCGTGGGCAGACAATCAGATCGGAGATGATCAGCTGTATATAAAAACAGATGCTGAAATGGAAGAGATGCTCCTTAAAATTCTTCCGGCAGATGTTGTCCGTGAAGCGATGGATAATATTGAAGTATTGATCGATCGAAATGTGGAAACACATGAAATTGAAAAGCATTATCCAAAATTCAGTGCTGATGATACGCACAAAGAGTTTCACCGGCTGCTTAACGAAGGCATTACCTGGAGGTTCCCGGATGGAATGGATCAGGCGCATAAGCTTCGATTGGAGAAAGAAGTGGCCGTCATCGAAGGTATGGGTTATACCGACTACCATTTGGTTGTAGCCGACTTCCTTCGCTACGCGCGAACGAAAGGCACATTTACGGTCGGTCCTGGCCGTGGGTCTGCCGTAGGATCCCTGGTGTGCTATCTATTAGGAATTACTGCGCTTGATCCGATAAAATATGATCTGCTTTTTGAGAGATTTCTCAATCCGGAGCGTATATCTATGCCGGATATCGACGTGGATCTTGCTAACTGTGTGCGCTATCAGGTCATTGATTATGTAACAAACAAATACGGACAGGATTCCGTATGTTCGATCATGACGATCACATCGCAAGGTCCGAAGGGCGCACTTCGAACAGCGGCTAAATACCTTGGTGTGAAAGAAAAAAACGATCCAAAAATCTATTTGTCGATAGGGGATGCTCTTGCGAAAGACGTTCCGGATGATATCGGGACGAAATTCGATTCTATGACATCCAATGGCCAGACTGTCTACCGGAACATGCTTGATAAAACCGGTGGCGACAGTGTACGAAAGAAAATTGTGAAATGGGCGAAGGCCTTTGAAGGAAGCTGTACAGCGTACGGAGCACATGCTGCCGGAGTTGTGATCAGCGATGGTACTCCGATAAAGGAGATTACGCCTCTTCGGTGGAATGATGCCCTGCAGGTTTACACAACACAATGCAACAAAGAACAGGTGGAAGAAAAAGGACTTCTCAAGTTCGATTTACTTGGCCTTCAGACGCTGGATATCATATCTGATGTATTGGATATGGTTAAAGGCAATACAGGACGTGTGATTGATCCTCTGAAAATACCGTTAACGGATTCTGATGTTTATAAAGAAATATATACAAAAGGAAACACAAATTCGGTATTTCAGTTTGAGAGTTCCGGAATGAAGCAGATGCTCAAGCAGTTTCAGCCGGAATCTTTTGAGGATTTAATCATACTTGTTGCTATGTATCGACCGGGACCATTGCAGTATCTGGATGATGTTATTCAGGTTAAGCATGGAAACAAACCATTAACTTATCTGACTCCTGAATTGGAACCGATTCTAGGGAAATCCTACGGTGCGACTGTGTATCAGGAACAGGTAATGCAGATCTTTCAGAAGCTGGCAGGATACAGCCTTGGAGGAGCGGATATGGTTCGCCGATATATGTCCAAGAAGAAAGCTGACAAGCTTGCTGAAGAAAGAAAGGCATTCGTTCATGGAGATCCATCCAGAGGAATTCATGGCTGTGTTGCCAATGGTATATCGGAAGAAATCGGAAACGAGATCTTCAACCAGATGGCAGCGTTCGCAAAATACTGCTTTAATAAGTCTCATGCTGCAGCCTATGCTTATCTGTCATATATAACCGCATGGCTGAAGCATTATTACCCTGCAGAGTTCTTGTGTGCAGCTATGAACCGCGCAAAAGATATGTCTGGAAAAACGGATAAGCTACCGGGATTGATGTGCGAAGCAAAGGCAATGGGTGTTACGGTTCTAGCCCCGGATATCAATAATAGCCAGGCCAATTTTATAGTTGTTGATCACAACATTCTTTTCGGTCTTGGCTCTATTAAATCAGTTGGTGCAGCTGGAGAGGCAATCATCAATGAGCGAAATGAGAACGGTAGGTTTGCGTCATTAAAGGACTTTTTCGAGAGAACAAAGGTCGGACATGATGTGATCGAAAATCTTGTGCTTGCCGGAGCCTTTGATGCGTATAACGACAATCGACAGGCTATTCTGTCGGTCCTCTCTGAGTATCAGAAATACACCAAAAAGTATTTGGAGAAGAGGAATTTTATAGACCAGGCAACGGCGTTTCTGCCATTCGCTGATGGCTGCAGGACTCAGGAGCTTGTCGATCAGATGCTTAAAGAGAACCAGATCGATTTAAAAACAAAACCGACTACGGCAGAAAAGCTAAAAAAGAGAATTGAAAACGCCAGAAAATCCATGAAGGAATTTGAGGATGCGCTAAACTGCATTGTCATTCCTATGGCGATACGGGAAGACAAATCTTTGCGATTAGCAAAGGAGAAAGAATTTCTTGGAGCATATGTCACAGCACATCCGCTAGATGATTATCCATCACCGGAAAATCTAAATGTCACTGCAATAGAAGGCATTACAAAATCAACACGTAGGATCTTTGGTATTGTTCAAAATATCCAGGTAAAATACAGGAAATCAGATCATAAGCCGATGGCTTTTCTTACACTGGAAGATCATACCGGATCCATTTCACTGAATGTTTTCACGGCGCAATATTCCAGCTGTGAAAGGTATTTAAAAGACGGGGCTGCTGTCATTGTAACTGGCACTGTATCTGAGAGCGAAACCCTTATTAAGGATGACGCCGGGAATCCGGTTATGGAGACATCATTTAATGTAAAGAGCATGTGCTTTGCGTGTAAAGAGAAATCCACATATCTAATGGAGGTAAGCTCCTATGCGGCCTTTCATTTAGACCAGGAGGATGACTTTCGGAAAACCTATGAAGAAGGAAATGGACACAAGTTGCTCATTCATGATTATGCGATGGATGAGATCCGGGAAATGACCTATACGGTCAGCGACCAGACGATTCTTCTTTCAAACATTACGGAAATATAACTTGAAAGCAAAAAAGAAGCGATTTAATTGTTTCTTTTTTGCTTTTTTGTTTTTTTTGGCCATTTGCATCGCTCTATTTAGACATATAAACATCAGAACGCAACAAATAATCATTATTGTCAAAAGGAGAACTAAGGTATGGCTCGTCAGAATCAAGCATTTTTGATGGGGGCTGTGTTGAAAGACCCTAAAATCGTCAAAAATCCGGATGGTGAGTATCTCTATGCCATGGTATATGTAACTGTCGTTCGTGGATATAGAGAGGTTGGAGACGGAAAGAAATTCATGAAGGCAGATAATCCGGTCATTATTACCAGGGAAAAAGAGCTCATTCAGGAGATCGAAAGATGGCAGGTGTATGACATTGTAGACGTCAAGGGACCGATTGCCTCAAAGAATATTTTGAAAAGTTCCATCTGTGCACATTGTGGAGAGAAAAACAAGGCAACAGGAAGCCTTGTTTACATTAATCCGATTTATGCCAGAAGAAGACTGCACCTGGATAACAGGGATGAATGTGTCAATTATCTGTCTACAAACCGGGAAATTTCGAATCAGGTATTTGTGTTCGGTACTCTTTGCCGGGATCCCAAAAAACTTACTCCGAAAGAGGGCCTGATTGTTACGCAGTATCAGGTGGCAATGAATCGGAAATTCCGTATCAAACAGGATCCGCCGGAGCTCAAAACTGATTATCCGTGGGTAAAATCCTATGGAGCTAACGCCATGGAAGACCATAAGAGGCTGCATACCGGATCCATTGTATATATTGATGGATGCTTACAGGCTCGTTCCGTACTTCGTCATACGCAGTGCGAGCATTGTAATGAACAGTATGATTGGAAAGATCGAGCCATGGAGATTGTTCCGTATGCAACAGAGTATATTTTGAACTATTATGACGACGAAACAATCGAGGAAAATGAAGCCAGAAGGCTTGAGCAGATTAAGCGAGATATATTTTTAAGAGACACTCAGAAATCGGATGATGATACACTAATAGATGATAATTGAATGTGATATTTCTTCCGGTTAGTTTACCTGTATTTATTTCGTTGGGCATTTTGCACAGTTTTCGGCTCAAAAATTTGTGCTACATACATTTCCATCGTTGCATAATTAACAAATCGTCACAGAATAGTCACATACTTGTTGCTTTCATGTGCTTGGCATATATAATAGATAACGTTGAATAAGGAAAAAATATTTGTTGATTATATTTACAAAATTATTATTTTGTAAATGTGCGGTTATCTATATTTAAGAATGCACTTTATCCTTTATCGGACCGCTAGAAATTATTTTTACTATGTATCGTACATAGTAATATTGATCAATTGATAATAAGAGGAAGCATATATGCTTTTGAAAAAGGAGACAAAATAATGGATTCGAAAATGCTTTTAGACAGTTGGGAACAGAAAGGATCAGATCTTGACGAGTTTAAAGCTCTTATGGCCGATAGAGATGACAACACAATGTTTTTGGAAGTTTACAATGATACTCTTGGGCTGTGTTCGTTGAATCGTGATGATCAAAATACAGGATACATCATTGATTCAAGGTTCATACAGCGATTACGAGCTGGTAACGGCGCTCTCATGAAAGTAGAAGTGCCGAAATCTGATCCGTCTCTTTTTAACGAGACTTACTTCGGAGCAGGTTTTTTGCTTACAAGGGATAATGTAAAGAAGAGTACAAGATTTTCCTGCGATGTGAATCACCCAATTGCATACTACACAAGTTTACGGTTTATGGATACATTTGCCAAAAGGTGCGATGTAAAAGCAGAGAGAATTTCAAAGCCTTCTATTGCTAGAGATATTTTTATCATGGATGGACTTTATGAGTCATGCCAAGATAGTAAGTCTAAAAAAGACCGCAGTATCCTGGTTATCAGACATGCAGATCATGAAGTAAACGGTCAAATGAAAAAACGCCGTAAGGTGTTTGCTGCGCTTTCAACTTCATATATAGTAACTAAGTTATCTATCATTCCGGAAATATGTGAGTCGATTATGAATGATGGGACGCTTGGTAAGACTGAGTTCCACTCATATTCATGTTCAAATTTTGCAACAGAAGGAATCGTTGAGTTTCCTGAGATCGCAAAGCGCATGCAGGAAAAGTATGGGTTAAAAGATCTCATTATCCCTGGTATTCGGATAAAATCTTCGGATACCGGTGATGCAAGCTTCTCTGTTTCAGGAACTTATCGGGTTGAATCTTCAGAGTCTTACGTTATATATCAGAAAACGACAAGACGCAACACAGGCAAGTTCAGCGAAGATGAGATTATGAAGGATGTGAACAACGTTTTTTCAAAAATGGAAGACTTGCCCAGATGCCTTTCCACAAAGGTAAAATCCTTCATCAGTTCAGCAAACACGAGAAAAATGAATTGGACTGATGAAAATTTTTCAAACATTTCTGATGCATATAAGAAGGCTATGGATTGGTTTAATATGCAGACATTACTCGGCGCCAAAGGAAGCAAGAGGCTCCTTAACGACATTCTTGGCGATGTGAATGCTACTAAGCAGTATTCAGAGTATGATATCGCTGTTGAGCTTTTGAAGACAGGCGATCGCATTCCACCAATGAATACCAGTGTTGTTGAACAAATTAGAGAGACACTCTCCAGAACGGCAAAATTCAGCTATGTAGTAAGACATGATGACGAATACGTAAAAACAGAAACAGCATAATGTTAAGAAGGTAAACCGCTTCGTCTATATATGACAAGGCGGTTTTCTTTTTGATGTATGTAATCAGACATAGCGTTATTGGATAAATTGCAAAAAGGAGACAATAAATGACAAACCTAGACAAACTGAAACAAGTAATCAAGTTAATGAAAGCTGGCACACCAGTTATTTTCTTTGATGTGGAGACAACAGGACTTAATGCGAGTGAAGACAGAATCGTCCAGCTTGCGGCATTCAAAACAACGTACAAGGCCGGGGTATTGCTTGTAGAGGAAAAGCTTGATATGTACATCGACCCTGAAATGGAAATGCCACAACTGGCGACAGCTGCTAATGGTATCACGAATGATATGTTGAGAGGAAAACCAAAAGAAAAAGAGGCTGCCAAAAAAATATCCGATTTCTTTGGAACAGCTCCGGTAGTTGCTGGGTATAATAGCATTGCATTTGATCAACCTTTCCTTGATAACACATTCATGAGAACGATGAATACACACTTTACACCTACCATTCATATGGACGTGATGTCGATGGCTAAGGAAATCTGGCCAAAACTTAGCAGCTATCGGTTAGATAAAGTAAGCCATGAGGCTGGGTGTGACGTCGGACTGGATTTTCACAATGCCTCGGATGATGTTATTGCCACGATCCGATGCTTTAAAATTCTTTCAAACGAACTTGTCCGTCGAAGTGGAAAAACGCAGAACAAGATTAATGTCAAAAGCATCCGTTATTGGAAAGGGCGCAATCATACGCAGGAGAGGTTTTATGTGAATGCAGAAGGTGTATTTAGCAAGATATACTATAATATCTATCACCATACCTTTGTAATACCGGATGAGCTGATCGGCAAATACGATACAGAACAGCTCATGCAGGACATTCTTCAGATGAACAAGTGTAAGAATGAAAAAGAGCTGATCGCAAGTCTTCGAGCAACAACGAAAACAGCCTGAAATATGTAGTATAAGTAGGAGGAAATAGATAAATGATCCAGGTGGCAACCGGTGAATACATTAGCATTTTGAGTCAGGATGTGGTGGAAATTTTTGTTATTATAAATGAGCCAAATTGCGTTGGGCTTGTAGAAATGCAAGAAGCAATTTCGTATCTTGAGAAACTTGCGGATGAGAACAATCTGCAAGAAATGGATATGGGCAAACTGGAGCTAGACCTGGAAGAAAAGTACTTTGAAAAAGGAGTGCATATTATCCGGAGAGTTAAGGATGGGTATACTCCATTATCAGATTAAAAAAAAGGGGTTTTGAGCAATGCTCAAAGCCTTTTTTCGTCTTGGTATGGATTATTGGCAGAGGTGTTTAGACATAGCATTGTCAAATACAATGAAAGAGGATGTAAAATGCTGAACGTTGATTATAGACAGATGACAAAGAACGAAGGAACACCGGCCATGAACATTAAAAAGCATTTCGCACATGATCGAGCCCGTCTCTCAAAATTCTCGGATCAGAGAAGTAAGAACATGCAGATGTATTATAAAGATTGTAGTGGACATGTATTTCCATGTACGATTCTTGATAGAATATCTGAGATTTTTGGCTATCCAGGCTACAAGGTGCTTATTCACGATAATGAAAGCGGAGTGTCTTATGAAAAAAGGATTCCTGCCAGCTGTTTATATCGCAGAAGTTCGTTGTAGTTTTTGTATGCTTCTAAGTTAATAATCGGAGGTGACTTTCTATGGATGTTAATATACTTGAGAATTTGTCATATGCAGCAGACCGATATCATACAGATACACAAAATGCTATCAATGCCGCAGGCTCTTTTGCAGCATCAGCAAGTATTGTTCAAAACGGTGATCTGATCGAAATGGAATCCAGAACACTGGAATATATGCAGAAATGTCAAACGTCTGCAGAAGAAGTAAAGGCCATTTTACATGAAGCGATTGATCAGAATATATCGCTTGAGGAAATTAAAGAGTCTTCCCGTTCAAATTGGCTTATCATCGAACCGCTGTATGATGTAGTTGTAGCCGAACATGCTATACCAACGAAGACGGAAGAATATGGTCAGGCATTAGAAGAGGTTGATAGCCTTGATTATGAAAAGAAAGAAGAAAACCGGGAAAAACTATACCAGGATGATCCTATCCCTGAGCAGTCTGAAATAGTTGCAAAAGAAATTGATTCTTTGCGAGATGATGTTTCTAAACCAGAGTCTGATGAACATAGAATTCCGCTGAATCAGGCACTTGCGAACGCCAAATTAAGGATTATTGCAGGCTCTGCAGATCACTACTTCCGAGATCATGATACGTTGGCTTTCACAGCTGACGGGCATAATTACGAATTGGTTCGTGGGGCAAATGATGAAATCAATTGTTTAATTGACGGGATGCTTTTGGATAGCGATAGGCTGGAACAGGAAATACTTGAAAATAGAAGGATTCTGAAGGCATTGATGGACGAAGTTCATCATGCGGAAATGCGTGCTGGAAACCATAGAATCGCGCATGCAGATATTAACAGTAGGGAAGAAAAGCGCAGAGAAGAAAATGCGTTTTTAACGAAACATATTGATCTGGAACGAAGTGATAGATAATTATGATAGGTGATTTATATGATGTGCGTCAGTTTGGAATGCATCAATCCGTAACAAATGGCATAACATATGCTGTATTTGTGTCAGAAAAGGATCAACAATGCTTCTATGCCTATATAAGTATCGGATATACAGGCGAACCATGTGTGGAATTTGACGAAAGCAGTATCCTGGATTATAAAAGTGAGATGTTTAAAGGAAAGAAGCCGGTTGTCCAGAATCTTATATTGGAACCGCAGACCGGAGCCGTTACAATTCCATACATGCGAGATAATGACGAATTACATTTGAACAGCGAACAATATTCGATTTTATCTTGTCCGTCGTCTGTGCAGACGTTGTGCGGAAGATACACAGAAGTTTCTGCAAAACGTCCAGCGACATACTATAAGGACAATTCCTTGGACGGCCTTTGTCCAATAGAGCTCGATGAAGATATATTATATAGAGAGTTAAAGAAGAAGTGGCCTGCGTTATTTCAATATCCAAGTGTCCATTATGGGAACAGACCGCCATCTATTCCTTTTGGCAAATATTTTCCTGAAAGAAATCAAATGATTATCTTTTTAGAATCGAAACAGTGCACAGTGCTTAACGATAAGATAAAAACCGGTATCGTACCATTCTACACGGATCCTGTAACTGGTCAGAAGTGGGATATTTCATCTATATATGCGTTATGTGTGATTGATCCAAACAGTGATGGATATAACCTTCGTATGTATCATCCGTCGTACCTTATAAGAAAAAGCTGACGTTTGTATACGTCAGCTCTTTCTTTACCCATTGTTCATCTATTTTTCAGTCGTTCGATTTCCCTTTCCATTTCTTCCAGAGTAGCAGCTTGTTCTGCTATGGTAGCAGCTTGTTCTGCTATGGTTGCAGCTTTTTCTGCTATAACAGCATCTTTCTCCGCAAGCTTTGCCTCATCCTTCTTACGTTGCTCATCAGCCCCTTTGTGGTAATGCTCGTGCGCAACGCCCTTCCAGAGTTTATCCATGGCTTCCACCTCTTCCATAATATCTTGATCATCATGGATATCGATGTGCTCGCAGATCCCATCTACATTGCCTTTAAACAATGCCTCCAGGTACCGGAAGATCTTTTCGTCATTGGCAGGAGATCCACGGTGAACGAGGATCACGGTCATCAGATCATAATCCTTCTCCGGGATATCTGCGAAACCAATGAGATCCTTTTTCTCCAACTGTACGGATACTACTGTGTTCCGTAAGTGTACCGGGATGTTCTCGTTACAGATCCAGATGCGGTAAACCTTCTCCAGATTCGCATAATCCGTCTTTTCTGTGAGAATACCAAGTTCGGATCCAAGCAGCCGTGCCGCATAGTAGATACCCCTGGTAATCATTGGATACTTCGGATTAGTCGGCCGGTAGTTGTTCTGCACTTCCAGATCGACATGAAGGTATACCTCATGCTCTTTGTCGCTCATGACAGGATTCAACAGCTTAAATCTCGCATCATACCGGATGAGTTTCTCAGAGATGGACGATACTTCCGTATCGTTTGAATTAACCATAACGGATGTGTCGTCTACCGGAGGACTTCCGGATGGAACCAACAGCTCTGCAACCTGGTCTGTAGTATAGTTCCGGTATTCCGGAATGAGAGCCTGCAGGATTGGTGCTACCAGTTTTGGATACCGCAGCAATGTTTTTACGGAAGCATCATACTGTGCGCCCCGGGTTCTTGCTGCGGCAACCGCAATCGTCTCTTTATTCATGATCATCTCCTTACATTATATCACATGCAAGGAGAGCTTCCAGCCGTCCCTGCACGTTACGCATGGACGGCGATATTTCTATCTGCTCCATTTCATCCATAGTTACGGATATACTATGTCCGATTTTTTATGCTTGTAGCATTTGGATTGTGTTCTGTTTGCGAAAAATCAATATTTACGTATATCCGGGAGCTTCATTTTAGACATAGAAAGGATGACAACAAATAAGAAAAGAATGGAATATAAAGGCCATGGATTTAAAAAGAACCATTGCAATCAATCAACTATATCCGATCGTTTCTTCTCTGACGAATAGTCTTTACCTGGATGATAAAGCGATGTGTTATTGTTTTTTATCGCCTGCTTCTGCTGAACAGTTTGTAAAAGAAACGCCGGACACAGAGGTGCCGGATTATAGATACTCATCGTTGGATCAACTGAAGGAAGATTGTTTTCGCCTTGGTGCGTCGTCTATCTATGTAAACATTAAATCTGGTGATGAGAATAAAGATTACACGGAGATTTCGCTTAATCCTAAACATATGGAGTTAGGGTACTATAACGTAGCATTAAACAGGTATATTCGGCTTTTCGTACAGACAAAGAAATCGAAGTATCTTTATGCTATGCGGTATTGCAACTTCATTATTCCGGCAAAATTCAAAGATGATAGCTCAAAGCTGGTTTATTCCACGGTTAAAGTTTTAAAGAATAATCATCAGTATTTTCTAGCTTTCTCAGATAAGAAAGAATATGAGAAATGGGGAGCTGATCGACCGGAATGGGTTCCGCTCCGAGTTACTTTTCAAGAACTGGATAACATCTGTGGCAAACATGGTATTTTTATAAATCCTCTTGGTGATAAATTCATTGTAAGTCCATCCAAGCTGGATCGAATTCGAGACTATGATGACTGCGATGAGGGTAATAACCATCTGAAGACGCTAGAGAGAAATAACACTGGGAACGATGAGTATGTCCCGTCTTTTTTGCTAACAATGACTACTACGAACAAAGAAAGAAATAAAGGAGAACAATAAATTGAAACATATCTATTACTACGTTCCACCGTGTCCAAATTGCCATAGTGAAAAAACAGGGAGATACGTTCAAAAGCCATTATTCGGTTCTGACAATATGATCATAGAGTCGCTCAAACATGGCGAGTATATCAGATGCGAAGTCATAGAACCGGTTAATAATTGCTATTGTCTGGATTGTGGCCATGAGTGGGGGGCTGAGATTCGATCAACTTACTTCACAGATGAAGAAATTATCAAAGAAAAAAAGAAGAGAGAAACAGACAAGGCACTGGATGAACTTCGAACAGAGAAGCTGATTGAGGTTGCATTAAAACCAAAGAAAAGTGTTTTGATGAAATTCTTTGGACTGTAAATAAGGAGAATAAGAATAATGATGAACTACTACTACAAAACGCTTGTTGCTTTAAATAACATTCACTTCATTAAACTCTCTATGGAAAGCACAACCATCAGACATGAAGACAGATACCAGATGTTTGTGCAAATCGAAGAGATGCTCCTTGCGGATTTGATTCATAACGGGTTCCCTCATAAAGACAACGGATCAATTTTGTACATCGAGTCTGACGATTCTGTATATTCACTTACCAGAGATCGATATGAAAAGATTATTTCAGGCGCAGATGACACAAAGCGTGATTCTGATACAAATTCATGGTCTGTTTCTAAGCCTCGGGATGTAAAGCCAGGGAAAGTATTCGTAGACAAAGATCCTGTTGTTTCCTCAAATGGTATTGTCCATACTTCGACTGTAAATAACGACGCGGAAGAGCAGGACGAATATGAATCTCTCGATGCTCATACTGCTGATACGAATGGGAAGGCATCTGGAATTGAAAAAAATGCGGGCAAAATTAACCCAGAAGCAGGCAATGCTGCAACATCTGAGAAATCCTCGAACGATGATGATGCTTATGAATTTATGAAAAATCTGGAGGAACTGTCACTTGGTGACAATGATTCTGATGTCGTTCATGAAGATGCTGTGGATCCGGATGTGAATGTCGATAATTCTCCATCAGATGAAGTGTTGTCCAGCCATTCGTTTGAAATGGCTCTGCAAGAAAGGCTCGGTTTTGATCTTGCTGATCATATGTTGTTCAATGATATGACCTTTACGTATTCGATTGTCGATGTAAGTAAGGGAAATGATATTTTTTATAAATACATTATCTATACAGCACCAATCTCCCTGGAGGACGGAGATGTAGATATTCTTGTTTGGTGTAAATCATTGGACGAAAATGGACGTTCCAGAATGGCTCTTTCTGAAAGATTTAAAGGACGTCATTCCGCGCTCGTTGACATGGATGAATGTAGTTTCATTATCTATGGACATATGGAAAACGGTAAGTATGATGTGGATTTCAAACTTCCCAAAAAGTACATTGAGGCTGGCTTCAGTATCTCATGTGACACACATAATATGAACGGAAGCAAAGGTCATATCGTTGTGTATGATGAAGGAATCGCAATTCATATTGTTCCTTTATCTTCAGAAATGCAGCCAAATGGTAATGCGCAATTTATGTACTTCATTGAAAAAGACGGTGAAGAGATCATTGATGATAGTATCGGAAATTCCGACATCCCGGTAGAAGTTAATAATTCCAAGTATGCTCTTCGCTGCAAATGGCAGGAAAGGACTCTTTACGCAGACATTAGGTAAAATTACGTGAAAGCAGTTATGTGCAATAAAAACACGGAACTCATGGAGGTTGAAATTGAAGCCGGTAAGATTACTAAAATCGGAGCCATCCATAACCGTGACTTACTTCCGCTTGGGTTTAAATCGATAATTGGTGACGATGTTAATCTGCAAGTTGTCAATAAGTGGATGAAAAAACGATGCATCCCTCTTGATAAGCGAATTGGAATGACTCCGGATTTAACCATTACTACAAAGAATGTGTTAAGGAAGAGTCATTATTTCTCACTGACGGATCATTACTGGTTCAAATACAGGCCCGGCGATAAATGGCTGGATTTGAATTTTTTTACCAACAGATATTCAGAGTCTCTTGGTGAGCTTTATTTTTCGTCCTGGAAGAAGGATCCGACGATAAACACCATCAATTCTCCGGATATAACAACGAACGGCGTGCTTCGTAAGCGCTGGACCCAGGATGAGAACCTGGATTCCTGGCTGCTCAAGTCCGGTAGCGTTATTTACAATCAGCATCCGGTATTGGAAGTGCTTGCATCAATGATGATGGATAAGCTGAATCTGTTGCCGCATGTAGAATACACACTTGTTATTGATAATATGTGGCTATGTTCCAAGTGCAAGAATTTTGTAGATCAGGAGACGGAGTTTATTCCGGCCTCAAATATTTATAATCTTGAACCATGCAGGGAACATGAAGATAAGTTTTTACACCTTGTCAAAATGTGTGAATCACTTGGCATTACAGATGCTGAAGACTATTTGAATCGCTTGATAACCGTTGATTCCATATTGGAGAATAGGGATCGTCATCTCGGAAATTTTGGCGTTTTACGCAATGTGGAGACAGGAGATTATATCGGATTTGCGCCGATCTTTGATAGCGGATCTGCATTCTCCGGGGCTAATAAGCTTCATAAGAAAGATGCAAAATCACTAAATCGGTTGTTTGAAGCGCATCGAAAAGATGCATTGAAATACACATTTAATAAATATGACATTGATACTTCTTTCAAAACTGACGATATAGAAGAGGTATTAGCTAACTATCCGGGAATGTCGCAGGACGCCAAAAAAGCGGTAAGAACAGAAATCTCGAATATAAAGACAGATTTGATCAAATGTATGGAAGAGAAGGCTGTAAATATTTGTGCAAATACTTCACAAGACAAATCTCCAAAGAAGGAGAAATATCGAGAACCGGCTGTAGCTGAATTTGAGATGGAAATCTTTGGCTCGGAACCGGATATATAAGTAAATACAGGGGATTTATGATATGTAGGCGTTGGAATATTATTGACATATTCCAACGCCCATTGTACAATTGTCATCATGAAGGGATATAATAAAAAAGGTGTAACTGAGTATAATATTCACCTGCAATTCGTAATTGTAGCAAGATACAGAAGAAAGATATTTGCATATCCTGGCGTTTCGGACACATTTCTTAATGTGTTAGGTCATATATGTGAAACAAATGAAATGCGCGTTCTTGATGTGAAATTTGGGGATGAGTATGTTCATTTGCATATAAGCATTCCGCCAGATATCAGTGCCGAGCAGGCTGCTTCCAAGATACGTGTGGCTACTTCTAAAAGTATTATTGCGTATCATGAGGAATTGAGCCGCATGAAGACGATCTGGACCTCACATCTATTGGTAGGATCCAATATAACAACCTCGCAGATTCAAAAATTCGTAAGCGAAAGAAAGACTAGGAACTAAAAATGAAAGATACGAAGAGAATAATGAAAATGTTGAAGGATCCAACATTGACAGATGCAGACATTTACAATATGGCTAATGGTAAAGATACATCTTCTGCTGCAGAGGCAATTGTTACACTGAAAGCAATCCAGGCTTTAAGAAAGGCAGATCCGGAATTTCTTGAGCAGGTACTTGCTGAGATGGAGAGAACAGCATGATTCGAAGAAACACATATGATATGTTCGATGAAGGCAATGACCTGATGGAAATCATCGACAGCGACTATCACATGAACAAGGAATACGATGAGTCTGATACTGCGGATGATGGCATGGATGAGAAACCGGAAGAGGATCAAATCGATCAGGACGATGTCGATGAAGATGAAGACGAAGACGATGAATCCGATGAGACCGACTATGAAACTGACTTCAATCGGACATTAAGCGCTGTAGATGAGACCAATAGGCCACCCAAAGACGAGGATGGCAAATATATTCTCACAGACGAAGAGATTGCAGATTACAAAATGCTAATAAGCAAACTCTGCTCTGATCCACGTCTCACAAAACTTGGCCAGAAGTTTCTGGATGAAAATATGCTTGAGATGATCCATATATGCGTGAACTCTTCAAATAAGGAGTTGTTCGACGGTGCGATCAGTCTTGTATGGTTGGGCCTGCATCCATATGTAAAACGACGGGCAAAACATTTCCTTGGCGATAAGAGCATGTACTATAACCATTATGAGGATTTCATTCAGGATTCATATGAGACAGAAGTCGGATTTATGCCGTTATATGATCCTCGAAGAGGTATAAATATCTCAAATTTTGGCGAGAAGTATTTTAATGCAGGATTCATTTCATTACGCGCACAGTGCGTAGGATCGGCTTTGCCTACCAAGTACTATCATCACATGAACACTAAAGTAAAAAAGATGATCGACAAGCTGGCAAAGAAGAATATTGATAATCCGACACCCAAACAGATTAGTGATGCTCTTCGCTTGGAGGGACAAAATGTTTCCGTTATCACTGTAACCAAGGTATTGGAGATGAACGTGAAACAGTGCAATCTCGATGCTGTGGGGGATATAAAAGATGAAAATATTTATTCGAATCCTGAAAAATTAATGGAAAAAAGTGAAAGGCAAAAAGCTTTTTACGAGAACATTAAAGGGATGGGGAAGACGCAGCAGCAGATCGTCAATATTCTAGTAGAACTGATGGATGCTGATGACAGCGATAAGCTCCCGACAAACGAGGCAATTAAGCAGGCATATGTTAAGAAGAATGCTTCGGAGATTGACATTGACTTTACAAATGAAAATGAAGTGAAGCGTTTTATGAACTGGCTCGATAAGCATATTGATCAGGCGCTTCAGTATCTTCGATATACACATCGGAAATCCAGTTCTGTCGGATATGGAAATCCAACATCCAAAGCGTTGCTTAGTTCCTCGCACCCATCAGGAATATCGTTTGAGGAAGAGGAATATATCGATATGGAAATGGATGACATTCAGAATGCTGCGATTGAAAATCCGGAGTATATTTTGGATCTTTAACTGAAAATGGACCCTTGTAGAAAGAGCTGGCATTCAAAAGAATATGTGCCAGCTCTTTCTTTACTCATTGTTCAATTTTTTCAGACGTTCGATCTCATTTGCCATTTTGGCCATAGCAGCAGCTTGTTCCGCTATAACAGCATCTTTTTCCGCAAGCTTTGCCTCATCCTTCTTACGTTGCTCATCAGCCCCTTTGCGGTAATGCTCGTGCGCAACACCTTTCCAGAGTTCATCCATGGCTTCCACCTCTTCCACAAGTTCTTGATCATCATGGATGTCGATGTGCTCACAGATCCCTTTTACATCGCCCTTAAACAATGACTCCAGGTACCGGAAGATCTTCTCATCGTTGGCCGGTGATCCCCGGTGAACGAGGATCACGGTCATCAGGTCGAAGTCCTTCTTCGGAATATCCGTTACACCAATGAGATCCTTTTTCTCCAACTGTACGGATACTACTGTGTTCCGTAAGTGTACCGGGATGTTCTCGTTACAGATCCAGATGCTATAAACCTTCTCCAGATTCGCATAATCCGTCTTTTCTGTGAGAATGCCTAGTTCGGATCCAAGCAACCGTGCGGCATAATAAATGCCCCTGGTAATCATTGGATACTTCGGATTAGTCGTACGGTAATTGTTCTGAACTTCCAGATCGACATGAAGGTATACCTCATGCTCTCTGTCGTTCATGGCCGGATTCAACAGCTTAAATCTCGCATCATACCGAATGAGTTTTTCGGAAATTGACGAACATTCCGTATCGTTTAAACTAACCATAACGGATGTGTCGTCTACCGGAGGGCTTCCGGATGGAACCAACAGCTTTGCAACCTGGTCTGTGGTATAGTTCCGGTATTCCGGAATGAGCGCCTGCAGGATTGGGGCTACCAGTTTGGGATACCGAAGCAATGTTTTTACGGACGCGTCATACTATGCGCCCCGATTCCTTGCTGCGGCAACCGCAATCGTCTCTTTATTCATGATCATCTCCTTACATTATAACACATGCAAGGAGAGCTTCCAGCCATCCCTGCACGTTGAGCATGGACAGCGTTTCTATCTGCTCCATTTTCATCCATAGTTACGGAGATACTATGGATGATTACTCGATGCTTTTTCAAAACAGTAGGTGGATCACGAACACCTGCAATCTGTCCACCTTGACTAACAAAGAGGTTTAATGGTTTGTTTTGTATATATACAACGCTGATTATTTTAATATTATCTTAATGTTGAAGATACGTGCTATAATAATTAATATACATTTGTAAATGGAGTGACCAATAATAATGACCGTAGATATTAAATCACACCAGGATAAGCTTGGTAAAATTAAACAAATCATCATTCTTTACTGTTTTGAAGAAGAAATCAAAAATGGAAAATATAATAACCTACAGTATTTTTCGGAACAGGTCCTTCTTTCGAACAAAGAACTTCTCGATGAAAAGAAAGTCCGCCGTCACAGTACACTCGGATTTGTAGACTGTGTGTTGGATACCATAGCTTTTCTTACAGCTGGCCGAATTGCCAAGGATCAAAAGCTAGAAGAGATGTGGCTTTCGCGTATGGAAATGGAACACAGAGGATATCTTGATCGTGCTACAAAAAACAACCGCGAATTTGTCGATATGCTGCTTTGCGAATACAGACGGATTCTGGAAAATAATTATGCGAATTTGGAAGATGAATTATTCCGGAGCTATGAGCTGATCGAAGCGGATTATGACGATATGAATGCCGACAAAGTTGTATTCGATGATGGTACACCCATCTACGAGTCGAAAGCCTACCGTAGATTTCTTGATAAGCGAAAGCAAGAACTGGCAGATTATCTCGGCATTGATCAAGATGTTTTGGCAGACAAAATATGGGAAATGTTCCGTACATCATATGTTATTGAGCCTTTGTCCAGTTATATCACTGTGTCATATTCTCTTGGAGGAATGTTCTGTTTGCTTGTAGATGCTGTGTTGGCTGGACACCGTGGTACCGGTGATTGGTATCAGTCCGTGATAAAAAGCGAGAAGATATCAGGGGTCGTTGAGATTCCAAATTATGGGTACAAACCGGATATTAACACTCTCATTGATAAATACTATCATCAGATGGTAAAACTCCATAGCACCAGAAATGATGGGGTAGAATTGAACCGCGTGGAGCTTGTACGTCATGTTAAAAGCGAATCTCCAAGAGAAGACTTCATCATGATCACTGCCATGGTCAGCATGGACATCCTTTGCAAGATGTTCGATCTTATGCAGGATCACCTGTTTACCACTTTTTCATGGGAGAAATACACTGGACAGAATCTGCAGACTCGCTACGAGAACATGCTTGCCACTTCTAATGCTGAGAGAGAGCAACAGCATCGTGTCCTGGAGGAAAGAATAGAAAAGACCCAGACAGAACGGAATCGCCTGCAGGAGGAACTTAATGGCATTGAGCTATCCTGGCAAAGAAGATACGAGGCATTGGAAAAGGAAAGCAAAGAAAAAGATGAGGAAATCCGCGCGCTGAAGGATCGGCTGGCTTTCCAGGAGTCATGGATCGATGATCTCCAGAAGGATCCGGAAATGGAAGAAGAACTTCCAAAAGAGACATGGATCCCGGATGGAAAATACCTCTTTGTTGGCATGGATAGCCGTCTGGTGCAGGATTTAAAGAAAGCATATCCGGACAGTTCCTTCATGGAAAGCGAATCTGCGGATCTTTCCGGCCTTCAGGTCGATGCCATTATTTGCTTAACAAGATACATGAAGCATAAGATGTTCTATAAGATTCAGGCCAAAGCAAATACTACCATCATCTATGCCAATGGCAAGACCGTTGCCGCCGTGCAGGCAGCCATGGCAGAGCAGCTGCGAAATGCTTGAATTTGATAAATGGAAGATGGCTATGTATTTACAAAATAATAATTTTGTAAATATATCCACGTGATGATACTATATATACAGGTACAGCACGAAGCGACGCGCCAGCCGTTAAAGAATTGCGAAAAGGATTTTATTTATGAAATATTATCAGGAACAGGATATTTTGATTATGGAGCGAATCCATGAGCTCCTGGAAGATCTACCAGACTACATGCGCACATATGTAAGTTATATGTCCACCGGATCTGTTTCAAAAAGGACCATCCAAAACTATGTCTATGACATACGTGGATTCATTGAATATATTGCCGAAAATCGAAATCTGCAGCTCTCAGACATCTCTGCAGGTGTTCTGGAGCAATTGACCAATTTTGATTTTGACGACTATTTCCATCATATTGATTCTTATAAAAAAAGATCTCACAAGGTTTCAGAAATCAAACGGTCTAATGGAACTTCCGGTAAGTCTCGTAAACTATCATCTCTCCGCTCGTTATATAAATATCTGCAACAATACAGACTGATTGAGAAAAACCCGATTCTTGGATATGGAATCCGGTTAAAGCAGCAAAAACCGAACATTACTGCGATGAATGTTGAAGAAGTTAATACCCTTATGAGAACTGTGGAAGCAGGCGATCTTCCATCGAAACGTCAAAAGATATTTGCAGAGAAAAACAAATACAGAGACACTGCTCTTCTATCAATCATGTTAAATACAGGTATCCGGGTGTCCGAATGTGTTGGCATTGATCTGGATGATATCAATTGGAAGGAAAACAAACTTGTCGTTCACCGGAAAGGTGGAGGGAATGACCCAAATGTATATCTTAATACGGATGTTATTCAATCTCTTAAAGATTACATTCAACTTGAAAGGAATCCGAATGAAGAAAATGAACCAGCTCTATTTCTTAACCGAACCGGTGGCAGATTATCTCGCATGTCCATAGATAACATTGTGAAAAAATATGCAGCAAGAGCCGTTCCAGGAAAACACATAACACCTCACAAGCTTCGTTCTACATTCGGAACTAACCTATATCAGGCAACCGGCGATATACATCTTACATCGCAGGCCTTAAATCACTCATCCATAGAGGTAACGGCATCCAGGTACGCAGATGTTGATCTCAAACAGCGTAAAGATGCCGTGAATATTATAGAAAAAAGGTATCACGACAAATCCAAAAGTAACGGTGGTGAACGATGGCAAATTTGATTACAATAAAAGAAAATGTCCGTATTAAACTGGAAAATCTGGTTAGTGATATGCCTTCTCTTGCTAGCGAATATCTCATCCAGGACTCAAATCATTCGTTAAATACCCTGTTACTTTATGGTTACGACTTACATTTGTTTCTATTCTGGTTAGCGCAAAAAAATAATAAAAAAATAATCGATTTATCTATTAATGATTTTAAAGTTCAACCGAAATTAATAGAAGAATTCCTTCAGTTTGCATCCATGTATGAGAGGAATGGAACCCTATACAAGAATCAAATACATGGGCTGAAGCAGAAATTGACAAGCTTGAGAAATTTCTATCGTCATTTATATCGGAAAGGCCTTGTTGAGTATAATCCGGCAGCTACTGTAGAACTGCCAGTTATTGAGTACGTCCCGCATTTTACACTAACACTTGATCAAGTGAAAGTTATCATTCAATATATTGCGGGTCAATCTGATCTGTATGCTTCAGATCCGAAAAATGCAATGGAATATGTTTCTCGTGATATTGCTATCATTTCTCTATTTGCAGATACCGGAATGCGATTGTCTGAACTATATTCATTAGATGTACATAACTACGATGCATTCTCACATACGATTAAAACCGATGCATACACATATGAGCTAAGCGACTGGGCAAATAAAAACTTGGTCAAATATACAATGTGCCGCCGGGACGGCAATTATGACGATCAGCATGCACTATTTATATCATGCAGGCACAATAGGATGTCTATGAGCGCAATAGAACGGATGACGTCAAAATATATAAGCAAAGCACTTCCAGTTATCACCAATGAAAAACGACTATCCACTTCATGCTTGAGAACAAACAAAAACAAAATTTGTTAAAGTAAGCGAGAAGGTCCACGGTTTTAAGCCGTAGGAGTAGTTAAGTCGAAACAAATCATCGAATTGCATCTGTAGAGGAGTCTTGAATGGCGGACAAAAGCGGATATGGATTCTTGTTGCGTAACATGGATCCTGTAAAATTTATTAATTTTATTTCCAATCATAAAATATCTATGAGTTTTCTTTACTCTAGTGAAACTTTCGACTATATCATATCGACCGCTGGTAGTTATCACGCAGGATCATCGTCTGTAAATAAGAACGAACTGCAGACGTTTATCGATGAGTATTTCTCGTGGAATCCGGCATCCCCGATCGCAGCCATCATGAACCATGAACTGCAATGCAAATTGTTTGTCGATTACAGCAAACAAATTGCTGCGCATGTTCCGTCAGCTGTACTTTACACAACAAACTACCCGTGGGAAATGACACTCAATGATAAAAAGATGACGAAGCGAAGTTTAAGATCCATGGTAGATAAATATGCAAATGAATTGGGGATTCCGAAAGAAGATATAGGATATTGGACGCTTACTTACCGATATTTTGACAGGGACAAACGCTAGATGCGTCTGATATATATGCTAACAAAAAAGAAATCTAACCCATCTTGAGATGAGTAGATTTCTTTTTTTCTTTTTTTGTTTTATGTTTCAGATTTCTATTTACTCTTCGATTCTAACCAGACTCTCAACATTGATTTCCTTTTCATAAATAAAATCCTTTCGGTTGTTGTAGGCGGAAACCCACTTGTTTTAGCAGGTGGGAGGAGCCTTGTTAATTGTCGGCCAAGAACGTATGTGCTATAATATACTCAGCAACAAATTCCAAGAGAAAACCGTTAAGTGTGTTGCTCACTAAAGGCACTCTTTTGTACATTGGCAAGTATATATGAGGTTGTAGCACATAAGTCTTGGTGTTACGTAAAATATACTCAAGCATCCACATTTACTGTACGGCATGGGAATATGTAATCCGTGAGGTTTACATAGAGAGTACCTGATACAGTTATAGATGAGTATATCTTGTCTGTAAAGGGTGTTGTCAACCACCCTATGATACATCACCACGGAAGTCACACCGATAAAATGTAGGAGTCGTAGACGTACTACAGGGTAGATGCAAGCCCATTACACTTGTGTGATGGGTAGTTGACATGTAAAGTCCTTTCGATTGTCGTTTGATAGATTACTTCCAATGATTATAGCAGAAATAACCTGAAAAAGAATAAATAAAAAAAGCTTGCACAAAGCGAAAAGTTATGCTAGAGTACTACTTGGTCGATTGGTCAAGGGGTTAAGACGCCGCCCTCTCACGGCGGAAACATGGGTTCGATTCCCATATCGACTGCGAAGCGCATCACGAAAGTGATGCGCTTTTCTTTTCGTTAAGCAGAGCTTTTCGTTACTATTCTATGAGGCGAAGTACACTACTTGGTTGCGCGTCCCGTGAACTGTAATCTGCAGGCTGAGTAATTGCGGAGGAAGGCAGAGTTATGCAGCGCGAACGATAGGAAGCTGAGGCCGGAA
This sequence comes from Eubacterium sp., assembly GCA_024684035.1. Lineage (GTDB taxonomy): Bacteria > Bacillota > Clostridia > Lachnospirales > Lachnospiraceae > Bilifractor. The sequence goes on along the minus strand of JAIKXQ010000052.1, from coordinate 21,550 downwards.
GCGCGAGCATAGCGCAGGTGCGGAGTGCACTGTTTGAGATCGCTGCGAGTATGGCTACCTTTGACAGATGAAAGGGCGATCGAGATTTAGCGCCCCGCACCTGCTTTAGGCGGCGGAGCGCTGACAACGAAGCGACGTGTGAGCACGCATACTCTGTCTTCTCTCCGCAAAATAAAGATCCACGCAATCTTGACAAGTACGAACGAACGTTTGTATACTTGTACAACGAATAAGAAACAGCAGTTATCATTTGGCAGAGGGAAATGATATGAGAGATTTTAAAGGAGCAATCTTTGATCTGGACGGCACGCTTTTGGATTCCATGTGGATCTGGGATCAGATCGACATCGATTTTCTGGCGAAGCGCGGCTTCGAGGTGCCGGAAGATTATCAGAGATCCATTGCGACGATGAATTCGCATGAGACAGCCGTCTACACCATCCGCCGCTTCGGTTTGAAAGAAGAACCGGAGGATCTGGTGAGAGAGTGGCTGGAAATGGCGCAGGACGCCTATGCGAACCGGCTTGAGTTGAAAGAAGGCGCATACGATTATGTGCGCTCTTTATATGAAGAAGGAATCCGGATGTCCGTTGCGACGGCTTCCGACCTCGAACTTGTATTGCCCGCTCTGAAAAGAACGGGTTTATTTCCGATGCTGGATCATGTGATCACAGTGCGAGAAGTCAGCAGGGGCAAGGGGTTTCCGGACATCTATCTGGAATCGGCAGCACGGCTCGGTCTCGAACCCGGGGATTGCGTTGTCTTCGAAGATATTTTGGAGGGGATCTGTGCCGCGAAAGCAGGCGGATTCCGTACGATCGGCGTCCGGGAGGACTGCAATACGTCCTCGAAGGAGAGAATACGCGAGGAAGCAGACCTGTATATCACGTCTTTTAGGGAACTGCTCCCGGTGGAGACAGGCTGTCACTGAAACATGATGATTGATTATTTACGATTTTGATTATTTGCGAGAAAGAAAAGGAAAAGGGGAAGCACATGGCAAAAAAGGACTCTTATGATGCGTCGAGTATTCAGGTACTCGAGGGACTTGAAGCGGTTCGTATGCGTCCCGGTATGTATATCGGAAGTACCGGCAGAAAGGGATTGAATCATCTGATCTATGAGATCGTCGACAACTCGGTGGATGAGCATCTGGCGGGATACTGTACGAAGATCCGCGTAGTTCTCGAAGCGGACGGATCCTGTACGGTCACGGATGACGGACGTGGAATTCCGGTCAATATGCATGAGAAGGGAATGCCGGCAGAGCGTGTCGTTCTGACTACGCTTCACGCCGGAGGAAAATTCGATAACGACGCCTATAAGACCTCCGGTGGACTTCACGGTGTAGGTTCTTCGGTTGTCAATGCCCTTTCCGTATTCATGGACGTTCAGATCAGCCGCGACGGATATATTCACCATGACCGCTTTGAGAAAGGTGTTCCTGTGATGGAGCTGGCGGAAGACGGCCTGCTTCCGAAGATCGGAAAAACGAAGAATACGGGAACAAAAATCAACTTCATGCCGGATGGGGAGATTTTTGAGACTTATGAAAAATCCGGATTCTCTGCGGATGATTTGAAGTCCCGCCTTCATGAGACCTGCTATCTGAATCCCAATCTGGTGATCGAGTTCGTGGATCTTCGTCCGGGAAAAAACAATGAGGAAGTGACCTATTCGGAGCCGGAGGGAATTATCGGTTTCGTAAAGGAAATCAATGCAAAAGAAGAGATACTTCATGACCCGGTATTTTTCAAGGGAGAAGCTGACGGCATCATGGTGGAGGTCGCCTTCCAGTATGTGAAGGACTTCCAGGAGAATGTTCTCGGTTTCTGTAACAACATCTATAACTCTGAGGGCGGTACCCATATCACCGGCTTCAAGCAGGCGTTTACCACCATCATGAATAACTATGCCAGGGAGATCGGCGTACTCAAGGACAAGGACGCCAACTTCACCGGCGCGGATATTCGAAACGGAATGACGGCCATCATTTCCATCAAGCACCCGGATCCGCGGTTTGAAGGACAGACCAAGACGAAGCTGGATAACCCGGATGCAGCAAAGGCAGCGGGCAAGGTCACCGGCGATGAGGTTGTCCGGTACTTCGACCGTAACCTTCCGGTGCTGAAGACGGTTCTGGAGTGTGCGGAGCGCTCGGCAAAAATCCGCAAGACCGAAGAAAAAGCAAAGACGAATATGCTCACCAAGCAGAAGTACTCTTTTGACGCCAACGGAAAGCTGGCGAACTGCGAGAGCAGAGACGCTTCCAAGTGTGAGATCTTCATCGTCGAGGGAGATTCTGCCGGCGGCTCCGCGAAGATGGCAAGAAACCGTATGTATCAGGCGATTTTCCCGATTCGCGGAAAAATCCTCAACGTGGAGAAGGCCACTATCGATAAGGTGCTGGCCAATGCGGAAATCAAGAGTATGATCAATGCCTTCGGCTGTGGTTTTTCCGAAGGATACGGCAATGACTTCGATATTTCCAAGCTTCGCTATGACAAGATCATTATCATGGCCGATGCCGACGTGGACGGTGCCCATATCGCAACCCTGCTTTTGACTCTGTTCTACCGGTTCATGCCGGAGCTGATTTTCCAGGGACATGTGTACATCGCCATGCCGCCGCTCTACAAGACCCAGCCCTCCAAAGGGGAGGGAGAGTATCTCTACGATGACAAGGCACTGGAGCGATACCGCAAAAAACATGCGGGAGAGAAGTTCGTTCTTCAGAGATACAAAGGTCTCGGTGAAATGGATCCCCAGCAGCTCTGGGATACGACCCTTGATCCGGACAAGAGAAAGATGAGAAGAGTGGAGATCGAGGACGCCCGGATGGCCTCCGAAATGACAGAGATTCTCATGGGCAATGACGTGCCCCCGCGAAAAGCGTTTATTTACAACCATGCTGCTGATGCAGAACTTGACGTATAAAGGAGCTTGATCGAAATGGAAGAAATTATCAGAACCGAATATTCCGAGATCATGCAGAAATCATACATCGACTACGCCATGAGCGTCATTATCGCCCGTGCGCTGCCGGATGTCCGTGACGGACTGAAGCCGGTTCAGAGACGTACCCTGTATGATATGCTTGAACTTGGAACATATTTCGACAGACCCTACCGTAAAGCCGCCCGTATCGTCGGAGATACCATGGGTAAGTATCACCCTCACGGCGACAGTTCCATCTATGACGCCCTGGTGGTTATGGCACAGGACTTCAAGAAGGGTATGCCTCTGGTGGACGGACACGGAAACTTCGGTTCCATCGAGGGAGACGGTGCCGCTGCCATGCGATACACGGAGGCGAGACTGCAGAAGTTCACCCAGGAGGTCTATCTCAAGGATCTGGACAAAAATGTTGTGAACTTTGTCCCGAACTTTGATGAGACAGAAAAAGAACCGGAGGTTCTTCCGGTCCGGGTGCCGAACATTCTCGTGAACGGATCCGACGGTATCGCCGTAGGTATGGCCACCAGCATTCCGCCCCACAATCTGGGCGAGGTCATTGATGCGGCAAAGGCATACATCGGCAATAAGGATCTCACAGACCGTCAGCTCATGAAATATATCAAGGGACCGGATTTCCCCACCGGCGGTATCGTCGTAAACAAGGACGACCTTCCGCAGATCTACGAGTCGGGAAGCGGAAAAATTCGCATCCGCGGAAAGGTTGAAGTGGAGAAAGGGAAAAACGGACGCCAGTCTCTGGTGATCACAGAGATTCCCTACACCATGATCGGTGCAAATATCGGTAAATTCCTGATGGATGTTGCCGGCCTTGTGGAGAACCGGCAGGCACCGGAGATCGTGGATATCTCCAACATGTCCTCGAAAGAGGGAATCCGCATCGTTCTGGAACTGAAGAAGGGCGCGGATGTAGAGAGGCTCAAGAATCTCCTCTACAAGAAAACAAGACTGGAAGACACCTTTGGCGTCAATATGCTTGCCGTTGCAGGTGGAAGACCGGAGACCCTCAGCCTGAAAAAGGTGCTTGACAACTTCACGGATTTCCAGTTTGAACTTGCCACCAGAAAGTATCAGCAGATGCTGCAGAAAGAGCTGGAGAAGAAGGAGGTTCAGGAAGGTCTCATCAAGGCTGTAGACGTCATTGATCTGATTATCGAGATCCTCCGGGGAAGCAAGAGCCAGAAGCAGGTGCGCGATTGTCTCACCATGGGTGTGACGGACGGCATCAATTTCAAACACAAGTCCAGCGAAAAGCAGGCAAAAGAACTCTGCTTCACCCAGAGACAGGCCACGGCCATCCTGGAGATGCGCCTCGCCAAACTCATCGGTCTGGAGCTGGATGCTCTCTACAAAGAGAACGAGGAGACCATCGCAAAGATCGCCCGATACGAGAATATCCTCAATGACTACGACACCATGGCAGGCGTCATTGTTGACGATCTTGAGCAGATCAAGAAGAATTACGCAACACCGAGAAAGACGGTGATTGAGAACGCCGAGGCCATTGTTCTCGCTGAGCCGGAAGAAGAGGAAACGGAACTTGTATTCCTGATGGATCGCTTCGGCTATGCGCGGACGGTGGATACCTCTGTCTATGACAGAAACAAAGAGGCAGCGGACGCGGAGAATAAATACATCTTCCACTGCATGAGCACAGACAGAGTTTGCGTATATACGGACAACGGTATGATGCACACCATCAAGGTCAAGGACATTCCGTTTACCAAGTTCCGTGACAAGGGAACCCCGATCGACAATCTCTGCAACTACAGTGCGGACAACGAGAGGGTTGTATTTGCCGGACCTATGGCCGAAGTAAAACAGAAGAAACTTGTCTTTGTCACAGCCTCAGGAAATGTCAAGATTGTATCCGGATCGGAATTCAATGTAAACCGGAAAGTGATCTCGGCCACAAAGCTGGCGGATGACGCGGACAGTGTTGTTCTGGTTGGTTATGCCGATGCGGGAGATTTCCTTGTGATTCAGTCAAGAGATGGATATTTCCTCCGCTTCCCGATGACGGAGATCCCGGAGAAGAAGAAGACAGCTGTGGGCGTTCGCGGCATCAGCCTCGGAAAAGACGATGAGGCAGAGGCAGCCTACCTTGTGGCCGGCGGTAATGAGATGGAGATTGAATATCGCGGAAAGAAGGTTTCACTGAACAAGCTCCGCCTCGGAAAACGCGACGGCAAGGGTACGAAGAAGAGTTGACAGGTTTGTAAAGTATGCAGTGGCGATAGTTATTTGATGCATGATTTTTCCTATATTCAGGCCTGCAAAGGGGAAATTTCGGAGATTTTGCAGGATTCTAAAAAGATAAATTCATTTTTTGACAAAGGGAGTTGCATTTTTTTTTAGAATATGTATAATAACTATTGTGCCGCTGCGCATGCCGGAATAGCTCAGCAGGTAGAGCACTTCACTCGTAATGAAGGGGTCGTCAGTTCAAGTCTGATTTCCGGCTTTCGCGATTAACTAGGGCAGATCAGTGCGCCAAAGTTAATCGCTTTTTTTTACCCATGGTTTTTAGTATTTTAAATCGTTAAAGCAGGTGTGAAATATGGGGCTTACAAGAGAAGAAATTGACAGAGAAATAGACAAGCTCGTGGACTACAGCCGGAAATCCGGAAAGATTGAAGTCGGGCTTTATCAGGAATATGACGTCAAGAGGGGGCTTCGTGACAACACGGGAAAAGGCGTTCTCACGGGGCTCACCGAGATCTCTGACGTCACGGGAATTGCGATCAATGAGAAGGGGGAGAGAGTGCCTGCGGACGGACGTCTCTTTTATCAGGGCTATAACGTCAGTGATCTGGTGAAAGGAATGCAGAACAGACGGTTTGGCTTTGAGGAGATTACCTATCTGCTTCTCTTCGGATCCCTTCCTACATCGAAGGAACTGGATTCGTTTATTGAGATTCTCGGCGCGTACCGGGAACTCCCTGAGAAATTCACAAGGGATGTCATCATGAAGGCGCCCAGCCGCAATATGATGAACTCTCTTCAGAAATGTATCCTGACCCTTTATTCGTATGACAAAGATGCGGACAACATCTCGATCCAGAACATTCTCCGCCAGTCGCTGAGCATGATCGCGAAGATGCCGCTTCTTGCCGTGTACAGTTATCACACGCACAGACATTATCATATGGGACAGAACCTGATTATCCGTAATCCGAAGCCGGAACTCTCCCTGGCAGAGAACCTTCTTCAGATGCTTCATCCGGACGGTCAGTACACCCAGCTGGAGGCAAAGGTTCTGGATACTGCGCTGATTCTTCACGCAGAGCACGGCGGCGGTAACAACTCCACCTTCACCACCCATGTAGTTTCATCCACAGGAACGGACAGTTACTCGGCCATCGCTTCTTCCCTCGGTTCTCTGAAAGGTCCGAAGCACGGTGGCGCCAACCTGAAGGTTCTGGAGATGTTCGAGGACATCAAGGAAAATGTACATAACTGGGAGAATGAAGAGGAGATCCGCGCTTACCTCAACAAGATTCTGGACAAGGAGGCCTTTGACCACGCCGGACTGATTTACGGAATGGGACATGCGGTCTACACCCTGTCGGATCCCCGTTGCGTCATCCTCAAGGAATACGCAAAGAAGCTCTCCATCGAAAAAGACGTGGAAGATGAATTCCGTCTCTATGAGAGCGTAGAGAAAATCGGTAAGGAGTGTATGATGCAGAAGCGCAGGCTGGTTAAGCCCATCTGTGCCAATGTCGATTTCTACAGTGGTTTCATATATTCCATGCTGGATTTCCCGAGAGAACTGTTTACGCCGATCTTCGCCATCGCCCGTATCTCAGGCTGGTCCGCACATCGGATTGAAGAGATGGTCAACGGCGGCAAGATCATTCGACCGGCCTACAAGTATGTGGGACACCACAGAAGATACACGGAGCTGGAGAATCGCGACTGATAATATACAAGAAATGCCTGCCGCTGCAACGCGGGCAATTTAAAAGTTGTCAAGCAAAAATACTTGACAGCAATGACTTTGTTTAGTATGATAAGCGGGTACGTTTGAGACGTATCCGCTTTTTACGCGCATTTTTCCTGATTACAGAGAAGAGATCCGCGCGGAAGCGAAGAGGAACGCCACGCCGAGGTGCAGAAATGGAAGAGTTTGTTGAGAAAACCTATCTTTTTGATTTTTACGGTGAGCTTCTCACGGAGCATCAGCGGAGAATCTATCAGGAGATAGTCTTCGACGATTATTCAGCATCGGAGATCGCCCGGGATGAGGGGATCAGCAGACAGAGCGTTCATGATCTGAGAAAACGATGCGACCGGATTCTGGAGGATTATGAATCCAGACTTCATCTGGTTGAGAAATTCATCAAGATCAAGGATAACGTACAGGCAATACAGAAACTGACGGATTCGGAGAATCAGACGGCAATTTCTGAGAGAATGAATGAGATCCGAGATATTTCATCGAAGATCCTGGAGGAACTTTGATTCATGGCATTTGAAAGCTTAACAGACAAACTGCAGAATGTATTCAAGAACCTGCGAAGCAAGGGAAAGCTTACAGAGGACGATGTAAAGGCGGCTCTGAAAGAAGTAAAGATGGCTCTTCTCGAGGCGGATGTAAACTTTAAAGTAGTAAAACAGTTTACGAAGACTGTCCAGGAGAAGGCAATCGGTCAGGATGTCATGAACGGTCTGAACCCGGGGCAGATGGTAATCAAGATCGTACATGACGAGCTTGTGAACCTGATGGGTGAGAGCACTACGGAGCTTCCTCTCAAACCGTCCAACGATCTTACGGTCATCATGATGATCGGTCTTCAGGGTTCCGGTAAGACAACAACCGTATCCAAGCTGGCCGGCCAGATGAAGCAGAAGGGAAGAAAACCGCTTCTCGCGGCGCTGGATGTCTATCGTCCGGGTGCCATCGAACAGCTTCAGATCAACGGAGACAAAGTCGGCGTGGAAGTTTTTTCCCTGGGAAATCAGGTGAAACCGGCGGATATCGCGAGAGCGGCTTACGATCACGCGAAGAGCACCGGTGCCAATGTCCTGTTTCTGGATACAGCCGGACGACTTCAGATCGACGAGAGTATGATGGAAGAGCTGGTTGCAATCCGGGAGACCATAAAGGTGGATGTATCACTTCTCGTGGTAGACGCCATGACCGGTCAGGAAGCAGTGAATGTTGCCAGAACCTTTAATGAGAGAGTCGGAATTGACGGCGTTGTTCTCACGAAGATGGACGGTGACACCAGAGGTGGTGCGGCGCTTTCCATCCGCGCAATCTGCGGAAAACCCATTATGTATGTGGGTATGGGCGAGAAGATGTCGGATCTGGAACAGTTCTATCCGGATCGTATGGCATCCAGAATCCTCGGCATGGGCGATGTGCTCAGTCTGATCGAGAAGGCTCAGGCCAATATCGATGAGGAGAAGGCCAGAGAGCTGGAACAGCGTGTCCGCAAGGCACAGTTTACGTATGACGATTATCTGAACAGTATGGATCAGATGAGAAATATGGGGGGTATCTCCAGTATTCTTTCCATGATGCCAGGACTAGGCGGCAAGATGAAAGAACTCGAGGGAATGATCGATGAGAAGGATCTTGCCAGAAAAGAGGCGATCATCAAGTCCATGACTCCCAAAGAGAGAGCGAATCCGGATCTCATGAGTATGTCCAGAAAACAGAGAATCGCAAAGGGCGCAGGCGTTGACATCGTCGAGGTCAACCGCTTTATCAAATCCTTTGAGCAGACCCGCAAGATGATGAAACAGATGCCGGGACTGATGAAAAAGGGCAAGCGCGGAAAAATCGGCGGCGGTTTCGGAGGCTTCCCCTTCGGTTGACACAGGAGGTATCAATTTTCTTTCGGCAAACGGTGGAAGATTGTTCTCAATAAATTTAAAATCATTACATAACACTTTTTATGGAGGAAATGAACAATGGCAGTTAAAATTCGTCTGAAAAGAATGGGACAGAAGAAGGCACCTTTCTATAGAATCGTAGTAGCAGATGCTAACTCTCCCAGAGACGGAAGATTCATCGAGGAGATCGGTACATATGATCCTACTAAGGATCCGAGCGTTTACAAAGTAGACGAGGAGCTTGCCAAGAAATGGCTTCACAACGGAGCTCAGCCTACAGATGTAGTTGCTAAGATCTTCAAGCTTGCAGGTATCGAGAAATAATCTGTCACGAAGTAATCTGTCACCTGGAGGTGCATTATGATGAAAGAATTGGTTGAAGTGATCGCCAAGGCTCTTGTCGATAATCCCGACGAAGTGGTAGTCACCCAGACCGAGGATGGCAATGACCTGAGGGTTGAACTGAAGGTGGCGTCTGCGGACATGGGAAAGGTCATCGGACGACAGGGACGAATTGCGAAAGCAATCCGATCTGTGGTAAAGGCCGCCTCTTCCAAAATCGACAAGAAAGTCACAGTCGAAATCATCGAGTAATACAGTGGCAAGCATCAGAGCTGCCGTCATCGGGAGTCCCCGGTGCGGCGGCTCTTTTCAGCAGATAGGGAATCCATAGGATTTCCTATCTGCTGAAAAGAGCCGTTGGATGCACAGCTCGCAGAAGGGTAGATCGCTTACGCGATTCTGCTCGCGCGCCAAAGCCCTGCTGCGCTCTGTTCAAGAGGGAAGGGACTGACGGAGCTGCAGTCCGCTTGCATGCTTTGATTTGTGAAGGGATTGACGGAGCTGCAGTCCGCTTGCGGACTTTGATTGAGCGCATGGGATGCGAAGCCCGAAGAAAGGAATACAGGATGGAACAATATCTTAAAATCGGAGTGATCACAACGACGCACGGCGTCCGTGGTGAAGTAAAGGTTTTTCCTACAACGGATGACGCCGGCCGTTTTCTTGGTCTGGATGAGGTGATGCTCTGCAAAAACGGGAAGACGGAGAACCATGAGATTGAAAACGTGAAGTTCTTCAAGAATCAGGTGATCCTGAAACTCTCCGGAATCACCTCCATGAACGACGCGGAACTCTACAGAAACTGGGAGATATTTATTCCCAGGGAAGAGGGCGTGGATCTGGAAGAGGACGAGTACTATCAGGCGGATCTCATCGGGCTTACCGTTTATAACGAGGACGGCAGCGAGTTCGGTGTCCTGAAGGAGATCATTGAGACCGGAGCCAACGATGTCTATGTGGTGAAGACAGAGGCTCACGGGGAAGTGTTGATTCCCGCGATTAAAGACTGTATCATAGATGTAAATATCGAGGAAGGGCATATGACCGTTCATCTGATGCCTGGTATTCTCGATCTTTAAAGAAAAATGATCGATCAGATTTTTCTGTGACATGATGAAATGAGGAGGAAAAAGATATGAAGAAATGCGGCTATTGCGGAGCCGACGTGGCAGATGAAGAAAAGGTCTGCCCGGGCTGCGGAAGAACCATGGATTCGGATCTTGTGGGAAATCCCTTTGAAGAGTCGGTGAAGGACGGCGGGATCGACGAGGCCTTCGATGCTGCAAAGAAAGATGCGCAGGTGAACGACACGGCATCAGGCTCTGCTTCAAATGAAAACAGAGGCGAAGGGTACTGGCAGTACGGCCAGTGGCATCCCATCGATGAGCTGAACAATCCGGCGTCCTATCAGGCTCCCGGCGCACAGAATCCGCAGAATGGCTGGAATCCGAATGCGCAGAATCCCTGGGGACAGAATCCGGGAGGAGAGCAGGGCTGGAATCCTCAGGCACCCTATGGCAATCAGGGCTACGGACCGGATGCGCCTTACAATATGAATCAAGGCAATATGAACGGATACAACCCGAACTTTTACGGACAGGCGCCATACATGCAGCCGCAAAAGGCACAGATGTGTGGAGAAGCTATCGCCAGTCTGGTCTTCTCGATCGTATCCATTTTCCTGAATTCGTTTCTGATGATTCCGTCGATTCTGGCGGTTGTATTCGGCATCGTTGCACTTGTAAAAATTCGTAAAAGCCAGGGAAGACTCGGCGGCAAAGGTCTTGCGATTGCAGGTATCATCGTCGGCGTGATCTTTTTCCTTCTTTTCCTTTTCGCTTATATTCTGTTGTTCCGGATGATGAATGATCCGGCTCTGTGGAAAGCGTTTGAGGAGTACGTTAAACAGCTGGAGCAGTTATGAGATTTCATGTTCTGACCTTGTTCCCCGAGATGATCGAGGGAATCGTCAATACAAGTATTACCGGTAGAGCAATCAAAAACGGATATATGTCTGTGGAGACCGTCAATATCCGCGATTATTCCACCAAAAAGACCATGCGGGTGGATGATTACCCCTACGGCGGAGGCGCCGGCATGGTGATGGAACCGGAGCCGGTCTATCAGGCGGTGTCCGCCATCGAGGACAAAATCGGAAAGAAACCCCGCGTGGTCTATCTTACGCCACAGGCGGAAGTTCTGAATCAGACGAAAGTCGAGGAGCTGGCGGCGGCGGAAGACCTTGTTCTCCTCTGTGGTCACTATGAGGGCATCGACGACCGGGTTCTCCAGGAAGTGGTGACGGACTATGTCTCCATCGGCGACTATGTGCTGACAGGAGGAGAACTGGGAGCTGCGGTTCTTATCGACGCGGTATCCCGCTTTGTGCCGGGGGTCCTCAGCAATGAGGAATCCTCACAGTTTGAGTCTATGCAGGATAATCTTCTGGAGTATCCCCAGTACACCAGACCTGAGGAGTGGCACGGAACGAAGGTTCCGCCGGTTCTTCTCTCCGGTGATCACACAAAGATTGATACCTGGAGATATGAGCAGTCTGTAATCCGCACCAGGGAACGTCGGCCGGATCTCCTTCGAAACAGCTATCATGTCCTCTGTGTCACCTACGGGGATGAAGGGAACAAGACCGATTGCTTTGCGAAGACCCTGACGGAGATGATTACCAGATACGGAGAGTATCAGGACTACGCAAGGAGAAAACTCCAGAAAACCCGTCGAACTCTAGGAGAAAATGAGCTTCTGATTCTCGGCATTCCTTCCGGTATTTCCGATCCTGAGAAGGATATGGACAGCAGTGTGAGATTCCGGAACCTTTTGGGAACCGCCTCTCCGGCAATTCTGATTTTTTCACCGGACACCGAGGATTCCGTGCTCAACCGGACAAGAGAGGTCCTGACAAAGAATGGTTTTGTGATCCTGGGAGCGTATGCAGTTGAGGATTCAGGAGAGGAAAAACTTCGGGAGACAGGCCTTGAAATAAGGAAAAAAACATTGCATTTTCATGATCGATGATATATAATCAAATAGTCTTTGGGCGAAAAGTAAGTCCGGGATGATGGTCCGCTGTCACGTTTATCGGTGGTATGAACATCCAGATTTGTATATTTTTTAAGGAGAGATAAGATGAACGACATTATCAAGAAAATCGAAGAAGCACAGCTTAAGAGCGATATCGCTGATTTCCGTGTAGGTGACACCATCAAGGTTTATGGAAAGATCAAAGAGGGAAACCGTGAGAGAATCCAGGTATTCGAGGGTGTTGTACTCAAGAAGCAGGGCGGAAGCAACCGCGCTACATTCACAGTACGTAAGACTTCCAACGGAATCGGTGTTGAGAAGACATGGCCGCTTCACAGCCCGAACGTAGAGAAGATCGAAGTAGTTCGCAAGGGTAAAGTAAGACGTGCGAAACTCAACTACCTCAGAAGCCGTGTAGGAAAAGCTGCTAAGGTTAAAGCTCTTGTTAAATAATTGAATTTGATTCTTGGGAGGACTCTTTTGAGTCCTCTTTTTTTGTCTCATAGGAAATTGCTTCGCATTCCCTATGAGACAAAACGCTCCGCTTGCGGACTTTGTTCCGGTGTGAAAACTCATAAAGTATGAGTGGCAACCGGTTAGAGGATTCCTCGCTCGATTTTCTCAAATGTTTGTGATATCATGGTACACGATGGATAAATCAGACATGACAGGGGAATAGAAATGTCGTTATTTAAGAAGCGATCCGGTGAAAAACCGGACAGGGGAGAAGTTTCTGAGCGAAGAAAGAGACGACTGCGAAGTGGAACAGGCGGACGGTCATTGGATTCCGGTATTACGGGCGGTCGTTCTTTTCGGCAGGCCTATGAGATGGGATTCCGTACCAAGACCGTGGAAGAAATCGCCATGGAGAAGCGGCGGCTGGAGAGAAGTACGAGAAAGCTTGACGAGCTGAACAAGGAGATTCTCTCAGAAGACGTGGAAGAGGGTCCGGTTTCTAAGCTGGAAGCCGCGAAGGATATTCTGGATTCGGTGACAGAAAAAGCCGGACGTACTGTGAAGAAAACCATTAAAGAGAAGATCCGCCCCGAGACAACAAAAAAGTCGAGAATTGTCTTCTGGGCAGTATCTCTGGCGGTCACCTTGCTGCTCAGCTTTGCGCTTTCGAGGATGTATTTCCGAATGGGACAGATGCAGGAGGGCTCCATGACGCCTACTCTGACAGCCGGGGATACGTATCTCATCGATTCGGTGGCCTATCGAATTTTTAAACCGTCCAGAGGCGATGTCATCGCCTTTCGCTCCGGGGATCTGACGGACAGCCTTCATATCAAGAGGGTGATCGGACTTCCCGGGGATACGATCCAGATCAAAAAAGGAAAAATATACATCAATGGTTCGGAGTATGAGGAAAAGGGCGACTTTGCGGAAATTGTAGATGCGGGGCTTGCCACGGAGCCGGTGAAGCTGGATCCCGGGGATTACTTTGTGCTCGGAGATAACCGGAACGGAAGCGAAGACAGCCGTTATTCCGGCATTGGAAATGTAAGTATTAACGCGATTGAAGGCAAGGTGTGGTTCAGGATCTTTCCGATTCGAAAAATACGCTTTGTCTGAGATTAGAGAACAACAGGAGATTGATTTATGAATATACAGTGGTATCCCGGACATATGACAAAAGCGAAGCGTCAGATGCAGGAGGATCTGAAACTGATCGACCTGATCATCGAGCTGATCGACGCCAGGATTCCTTTTTCCGGCAGAAATCCGGATATCCGCACCATGGGTAACGGCAAGGCGCGGCTGATCATTCTGAATAAGGCTGATCTCGCGGATGAGAGACTGAACAGAAAGTGGATGGAGTATTATAAAGCGCAGGGAGCGCAGGTAATGCTGACAGACGCCCGTAACAGGGGTTCCCTTAAGCAGATCCAGCCGCTGATTCAGGAGGCCTGCAAAGAGAAAATCGAGAGAAATCTCCGCAGAGGAATCAAGAATAAACCCATCCGCGCGATGGTAGCCGGAATCCCGAATGTGGGCAAGTCCACCTTTATCAATTCTGTCTCCGGAAAAGCATCTACAAAGACCGGCAACAAGCCGGGCGTCACAAAGGGTAAGCAGTGGATTCATCTCAACAAGGGACTGGATCTTCTGGACACGCCGGGAATTCTCTGGCCCCGCTTTGACGATCCGGAAGCCGGCGTGCGAATGGCGTTCATCGGTTCTGTGAACGACGAGATCCTCCAGCTCGAGGAACTCTCTCTGAAACTCATTGAGTTCCTCTGTGAGAAATACAGCGGCGTTCTGAAGGAGCGCTACGATGTGGATGAAAGCATGGAAAACGCGAAGATTCTCGAATCGATCGCAGTGAACAGAAACTGCCTGGCAAAGGGAAATGAAGTATCCTACGCGAAAGCGGCAGCGATTCTCATGGATGAGTTCCGAAGCGGAAGACTGGGACGGATTACGCTGGAGAGTCCGGATGAGGTGACGGAGAAATGACAAAGAAGGAAATTGCAGAGCAGAAGCGCCGGGAAAAACTGGAGAAGGAGAAAGCGCGCGTAGAGGCTCTCTGTGAGTTCGAGAAGGCTCATCCCGAGGCGGAGTATATCTGCGGCGTGGATGAAGTGGGCAGAGGACCGCTGGCCGGTCCTGTGACCACAGCTGCCGTCATCCTTCCGAAGGACGCCCGGATTCTGTATATCAATGATTCGAAGAAACTTTCGGAGAAGCGAAGAGAAGAACTCTATGATATTATCATGGAGGAAGCCATCGCAGTCAGTGTCAAGCTGAACTCCTGGGAGCGAATCGATGAGATCAATATCCTTCAGGCAACCCTGGAGTCCATGCGGGAATCCGTGAATACCCTGGACGTACGTCCGGATCTGGTCTTTGTGGACGCCGTGACCATACCCGGGATCGACATCCCGCAGATTCCGATCATCAAGGGAGACGCCAAGAGCCAGAGCATCGCGGCGGCAAGCATCATCGCCAAGGTGACCCGTGACCGGATGATGAAAGAGTACGACAGACTCTATCCAGCCTACGATTTCGCCTCCAACAAAGGATACGGTACAAAGAAACACATCGAGGCATTAAAAGAATTTGGACCCTGTCCGATTCACCGGAGAACTTTTATCACGCACTTCGTGTGAGAAAGAACGGGACATTCATGTTCCGTCATCCGGAGGAATCATGAACAAGAGAAAAATCGGAACAGATTATGAAGAGCAGGCAGCACGCTACCTGGAAGAACAGGGGCTGCGACTCCTTAGCAGAAACTACCGCTGCAGGATCGGCGAGATTGATCTTGTGGCCTTCGAACCGGCCACAAAGACTGTAGCCTTCGTAGAAGTGAAATACCGGACAGACGCGGAAGCCGGTCTGCCGGAAGAAGCAGTGACCGAAGGAAAGCAGAGAACCATCTGCAGAGTGGCCGACCATTACCGTATGCGCAAACATCTCGGTGATGACTACAGCTTCCGGTTCGACGTCATCGCTATACAGGGAGCGCAACTCCGTTATTACAGAAACGCTTTCGATTACATATGAATGAGAGATAAACTTTCTAAAAAAAGAGGTTACGGCATGTGCCGCAACCTCTTTTTTTTACTTATGCCGCTTCAGAAGCTTATTGATTTTCAGCGTATTATCTCTAACCTTATGAATCGATACATCATGGTTCAGTGTATCAATGATGCTTGCCATGTACTTGCCCATCTTCGCTGTGGAGTACCACTCGCGGGAGAGAAGTTCCGGTGTCTGGTAGATGAGGTTCGTGGTGATGATCTTCTTGATCATGCCACTCTTGTAGTACTCATCAAACTTGGAAAGACCGTCTGTGAACAGACCGAAGGTACAGCACACATAGACGTTCTTTGCTCCGCGCTCTTTGAGCTGTGTAGCTACATCCAGCATACTTCCGCCGGAAGAGATCATATCGTCGATAACGATACAGTCCTTGCCCTCTACGGAATCGCCGAGAAACTCATGAGCCACGATCGGGTTCTTTCCGTTGACGATTCTGGAGTAGTCACGTCTCTTGTAGAACATTCCCATATCTACGCCGAGGACGTTGGAGAAGTATACCGCACGGGACATCGCTCCCTCGTCCGGGCTGATGACCATCAGGTGATCATTGTCGATGACAATGTCCGTCTCTGTCTTAAGAAGAGCTTTAAGGAACTGATAGGTCGGGAAGAAATTGTCAAATCCATGGAGCGGAATCGAGTTGGCAACACGTGGATCGTGAGCATCGAAGGTGATGATGTTCGTTACACCCATTGCGCTGAGTTCCTGAAGGCCAAGGGCACAGTCGAGAGACTCTCTGTTGGTTCTCTTGTGCTGGCGGCTCTCATAGAGGAACGGCATGATGACATTGATTCGATGAGCCTTTCCGTTAACTGCCGCGATGATTCTCTTCAGGTTCTGATAGTGATCATCGGGACTCATGTGATTCTCATGTCCGAATTCTTTGTAGGTGATGCTGTAGTTGCAGACATCCACCAGAAGGAAGAGATCCACACCTCGTACGGATTCGTTGAGCATACCTTTAGACTCACCGCTTCCGAATCTCGGACATTCTGCTCCGAGAAGGAAGGTATCAGCGGCGTATCCGTACACATTGTTCTTAGCGGGGTTCTTTTCAGCCATTTCCCTGCGGAACTGTACAATGTAGTCATTAATAGTCTGCGCCATTTCCTCGCAGCCCGGAAGTGCAATGAGCTTCAGCGGTGCCACTGCGTTCGAATTCAGCAGATATTTTGTATTTGCCATGAAAGCCTCCATGAATAATATATTCTGTTTATATACATACTGCGACACAATAGTATCATGGACAAAAACCTGTGTCAATCGGCAAAATACAGACCATTACTTGCTTTTCGCACATGAAATTGATATGATAACAAGATGACTGGAGGAAGATAAACAGAATGAGCAAAAACAGACATGTCATCGCCTCGGTGGAAGCGGACAGTATCGCTTTCGAGATGGAAATGGAACCGGGAGATGAGATCCTGCAGATCAACGGAAAAGAGATCGAGGATATTTTTGATTATCAATATCTGATCGAAGACGAGTACATCGAGGTTCTTCTCCGCAAGCATGATTCTGAAGAGGAATGGCTTCTGGAGATTGAAAAGGATCAGCACGAGGATCTCGGAGTCACTTTCGAGAACAGTCTCATGGACAATTATAAGTCCTGCAGAAACAAATGCGTATTCTGTTTCATCGATCAGATGCCGAAGGGAATGCGGGAAACGCTGTATTTCAAGGATGATGATTCCAGGCTTTCCTTTTTACAGGGAAACTATGTAACACTTACGAATATGGATGACCATGATATTGACCGGATCATTCGCTATCGAATGGAACCGATCAATATTTCTGTGCAGACAACCAACCCGGAGCTTCGAAAGACGATGCTCCATAACCGCCACGCCGGAGAAATCTTTACTAAATTAAGAAAGCTGGCCGACGCGGGAATTGAGATGAACGGACAGATCGTTCTCTGCAAGGGCCTGAACGATGGAGAGGAACTGGAGAGATCTATCCGGGATCTCTACAGCTATATGCCGGCGATGCGGAGTGTATCGATCGTGCCGGTTGGACTGTCCAAATACCGGGAGGGACTCTACCCACTGGAACCCTTTGGGGCAGAGGATGCCGGAGCCGTGATTGACTGCATTGAGAAGTGGCAGAAGAAGATCTATGAGGAGTACGGCACGCATTTCGTGCAGGCTTCCGATGAATGGTATCTGCTTGCCGGGCGTGAACTGCCTGAACCGGAGCGCTATGACGGCTATCTTCAGCTGGAGAACGGCGTGGGAATGCTCCGTCTTCTGGACGAGGAAGTCCGGGAGGAGATGGAGTACTATGCTGGAGACGACAGGAAGCGCCATGTGACGATTGCCACCGGAAGACTGGCGGCGGACTGGATGCGGCAGATGTGCCGGATCATTACAGAGAAATTTCCTAATGTAACAGCTGACGTGATTCCGATCCGGAATGACTTCTTCGGAGAGATGATCACCGTCTCGGGTCTTATCACGGGAACAGACCTGATTGCCCAGTTGAAGGGGCGGGATCTGGGAGATGCCGTGCTGATTCCCTGCAACATGCTTCGCTCGGGCGAAAATGTTTTTCTCGACGACATCACTGTGGAGCAGGTAATTCTGGAACTGAAGACTTCTGTGGAAGTCGTTGACAGAGATGGCAAAGATCTGTGCCTTGCCGTACTTGGCGAGAAGCGCAGTGTATCACATAAAAGGAGACAGATGTATGAGCAAACCGATAGTAGCAATTGTGGGCCGTCCTAATGTGGGAAAGTCCACATTGTTTAATGCCCTGGCCGGAGAGAGAATCTCCATCGTAAAAGATACGCCCGGTGTAACCCGCGACCGTATCTACGCCGACGTTACCTGGCTGAACCATGAATTTACCATGATCGATACCGGCGGAATCGAGCCTGACAGCAGCGACATTATTCTCAAGCAGATGCGTGAACAGGCGGTCATCGCCATGGAGACGGCGGACGTGATTATTTTTATCACGGATGTGCGGCAGGGGCTTGTGGACGCCGACCTTCAGGTGGCGACTATGCTTCGAAAGAGCAAAAAGCCGGTAGTTCTCGCGGTCAACAAGGTGGACGATTTCAAGACGCAGGAGATCGGCATTTACGAGTTCTACAATCTGGGACTCGGAGAACCCCACGCGATTTCCGCGGAAGGAAAAATGGGTCTGGGAGATCTGCTGGACGTGGTCATCGACCATTTCCCGGAAGGCGCGGGAGAAAATGAGGAGGATGACAATCCGAAGATTGCTATCGTCGGAAAACCGAACGTAGGTAAATCTTCTATAATAAATAAGCTCCTGGGAACCAATCGCGTGATCGTATCGGACATCGCCGGAACGACCCGCGACGCCATTGATACGGTGATCAAGCGGAACGGAAAGGATTATACCTTCATTGACACTGCCGGGCTTCGGAGAAAGAGCAAGATCAAAGAGGAACTGGAGCGATACAGTATCGTCCGTACGGTTGCGGCTGTTGAGCGCTGCGATATCGCTGTGGTTGTGATAGACGCCGTGGAGGGAATTACCGAGCAGGATGCGAAGATTGCCGGTATCGCCCATGACCGTGGCAAAGGTCTGATCATTGCCGTAAATAAATGGGATGCCATCGAAAAGGATGACAAGACGCAGAAGAAGTTCTCGGAGAAGGTGAAGGCTACGCTTTCGTTCGCGGACTATGCCGAGATCATCTACATCTCTGCGGCAACCGGCCAGAGACTGCCGAAGCTCTTTGATACCATCGAGCAGGTTCTTGAGTCTCAGAACCTCCGGGTACAGACCGGTGTACTTAACGAAATCCTCACAGAGGCAGTTGCCATGCAGCAGCCGCCGTCGGACAAGGGACGCAGACTGAAAGTCTTCTATATGACACAGGTTGCTGTGAAACCGCCGACCTTCGTTATTTTTGTAAATGATAAGAAACTGATGCATTTCTCCTATCAGAGATACATCGAGAACAGGATCCGGGATTCCTTCGGATTTATCGGAACGGCAATTCATTTCATTATTAGAGAGAAGCAGGATAAAGAGACAGTATGAGCGAACGAATAATCTGTCTGATTATTGGCTATGCCTTCGGCCTGATCCAGACATCCTATATTTACAGTAAGGCAAACGGTGTAGATATTCGAAAAATGGGAAGCGGCAACGCCGGAACCACGAATGCGCTCAGGACAATGGGAGCCAAGGCCGGCGTGATCACACTTCTGGGCGACGTCTTCAAGTGCGTCCTTGCGGTTCTGGTGACCTGGCTTTTATTCAGAAATTCACACCCGTCGCTTTTTCCCTTATTAAAGATCTGGACGGCAGCAGGTGTCATTCTCGGACATGATTTTCCGTTTTACATGAAATTCAAGGGGGGAAAAGGAATTGCCGCAACCGCGGGCATGGTGCTTTCCTTCGGTGACTGGCGCCTTCTGGTACTGGCCATCATCTGCTTTTTCGGCTTTTTCCTTGTTACACACTATGTGTCTCTGGGATCCATTTTCCTGAGCATTGGCTTTTTCGCCGGAATGCTTGTGTTCTGTATCCTGGGACATTATTCCATGACACAGCCGCATCTGACCGAGATGTGTGTGCTCACGGCCGTCCTTGCAGCGCTGAACATCTGGCAGCACCGTGCGAACATTCAGAGACTTGTGGCAGGAAATGAGAGAAAGACATATCTTACAAAGAAATCAGATCAGTAACCGGATCAGAAAGCAGATCTGTAAGGATCCGGGAATTTGGCATCAGGGTAGTATGTAACTCGACAGACCTTAGATTTGGAGGTAATTGATATGGCAAAAATCGGCGTGATCGGTTCAGGAAGCTGGGGAACGGCTTTGGCATGGTTGCTCTGCAACAACGGACATCAGATTACACTCTGGTCTTTCCTTCCGGAAGAGACGGAGATGTACAAGAAATATCATCAGAACACGGACAAACTTCCGGGGGTTATCCTTCCGGATAATGTTGTATACACCGGCGACCTTGCCGAGGCATGCAAAGACAAAGAGATGCTTGTTCTTGCGGTTCCTTCACCGGCGGTCAGAACCACGGCAAAGAACATGAAAGATCTTGTCTCTGACGGACAGCTGATCGTCAGCGTCGCTAAGGGCATCGAGGAGTCAACCCTCTTTACCATGAGCGACATTGTGGAGCAGGAGATTCCACAGGCAAACGTGGGCGTTCTCTCCGGACCCAGCCACGCCGAGGAGGTGGGACGCGGACTTCCCACAGCCATTGTTGCCGGCGCCCATGACAGAGATACATCAGAAAAAATCCGTGACTATTTCATGTCTCCGGTTTTCCGTGTGTACACGAGCCCGGATATGAAGGGTATTCAGCTGGGAGCCGCTTTGAAGAATGTCATGGCTCTGGCAGCGGGTATTGCGGACGGACTCGGCTACGGTGACAACACCAAGGCAGCGCTGATTACACGAGGCAGCGCGGAGCTCTCCAGACTCGGTGAGGCCATGGGTATTCACCAGAGAACCATTTTCGGTCTCTCAGGAATCGGCGATCTCATCGTTACCTGTGCGAGTATCCACAGCCGTAACCGGAAAGCCGGTTTCCTGATGGGACAGGGCAAGACCATGGATGAGGCGATGACAGCGGTACATCAGGTGGTTGAGGGTGTATTTTCCGCAAAGGCCGCCATGGAACTTTCCAATAAATACAACGTGGAAATGCCCATCGTGGATGAAATCAACAAAGTGCTTTTTGAAGACAAGCCGGCCAGAGACGCTGTCAACGATCTGATGCAGCGTGACGGCAAAGACGAAATATCCGAGTGGGACTGAAATGACGGTTCGTATCGGTCCGGTTATTTTGT
>JAIKXQ010000045.1 GCA_024684035.1 Eubacterium sp. | reverse complement strand
GAAGACCGTATATCCCGCGCAGATGGTGCCATCCTTGGTCGCAAAGAACACATAGAAGACAGACACTGCCACAAAGATCAGAACGACTCCATAGAGAACAGCCTCGCGGATGAACAGTTTTTTGTCCTGTACCAGTGCCGGAATGCGGAGATCTTTCTTCTTCATCCGGAGAAAGAAATACAGGCAAACCACGGCGGCAGAGACAAGCATGACGACGATGTTTGCCGGAACCAGAGGTTTAGCCACTTTCATTATTGTGTGGAAAAAGTAGGCCAGAATGTACAGCGGCCAGGTGAGAAGAAGGGTGCCGAAGCCGAAGGCGGACGGTATGACGATCCAGATCATGTTCTGACCGGAAGGCTTTTCAAAAAAAGTTTTTCGAAACAGAGCATGAAGGAACACAAAGCCTGTCATACAGGCCAGAATTAGATACAAAATTGCTAACATTATACATTTACTCCTTTAAAAATTCTATAATTTAGAATACGTTTTCTTGGATTAAAAAGCAAGTGCACAAACTGTCAGAATAAAATATACTTCCTTTGTCAAAAATGCATGGGCAAAATTGTGCAAATACTTCAGAAATCTCGAAAAACATCGTAATCCGGGGGCGGGATATGTTAGTATTTGAGGGAGACGTTATATAGAATGACGACGACACAGAGCGGTGTGGAGGACTGTTGGTGAAGAGCCGGCTCCTTGTACAGCGTATCGATTGCTTTATCCATTGTCCGGCTGTGATTATGAGTTGTCAGGCAGCGGGAATCGGAGTTGCACAAAGGGGAGGCTATGACGCAGGAAGAGCGGAAAAATGAATATAACGGTTTGACAGCCTGTCGGGGCTGTGAGGAGTTTTTCTGTATGAACAGGCTGCCTCTCTTTCAGGAGATTCCGGAGGAGATTCAGAAGAAGCTAGCGGGAAGTGCTTCCAGAGAAGTCTTTTTGAAGGACAGCCTTCTTTTTACGGAGGGTGATGAGATTCAATCGATTTACATCCTCCGCAAAGGACAGGTGAAGCTCTGCAGATATCATCCGGACGGAAGGGAGTACATCCTGGATATCCTGAAGGCGGGAAACTCGATCTGGGAGAGCCTTTTTCTTCATGACGCAACCTATCCCTATTCCGCGGTGTGTCTGAATGAAGTTTCTGCGTGCAGAATCCGCAAGAAGGACTTTATGGAGATTCTATCTGATGACAGGGAGGTTCTGTTCTATCTGATCTCCGTGCTGAGCCAGAGGCTGCAGGACGCGAAGGAGCATGCCCTGCTGCTGTCGATCCACGACGCGGACGTCCGGCTGGCAGGCTTTCTGCTGGACCGGGAGAGGAGATGGTCCGAAAATGAGATTCATATGCGTCTGGAGGATATCGCGTCCAGTGTCAATCTGCGGGTCGAGACGGTCAGTCGGATTCTCCGCAGGTTTGAGAAAGAGGGAATTCTGTCCAGGGAAGGACAGGGAAAAATCAGCATTCGCGATTTTGACAGTCTGCGTAGGATTTTTCAGGTCTCATAGGAAATATCTCCGGATTTGCCGTGAGTCAAAAAATGTCGCCGGATTCGGCGGAAAGTATACTGAATACACACATGACGGTGTGAAACAAGCAGATGTATTTTCAATTAGCAAATTGAAAAGTTTGAAAAAATGTCATAAAATTGTTATTCGTAGGGCATTTGACCGGTGTGGCGCTGATCCTGCTAAAATCGGGACGCGTTGTACTGGATAGTTCAAGTGGAAGGAAGTAGAAATGGCTGCAAGGGAAAATGATTTTGATTTTGTAGATCTTGGACCCAAAGTAAAGCTACTGAGATTACAGCAGGGTTTGACACAGAATAAAGTGGCAAAAGAATTGGGAGTGACTCCCGGATACGTGAGTAACGTGGAGAATGGCCGCACGGCTATGAGTCTGAAGGTTCTCTGCTATTACGCGAATCTTGTAGGACTTAGCGTAGATTCGCTGGTTGGAAAGATTGAGCCGGAGTACAGATCCGTCGCTCTGGATCATGAACTGCAGTTTATGATCAGGGATATGGAAGAAGATGAGAAAGAACGTCTCCTGAGAACCATCAGGGTCTGGTTTGATAAGATTTAAAAAAAGAGGTGCTGCCGCAACGATCTGTTGCAGCGCACCTCTTTTTTGTCCCATAGGGAATTGCTTCGCATTCCCGAGTAATTCAGCTCTTGATTTCGCCGGCAGACTTCAGGGCCAGTTTGGTGATCAACGGCCCCACAAGTTCGTAGATGACGATTCCGCACAGGACGACGGTCTGCAGGGTGGCTCCGTATTTCGGATAGGATGCTTTGGCGGCAGTCACAAGACCGATGGCCACACCTTCCTGAGGAACCAGAGTGAGTCCCAGGTACTTCTTCACGACAGCAGGGGCGTGTGAAAGAGAGGCACCTATGTAGGCTCCGCAGAATTTACCAACTACGCGGAATACAACGTAGCAGACTCCAATGAGTCCGATTTTCGGGATAATCGTGATGTCCAGAGAGGCGCCGGCCAGCACGAAGAACATCATGTAAATCGGCGGCGTCATGCGATCCAGCGGTTCGAAAATCTTGTCTGTGAACCGGGAGGTATTGGTAAATACGCAGCTCATCATCATGCAGGCGAGCAGGGATGACCAGCCCAGGAGTTCACAGATGCCGCAGCAGCCGAAGACGAAGGCCAGAGTGAGAGCCAGCCGGTTTCCGCGTCCCGTGTAGAATTTCACGAGCTGTGTGAGCAACAGGCCGAGAACAGCACCGAAGAAAAGGGCGGCCAGGATCTCGAACAGCGGCTGCATGACAGCCAGGAAGGAAATGCTTCCGGAACCAAGTACCTTGATGAGTGCCATGGAGAGACCGAAGGCGACCAGAGCGACAGCGTCGTCCATCGCAACGACAGGAAGAAGGGTGTTTGTCACAGGTCCTTTGGATTTGTATTGCTTGGTGATCATTAACGTGGATGCCGCTGCTGTGGCCGAAGCTATGGCTCCCAGAGAGAGGGCGAGCTCATAGTTATAGCCAAGCACCAGAAGAATCAGATCCACAACAATAGTGGCGGTCAACCCTTCGAAAAGAGCAATGATGACCGGGGATTTTCCAACTTTTCTCAGATAACTGATACTGAATTCCGCGCCGATCGAGAAGGCAATGAGTCCCAGAGCCATGTCGGAGATCAGTGCATTGTAATCCTTCACAACGCTGTCGCCAAGAAGATTCAGGCAGTGGGGGCCGATGAGAATACCGATGACCAGGTAGCCGGTGACATTGGGAAGCTTCAAAGCTTTCACAATTTTTCCGGCGGCCAGAGCGGCTATGATAAAAATGGCAAGATAAATCAGGGGATTTAAAGAATTCATTTCTGACCACCGACTCCTTCCATTGCATCGATGGGCAGGGAAAGCAGGATACCTGCGTTGGGTACATTCAGGTCTCCGCAGATGTCATGGATGATGGCTTTTGCCTTCGGAATGGTCTCGTCCGGCATGGCGAGAAGCAGTGTGAAGTTCGGTTCCTTCTCATCTTCGCCGTTCATGATATGGCGGATGATCCCGAACATGGGCGCGTCCTCGTCATTGTTGATGACGTTTGCCATACCTGTGCTCTCGATAATGGTGCAGCCCGGAATGCCCTGTTCGGCAAATTCCCGGACAAGCCGGTTTTTTACATTTTCATGGGTGAGAATCAGAATAAGTAAATGCATTGTCAGCCTCTTTCTGTTTTTTCTACTATCATAGCACTTTTCTGCCGGATGTGAAGTCTCGGCCTGCAGACGGATAGGCCGGAATACACAAATAAGTATGAACTGTGGGACAAATGGATGTATAAATTCGGAAAAAACACGATTAACGGAAAAAGTATTGGCAAATAAAGGCGATTGTGATAAATTATATCTGCCTGAGCCGCAATGGCGACAGGAAATCAACTGCAAACGGAATCGCGCGCGTTAAGTGCCCACATGCAGCTTGCGAGTAGCTGTTAGGGACGAAAAGGCCCAGAGCTTTGCGATGCCTGATTCCACCCGCTGCATGCGAAGATAAACCAGGTTATCTCCGAATGTAGTTTCGTAATTACCATAAGGAGGTAATCTGATATGACACACAATCGTTTTGTGGAGTCGGCAGGCGAGCTGAAGAAGCTTCCTGTTCTGACTGCTTGCGCGATGCTTGCCGCTCTTGCGATTCTGCTGGAGCGTGTGACATCCATCAACATCGGACCTTACATCAAGATTGGCTTTTCCGCCCTTCCGAACCAGATCTGCGACGCTCTGTTCGGACCGGTGACCGGCACACTCTTTGCCGGCATTCTGGACGTTGTGAAATACTTCATCCGTCCGGACGGACCTTTCTTCTTCGGTTTCACTTTTAATGCGATGCTGGCGGCATTCATCTACGGCTGCTTCTACTATAAGAAGAAAATCACGATCTGGAGAGTTCTGGTCGCGAAGTTCATTGTAGCCCTGATCGTGAATGTTCTCCTGAACACATGGTTCCTGGATATGCTCTACGGAAACGGCTTTCTCAAGGTTCTTCCGGCACGAATTCTCAAGAACGTCATCATGTGGCCGATCGACAGTATCATCTTCTTCCTTCTCTACATGGCAATCCGCAAAACCGGAATCTTCCGTGTATTCGAGAGCGGACGATTCAAAAAAACTAAAGCTGCTGCGTCTCAGTCATAAAAAGAAGGTCGCGGCATTAGAGAAAAAAGATTGGAAAGCAGAGACTCCTGGTGGTCTCTGCTTTTTTTTCGTCTGCTTGCGCACTTTGCTCCGCTAAACTATAATGATATGAAGTATCGATGGAGGGCATGTGTGATGAGTGCGATGACATTAAGAAACCTGAAAATCGGAGAGAGTGCTGTGATCAAAAAAGTCGGTGGAGACGGGGCGCTGCGCCAGCATTTTCTTGACATGGGAGTTATCCCCGGAGCCGAGGTCACTGTGGTGAAGTTCGCGCCGCTGGGCGATCCCATGGAGCTTCAGATTCACGGGTATGAGCTGACCCTCCGGCTTGCGGACGCGGATCAAATCGAGATCGAATACATTTCCGAGAGAAAAAATCCGCATACCCGGATTGAAAAAATCGAAGCGAAGGAGCATCCGGGTCTGGGTGAGGACGGAAGATATCACGCGAAAGGGGACGGAGAGCCGCTTCCTGCCGGCACTCTTTTGAGTTATGCGCTGGTGGGAAATCAGAACTGCGGCAAGACAACCCTCTTTAACCAGCTGACAGGTGCGAATCAGCATGTGGGAAACTTTCCGGGTGTCACCGTCGACAGAAAAGACGGCGCGATCCGCGGAAAAGCAAATACACTGGTCACGGATCTTCCGGGCATCTATTCCATGTCTCCCTACAGCAGTGAGGAGATTGTGTCACGGAATTTTGTCCTCCATGAGAAACCGACCGCCATCATCAACATCGTGGATGCCACGAATATTGAGAGAAACCTGTATCTGACCATGCAGCTTCTGGAGATGAACATTCCCATGGTGGTGGCTCTCAACATGATGGATGAAGTGACGGGAAATAACGGTGCCATTGACATCAACGGCATGGAAGCCATGCTTGGAGTGCCGGTGGTTCCCATCTCTGCGGCGAAGAACGAAGGTATTGCGGAGCTGATTCACCATGCCATTCACATTGCGCAAAATCAGGAGCGGCCGGCCAGACAGGATTTTTGCAGCAGGGATGATCACGGCGGCGCGATTCACCGGGCAATTCACGCAGTGGAGGCGATTATCGAGGATCATGCCGAGAAGGCGGGTCTGCCACTGCGTTTTTCCGCGACGAAAGTCATAGAGGGGGATCCTCTGATTACAAGCCAGTTGAATCTGGATCAAAATGAAAACGAGATGCTGGAGCGCATCGTGGCACAGATGGAAAAGGAAGGCGGTATGGATCGAAGTGCCGCCATCGCGGACATGCGCTTTGATTTCATTGAGCGTGTCTGTGAAAAAACGGTGGTAAAGCCTAAAGAGAGTCGTGAGAGAAAGCGATCGGAGAGGATCGACCGGGTTCTCACCGGTAAGTGGACGGCTATTCCCTGCTTTATCGGAATTATGGCACTGGTATTCTGGCTCACCTTCAATGTAATCGGAGCCTTCTTTCAGGGGCTGCTGGAGAGTGGAATCGGTGTCATCACCGACGGTGTGGACCGGTGGATGAATGCTGTACACGTCAACGATGCCCTTCACGGCCTGGTGATCGACGGTATCTTTGGCGGCGTCGGCAGTGTTCTCAGCTTCCTGCCCATCGTTGTCACCCTGTTTTTCTTCCTGTCCCTGATGGAGGACAGCGGCTACATCGCCCGTGTGGCCTTCTTTATGGATAAGGTCCTCCGTCGAATCGGTCTCTCGGGAAGAAGTATCGTGCCCATGCTTATCGGTTTCGGCTGTACGGTGCCGGCGGTCATGTCCACAAGAACCCTTCCCAGCCGCAGGGACAGAAGGATGACCATCCTTTTGACCCCGTTCATGAGTTGTACGGCAAAACTTCCGATCTACGCGTTCTTCGTGAACGCCTTTTTCCCGGGACGGGGCGGTCTGATCATGACAGGACTTTATCTTCTCGGAATCGTGACGGCGGTTCTTGTCGCTTTTCTCTATAAGGGAACACTGTTCCGCGGGGAGGCGGTTCCCTTTGTAATGGAATTGCCCAATTACAGAATGCCGGGGGTGAGAAACGTGGCTCAGCTCCTCTGGGAAAAGGCGAAGGATTTCATCACAAAAGCCTTCTCCGTGATTCTCATAGCAACCATCGCCGTGTGGTTCCTGCAGAGCTTTAACTTCCATCTGAATCTGGTGGAGGATTCTTCCCAGAGTATCATGGCGCAGATTTCCGGCCTTCTTGCTCCGCTGCTTTCACCCCTTGGTATGGGAGACTGGCGGATTGTCACCTCGCTCATCAGTGGTTTTATGGCCAAGGAGAGCGTGGTTTCCACACTGGAAATCCTCTTTGAAGGAGGGATCAGGACTGCCATTGACGGTGTCACGGCGGCGACAATCCTGGTGTTCTCTCTGCTTTACACCCCCTGCGTGGCAGCGATCGCTTCGATCCGCAGAGAACTGGGATCCAGATGGGCCATCGGAGTAGTCTTCTGGCAGTGTGCGGTGGCATGGGTCGTCGCGCTGCTGGTGAGAGGAATTCTTTTGCTCGTTTTGTAGGAAATTCCTCCGAATTTCTTATGCGGCAAAACATATCGAAAATGGGTAATAACCCGATGGACAATATCACGGGCGGATCCGGCAGATGAAGAGGATCACGTTCGGAGCTTATATTCGAACAGAGAGTAGTACATAAAAAGATGAATGATTGATAAGGAGATTATACATGCTGATTAGAAACGGACACGTGATGAATCCGGCCGACGGCCGTGATGAGATTGCGGATATTCGAATTGCGGACGGTGTGATTAAGGAAATCGGAAGTCTTGTGCCGGAGAATGATGAAGAGGTCATTGACGCCACGGGGCTGATCGTAGCTCCCGGTCTGGTGGATGCCCATGTGCATTATCGTGATCCCGGTTTCACCTGGAAGGAGGACATCCATACGGGCGCGGCGGCAGCGGCAGCCGGAGGGGTCACCACGGTGATCTGCATGGCGAACACAAAGCCGGCGGTGGACAGTGTGGAGACGCTGAAGGATCTGATTGAGAGAGAAAAGGAGCTGCCGGTGCATGTGCTGAACACAGCCACTGTGACGGTCGGGCTGAAGGGAAAAGAACTCACGGACATGGAAGCTCTTGCGGCCGCCGGCGCCGTGGGCTTTACGGATGACGGGATCCCGATTTCCGATCAGAAGCTGTTGCTGAAGGCCTTTGAGAGGGCTGCTGCACTGGATCTTCCCGTCAGTCTTCACGAGGAGGATCCGGAACTCATGGGTTCGGCCGGTGTGAACAGGGGCGCGGTTTCGGAAAAAATCGGAGTCAGCGGAGCCCCGGCCATCGCGGAGGAGGCGCTGACGGCGAGAGACTGTCTTCTCGCGGCGGAATCGGGCGTGCGGATTGACATTCAGCATGTCAGCAGCGGCCGAACCGTGGATATTATCCGGTTCATGAAAGGGCTCGGAATTCAGGTGTTTGCTGAGGTGACGCCACAGCATTTTTCCCTCACGGAAGAAGCTGTCCTGACCACAGGAACCATGGCGAAAGTGAATCCGCCCCTCCGGACGGAGGCAGACCGCCGAAAACTCATCGAGGGACTGAAAGACGGCACCATCGATATGATTGTCACGGATCACGCCCCCCACACAGAGGAGGAGAAGGCAAAGGGCTTCGACGGCGGAGCGCCCAGCGGCATGATCGGCCTGGAGACTTCCCTGGCTCTCGGAATCACCACCCTCGTAAAAACGGGCGAAATCACGATGATGGAGCTTTTGGCAAAAATGACGGTAAATCCGGCAGACTTCTACAAACTGCCCTGTGGACGGATCGCGGTGGGCGGCTGTGCCGATCTGATTCTTATAGACCCGGATCAGGAGTGGACGGTGACCGCGGAGGGCTTCCATTCGAAGTCTGCAAACTCTCCGTTCATCGGCCGGAAACTGACAGGAAAAGTTCTTCGCACCATCTGTTCAGGAAAGACGGTATATCAGGCTTTCGAGTGACATCGAGAAAATAAAGGGATCTAGCAATAGTGCGTGTAAAAAACTGCGATTACACATATTTTAGTTTTGTTTCATCTGATGTTTTTTTGCAAAGCAAAAAGGGTATGAATCTGACGAAAAAGGCATGAATTATACGAAAAAACGCTCTGTGATTAACCCACAACTCAGTGACATTTATTTGTGTGGTTGCGTGTATTGAGAAAAAACCCCTTAATAGGTAAAATTATACTGAAATTTAGAAAATATGCTGACTGTTCTAGCGTCGGGATAAAAAACTTTCTGAGGGGGTTTTTATGAAGTACAGAAAGATAGCAGCTGCACTCATGGCTGCGGTTATTTCTGCAGGCTCATTGGCTGTACCGGGAGTCGGATCGGTGCAGGTACTTGCTGCAGACAACATCATTACAAACGGAACATTTGATAAGAATACGAGAGACTGGGGATTCTGGCAGGACAGTGACGCATCTGCGGATATTTCCTGTGTGAATCAGAAACTGCATCTGCGCGTAGACAAGACCGGTGGTGAGAACTGGTCCGTACAGCTTTATTTCGACGGGGTGCCGATGTACAAGAACGGAGTATACCATGTATCCTTCGAGATCGCATCGGATGTAAACCGCTCCGCAGACTTCTGCATTCAGGAGAATGGCGGAACCTATCAGGCTTACACATATAAATCACTGAAACTGACAAACCAGCCGCAGAAGGTTGATTATAATTTCACTATGACAGCAGATACGGATACTGCCGCACGTTTCCAGTTCAACCTCGGAAAGTGCTCTGAGAATCCGGGTGTGCACAATGTGACACTGGACAATGTAAAGCTTGAGCTGATTGATTCCAGCCGTGTGAATCCGTCTGAGATTATCCACAACCAGGATGAGGACAAGCCACAGGGATGTGATAATATTCTTGTCAACCAGATCGGATACCGTCCGGATGCGGACAAAGTGGCTGTCTTCCGCAACGTCAGCGGACAGTCAGAGTTCAAGGTTGTAACCGCGGAGACAAACCAGACTGTCTACGAGGGAACCCTCAAGGACAGAAGACAGAACTCAGATGCGGATGAGACAGACTGGTATGGTGATTTTTCCAAGGTAACAAAAGCAGGAAAGTATTACATCACCTGTGATTCCCTTGGAACTTCCTACACCTTCACCATCGGCAACGATGTGTACAGTGATGTAAATAAAGACCTCGTGAGAATGATGTATCTGCAGAGATGCGGTACCGACATCAAGGCCGGAGATTCCTTCAGCCATTCCGCGTGCCACACAGGCAGAGCGCAGCTCTACCATACAAGCGAGACCATCGACGTGTCCGGCGGATGGCATGATGCCGGAGACTACGGCCGTTACGTAGTGCCGGTCTGCAAGACCATCGCGGATCTGCTCACAGCATACGACAACAGCCCGGAGAGCTTCGGTGACGATTCCAATATCCCGGAGAGCGGAAACGGCGTTCCGGATATCCTCGATGAGGTAAAATGGGGAATGACCTGGATGCAGAAGATGCAGGACAAGAACAGCGGTGGTGTACATCACAAAGTATCCTGCAAAGACTTCCCGGGTTATGTAATGCCTACAGAGGAGAACGGACAGCTCATCGTGACCCCGATCTCAACCACAGCTACCGCGGACTTCGCAGGTGCCATGGCCATGGGTTATGAGTATCTCAAATCCGATTATCCGGCATTTGCCAAAGAGTGTCTGGCCAGCGCAGAGGAGGCATGGAGCTACCTGGAGAGCAATCCGTCCTTCATCTTCTCCAACCCTTCAGATATCTCGACCGGTGATTACGGTGACACCTCCGATGAGGAAGAGAGATACTGGGCAGCGGCTCAGCTCTACAGAGAGACGGGAAAAGACACCTACAAGAATTATCTGGAATCCCACAGATCCGCAGGCGGTATGGACTGGAGACAGTGCGGAACCTACGGTCAGCTGGCGATTCTGACAGACAGCAGGATCGACAAGAGTTCTTCCATTTACAAAAAAGCATACAACGCCTTCATTTCCGATGCGGACGAGGCTCTCGGAAACAGCCAGATGCACGGATATGGAGAGGCTCTTTCCACCTATGAATGGGGAAGCAACATGACCTGCGCAAACAATGCCGCTGTCATGGGTATGGCGTACAAACTCACAGGTGATGAGGCATATTACCTGGCAGCAGAGAAAAACGTGGATTATCTCTTCGGCCGCAACGCCAACAACGTATGCTTTGTAACCGGTTACGGTTCCGCATCCCCGCAGCACCCGCACCACAGACCGTCCATGTGCCAGAAACAGGCCATGAAGGGAATGCTGGTAGGAGGACCGGATTTCCGTCTTGAGGATGGAACTGCGAAGACAAACCTGGTAGGAGAGCCGGCAGCGAAGTGCTGGATTGATAATTCGGAGAGTTACTCCACCAATGAGGTAACCACATACTGGAACTCACCGATGGTATTCCTTCTCTCCACACTGTCAAAGACAACGGCACAGCCCACAGCGACACCGAAGCCTACGGCAACGCCGAAGCCTACAGCAACACCGAAACCAACGGCTACATCGACGCCGAAGCCTACAGCAACACCAAAGCCGACGGCTACAACAAAACCGACGTCCACACCGAAGCCCACAGATACACCTGTAAATCACAGAAGAATCCGCTACAGCCAGCTGAACCTCGATGGAGAGGCGACGCTTTTCGGAGTGGTGAATCGCTAAACGCGCTATATGAACGAGAAAACGCCGTGCACGATTTGTGCACGGCGTCTTCTCGTTGTTACTCTGGATAATCTACAGAATTTTCTATGGAGCAGAATGTTTCGCGAAATCGACCAAAGTATACATGCTCGCGCTTCGGTCTCCGCTCCGCTACGGTCGGTGCTAAACGAACGTCCCCCGGACGTTCAGCACCCTCCGCTTCCAAGTGTTCGCGCTGCATGCTTTGGCCGATTTCGCGTATATAATTGAGGCTACGTCATGCCGAGAGGAATTTGCGGATGACGTGCGCGACGCCGTCGCAATCATTGGACGGTGCGATGTAGTCCCCATACTGCTTGATCTCGTCGGAGGCGTTGTCCATGACGACACCCATTCCGGCGTAGCGGAGCATGGAGATGTCGTTGAAGCCGTCTCCGCAGGCAATGAGCTCGTCGCTGCTGATGCCCAGCACCTGATTCAAAAGCTCAAGGCTGGAGGCTTTCTCGATTCCTTTGGCTGTGATTTCCAGGAAAAAGGGCTCGGAGAAGAAGGCGTTGATCTGATCGCCCAGAGTGTCGTTGAGATAGTCTTTTAAGGGAATCAGCTCCTCGTGGTCACCCATGGCGAGGAACTTGATCACCGGTTCTTTCAGGGCATCAATGAGATTGTCGACTTTTCTGGCCTTGCAGCCGCAGCAGCGCTCTTCTTTTTCCAGGTATTCGGATTCGTCGTCTTCGGTGACGATACCTTCCGAATCGTAGGAGACGAGGGTGATGCCGTATTCTCTGCAGGCTTCACAGATCAGCGGATAACAGTCTGTCGGAATGGTCTTGCTGCGGATGACCCGGCCGCTTTTGCATTCGACGATTTTTCCTCCGTTGTAGGAGAGGATGTAGCCGCCGAGGCGGAAGAGATCCAGTTCTTTCGCTACCGGAATGACCCCGATCTCCGGCCGCCCGGAGGCGAGGATGATCTTCGTGTCATCCCGGATTGCGTCGTGAATTGCTTCTTTATTTGTATCGGAAACTTCTTTGTTTGAATTTGTGAGTGTGCCGTCGAGATCGAGGGCAAGAGCTTTGTACTGCATATGAAAAACCTCTGAAAAACAAAACATGTAACGTGAATCTTAATTTCGGACGGAAACGCTCTGGATATAAATGGAATTATAGTGAACCTCTCCGACCTACGGCAAAAGCCTTAGAGGTCGGAGCTTCTAAAGAGGGGCGGTAAATCCGCCCTTTCCTATTTAAGAAGTTTGATATTTAAGTTTCCACCTGAAACTCAGGCAATCCTTATTCTTACAGGCGTG
>JAIKXQ010000010.1 GCA_024684035.1 Eubacterium sp. | reverse complement strand
ATTGTACTATGCAATTAGTACAGTAATACAGGCGCCAAATTACGGGAACTGCAGACAATGGATGAAAAGACAGGAGGATGTCCGGATGAACTGGGAGCTTAATTCAGAGCGTCCGATCTATGCACAGATCATCGAGAAGGTGATCATGGATATCATCTCGGGTGTGTATCGGCCTGGGGAGAGGCTGCCCTCTGTGAGAGAACTGGCAATGGATGCGGCGGTTAATCCGAATACGATGCAGAAGGCATTGGCGGAACTGGAGCGCACGGGGCTTGTGAAAAGTCAGAGAACCAGCGGGCGGTTTATTACGGAGGATACGGATCTGATCATGGATGAGAAGCGAAAGATCGCGAGGAAGGAAATTCAGGATTTCCGCGACAAAATGAATGCCATCGGTTTTACGACAGAAGAAATCGTACAGCTGATGTATGAGAAAGAGAAGGTAGAAGAGGAGGAAGAGTGATGAACGAGATCTTAAGATGCGTGAACCTCACAAAGGCTTACGGCCCAAAGGTTGCGCTGGATCGCATGTCCCTCAGCATATACAGCGGAAGGATTGTGGGACTTCTGGGTCCCAACGGTAGTGGAAAGACCACTTTTCTGAAAATGGCGGCGGGAATGATGATTCCTTCTGCCGGGGATATTTTTATTGACGGTTTCCGTCCGGGTGTTGAGACAAAGTCGGTGGTATCCTATCTGCCGGATCACCTCTATGTGCCGGACTGGATGAGAGTCAGGGATCTGGAGGAGTATTATCAGGACTTTTTTGCAGACTTTGACAGACGCAGGGCAGATGAGATGCTGGGGCTTCTCGGCATTGACAACCGCTGGGTTCTCAAACAGCTGTCCAAGGGTAATAAGGAGAAGGTTCAGCTGATCATGACCATGAGCCGCAGAGCGAAGCTC
Source organism: Eubacterium sp. (assembly GCA_024684035.1). Classification (GTDB taxonomy): domain Bacteria; phylum Bacillota; class Clostridia; order Lachnospirales; family Lachnospiraceae; genus Bilifractor. Next base: position 3,358 of record JAIKXQ010000010.1, on the reverse strand, counting down.
TATCTTCTCGACGAGCCGATCGCGGGAGTGGATCCGGCGGCCAGAGATTATATTCTCCGCACCATCGTCAACAATTATGAGCCAAACTCCACGATCGTGCTCTCCACACATCTGATTTCCGATATTGAGAGGATTCTGGACGACGTCATTTTTATCCGTGACGGACATATCATTCGCTATGGCTGTGTGGAAGATCTCAGAAAAGCAACAGGAACATCCATCGATCATCTCTTCAGGGAGGAATTCAGATGCTGAGCAAAGTTATGAAATATGAATGGAAGGCCACCTGTAAGATCCTTCTCATTCTTCACGGGGCGCTGGCTGCCTATGGTATTTTCAGCGCAGTTACTTTATCGAGTTTTATGGATATGATGTCCACCAACTGGACAGGCCTTTTGTTTACGCTCTATGTACTCATGGTTCTGGCTGCCGGACTCTTTACGATTCTGGTTCCGGCCATCCGTTACTTCCGTAGTATGTATCATGAGGAGGGATATCTGACCCACTCTGTTCCGGTCAGCAGCTATACCCTGGTCACCGGAAGACTCCTGGTTGCGTTGATCTGGTATGTCATCGATGTCGCGATCATATCACTCACCACCTACATCATTCTGGTGGGCGTTCTCCACGAGCCGAAGTATCTTACAGAGGCCTTTGGATGGATCGGAAAAATGCTGGTTGAGTTCTCCGAGGATGCCGAAGTTCCGTTTGGCGTCTTTGTGGTATTTATGAGCATCCTGATTTCCGCGTCCTTTATCTTCAGCCTTTTTACGGTTTACCTCAGTATCGCGCTGGGAAGCCTTGTGAAACAGCACCGCGTGGCCATGTCCATCGCTTTCTATTTCGCCCTCCACATGGCGTACAATGTGCTCAGTACCATCTACGGAATCATCTTCATGCAGTTTGAAGGAAGTATGTACCGGTACAGACCGTCCTTATTCAGCACCAGCGTGAGCGGGCAGTATTCGAAGTTCTTCTTCCATATGCTCATCGGCTATGCCTTCTTCTTTGTGGCCGCGAGCGTGGTTTACTATTTCCTCATCGTAAAAATCGATGAGAAGAAGCTGAATCTCCAGTAACCGACAGGCCATGCATGATGAAAACAACAAAAAATTGAACAAAATGTCCAAAATGACACATCCATGCGAAAAATATAATATTTACTGTAAACGCATTCTTCCTGTGGATTCTACGGAAGAATGCGTTTTTCTCTGTAGAAAATGCACGGAAATATGCAGTGCTGGAATAAAATTAAAGGAAGAAACGAAAAAGTTTGAATTTTTCGTGAAATTTTCGTCGGGATGGGTTACAATGTAATGCGTAATTTATATTATTTAATCACCACAGGGGGAAACTATGAAAAAATCAACGAAATTTGTTGCTGCACTTCTGATCGGAGCTATGACACTTTCTATGGCAGGCTGCCAGTCGAAGGAGGAGAAGACAACATCTTCTTCCGTTACCGCTGCAAGCTCTGTTGACACCGAGTCTGTATCTGAGGTAGCTACATCCTACGACTTCGAGGATGTTCTGGCTGATTCCTACGAGACTGTTGCTACAAGCGCTACATCTGAGTCTGTTGAGAGTACATCTGAGGAGTTCAACGTTGGTGCTTCTGCAGGAGCAGAGTATACGAATGAGACTTTCAATCTGAAGTTTGCGCTTCCGGATGGATGGAGCTTTTTCGATGAGGCACAGATGGAGCAGCTCAACGCAACCATCGGTGACAAGATGAACAGCAAAGAAGTTGCTGACGCCATCAAGAGCGGAAAAGCATATATCGATATGTATGCATCCACGGCAGACCAGCTTAAGACTGTAAATATCAACCTCGCAGATGCTCACGTTGACATCGAGGCTGCAGGCGGCGCAGACATCATGATGTCTGACACTGTTCTCAACACTACAAAGAACGCACTTGAGGCTCAGGGTATCACAGGCCTTGAGGTTACAAAGGGAACAACTACATTCCTTGGAAAAGCTGATACACCTGCAATTATTGTAAAAGGTGAGTTCAACGGCGTTGAGGTTCACGAGACTCTCGTATACGCAATCAGTGGACATTACCTCGCAACAATCACAGCTGCATCCTTTGGTGAGGATGTAACTCAGGACATCCTTAACGGATTCACAACACTTAACTAAGAAATCACTGATTGATCAGTATTTCTTTAGAGAAGTAGATGATTCGGCTACCGGCCGGATCGTCCTGAAAAAAAGCGTGTAAGCCCGCAAGGCTTGACATATGGCAAGGGTGGTTCTTACTTACCTTATACTCTTTCCCGCCCTTGCAGAATTTGAAAAATGAGATGCTTCTCTGAGGCATTTACAGAAAAACCTCCGGCCTTCGGGACCGGGGGTTTTGTTTTATTTCATAGGAAATTACTTCGTGAAAATAATATCTGTATGCGTTATAATATTTTTATAAGTGATGCAAGGATTTTGCTATGAATTACTCTGATGAATAGACTGAAAGGGGCCGATCGAAGCATCCGGAAAATATAAGATTCGATATGCGAACAGATTACAAACAGAATATGCGGTCCGTTTTCGGATCGCGCAGGAGGAAAGTATGAGAAAAAAAGAACGATTTATTTCGATACTTCTGATGGGAACCCTGACATTTTCGCTGGCGGCCTGCACCGGGACGAAGGAGTCATCTTCAGCAGCGGCTTCTTCGAGCTCAGAGGTTGTGGAGACAGCGTCCTCTTCCGTAGAAGTGGAGGAAGTGCTGCCGGCAAAAGCCACGGTTGCGTCTTCGGAGGTGGATGCTCTGCTTGAAGAACTCATGTCCTCGTCCGCTTCCTCGTCAACAAAAGCCGCGTCCACATCTTCCTCATCCGCTGTATCCACGTCATCTTCCGTGAGCACCTCCTCAGCTGCTTCGGGAGACCAGATTTTTGGATCGTTCTCGGGCACGGAGTACACAAACACAGCCTTTAACTTCCGGTTCACGCCCTCCGGTTCCTGGGATATAGCCGACGACGCCGCGATGCTGGAGCACAATGAGATGGAAGGCAAACAGTGGAACGACACAGACAAGATGGAAGTCATCAAGGGAGGTGGAACCTTCTACGATCTGTATGCTACGAATGAGAATCCGTATCAGACCGCACTGGTAATTCTGAAAGACGCTGTCTTTGATGTGAATAAGCTTGGTGGAATCGAGACACTGATGGATGAAGACGTCAGATCCTCTGTGGAGAAAGAACTTGCGGAGCAGGGCTACGAGAACTGCAAAGTAGAGAAGGGCACAGCAACCTTCCTGGGAGATCCCAATACACCGGTATTCCGTGTAACAGCCGAACTCTACGGCATGAAAGTCTATGAGACGATGGTATTCGTGGTCAGCGGCCAT
>JAIKXQ010000110.1 GCA_024684035.1 Eubacterium sp. | reverse complement strand
ATATGCAAAGGAGTATGCGAAAGAGGCGACGGTAGACGCATTTATCAGTGCCGCATTAAAGTATAACGCGACGCCGGAACAGATTGCACAAGATTTGACAGAAAGGTATGAGATTGACTCTTCTGAAGCTTTGAAGCGGATCGACGAATTCAAGAAAAAGACAGAAATTGCATAATTGATCATAATGAAGGAGGAACTCTTAGAAAGGGTTTCTCCTTCGACAATTAGGGATGATACAGGAACGCGGAATTGTCTAATCGCCGATTGGACAATTGTCGTTTGATCACCAGGGAGTCTTTCAAGGACAATGGGAAAATGTACCGCGTACCATTAATTTGCAAGAGAGAAGCGGGGTTTTTTACTACGGAATCACATCGCCGTCTGGGATGTGATCCGATCCTGCGATATAGAGGGGTCTTCGGATTCGAGCATCCGGAATGTCACGCCTAACGACCTGAGCGAAATCCTGGAGGAAGCGGATATCCGGGAAATCTATGTAAACGGAAAGGCGGCTCTCAAGTATTATAAGAAATATACGGAGCGCGTGACGGGGCGGTCGGCGATTTGTCTTCCGTCGACCAGCTCGGCGAATGCGGCCTGGAATATGGAGCGGCTGATCGGGGAGAGGCAGCAGATTAGACCCCGTTTAACGTTTCATGGGGAATGCTGAGCAATTCCCAAACAAAAAGGTCGCCGGAAATATCCGTATGACTTTTAATTTAATCGGATAAGGAGATTTGAGATTGAACGAATCGGAGCTGTATAAAGAACTGGGAGTTTTGACAAAGGATAAGAGCAGGTGGGAGGAAAGCATCCCATTTGTAGCATCGCTCCTTAATAATGAGTCCGGAAAAATCCAAGCCAAAGTGCTCTGGTTGCTCGGCGAGATGGGCCTGTCAACAAATTCAAGTTTACGGGACGGCTCTATATTTAAATATTATGTACTACTGTGAGGAGTATGACTTATGAGTAATGTTATTTTTGACATGGCCGGTAAAGATGACATATCTGAGTTGGTTCGTTTGAGAATTGCATATATGATAGACGATTTCGGAACTATCAGTGAATATGAGCGGCAATGTATGGAAGAACAACTTCCGGGATATTTTGACAGAAGACTTGGAAAAGAACTGATCGCATTTGTTGCAAGGGCAGAAGGGCGGTTGGTGGCAGCGGCATATCTGCTGATCATTGAGAAGCCGGCGAACCCGTTTTTTACAAAAATCAAAAAAATCTTGTGATTTAGGAAAATGCTGACACTTGAACAGTTTCAGGATGAAGACCTTGCAAAGGTATACTCTAAACAGTATTTTGATATGCCGCTAACTTACCAGGGGATGCTTCTTGGACTTCTGGTAGCTCAAGGATTTCTGGTGGCAGATGACGTTCCGGTAATGACGCTTCAGTTTTATGCTCCCATATATATGCTCCTTACCGTTTGCGACAGAGAACCGGAGAGAGAACAGGAAGCGCTTAAGCTGATGGAAAAGCATATCCGGCAATTCGATAAACTCTATGAGAGGAATTTCTGATGAAGATAACGGTTATTAACGGTACGGAAAAACATGGTGTTACATACAGGCTTAAGGAGATCTTTCTTGATGAGTTAAGAGACCGCTCAGAGATCACTGAGTTTTATCTTCCCAGGGATTGTCCGGGTTTCTGCATCGGATGTACGGCCTGCTTTCGAACGTATGAGGATAAGTGCAAGGATGCAGAATATACTCAGAAGATCGAGAAGGCTTTATTTGAAGCAGATCTGCTCGTATTCACATCACCTGCATATGTCTTCCATACGACTGGTGCCATGAAGGCAATGCTGGATCACTTCGGATACAGATGGATGCCGCACAGACCTGCGAAGGAAATGTTTGGAAAGCGTGCTGTAATAATCACACAGTGTTTAGGCGCAGGGGGAAAATCGGCAGCAAAAGATATCAAAGACAGCCTTTCATGGTGGGGTGTCAGCGATATCAGGGTATGCAGCTTTAAACTGATGAGCGAGATCGACTGGGAAAAAATCACGGAAAAAAAGAGGAGACAGATAACGGCAAAACTGGCTGGTACCGCAGCTAAGGTAAAACGGATAGATTTTTCACGACCTGCAAGAACAAATTTTATGACCAAATGCAAGTTCTATGCAGTAAGAATGCTGCAGACCGGACTCGGAAAGGTCGATCCGGAATATACGGATTATAAGTATTGGAAGAGTAATGGTTGGATCGATAAAACCAGACCGTGGAGATGAGAAATAGGCTATGGAAAATGTAAAATAATTTTTGACAAGGATGGTGCAAAGATCCCGTCTTTTGTGTAAGAAATCTGATTGGGATTACGACCTATCCAACACAAAAGATGTATGATTATCCTGCGCAGGAAAGAAAAAGTGAAAAAGGTTCCTATTCCTACGTGATTGTTACGGTAGCTGTATTGTTGCTAGGAATAACTGGTTTATTATGGATGATACTTTGCGTTTGGTAAAGCTGATATGGGGGCAGACACAATTAGAATAGTGGCCAGGTTCGCAACTAGCGTATTTTTATAATATTTGTAGTAGCTGAGGTAGCTTTTCCTGTGGTAAAATTGAAGTCAAATAGAAAGTCCCCTTCCATAGGATACTGGTTTTCGATGAGGGGGAATTTGTCTCGGGGCATTAGCTCAGCTGGGAGAGCGTCAGGTTCGCAATCTGAAGGCCAGGGGTTCGATCCCCCTATGCTCCATTTTTTTTGCAGGATCCATAAATGAACATGTTATTTGTGAATGCTTGCTGAGCGTATATAAATAAAGACTGAATCAGTATCAAAATTATCAGATGACACCGGAAATTCTACCCGTTTGAGGATGAGGATTCGGTGTTTTTTTGATAGAGAATGTTCTTTTGCGATTGAAGTGCTGAAGCAGAAGAGTGGGATCAAAATAGGAGGACAACGATGCTTCGTTTGATAAAAACATGTATGAAAAGAAACAGACATTTGATCCGATTTACGTCTATGGTTGCCGTCCTTTTCCCGACGGCCCTTTTGTCCGCCGGCTGCAGAACGAAAGCGCAGGAGGAAGCGGTTGTTCAGAAATCCGAATCGGTTCTTTCCGCGTCATCGGTGGTTTCGGAGGATTCGCCGGTTGTGGAAGACCTGGTTTCGACCTCGGTACTCACGATCTCGAACTATGTGGAAATCGAATTTGACGGCGCCGGTTTTGAGGAGATGGGCGCCGGTACGTTCGATCTGGAGAATGCGAGCGGAAGCACAGCGGACGGGGATGAGATCAAAGTGTTCGCGACAAAGGATCTGATTCTCGATCAGATCAGTTATGTGTCGGATGAGATGGATGGCTCGCATCTGACTTACATCTATGTCGATGGAATGCTGAATACGAAGCGGCAGATCGGAACAGGAAGCGGCACGTTTGATCTCAAGGACAGTTTTCTTGCAGAGGGAGAACACAAGGTGGAAGCCGTTCAGTATGACAACGATCAGGCAGACGGCAGGGTGATCACGTACAAGAGAAAGAACTACACGGTGATCCCGGCGTGAGAAATGGTTTATGTATTTAAAGAAGAGATGGATGTAATGGATCGTAATTAGGCTTTACAGATTTATCTAATCGGCGCATTGGGACAGATCGGGCTCGCGTGCTTGCGTTTGCAGAGGCATCATCATTGTTCTGGCAATTGTTTTGGAAGAAAGAAGCCGGATGTGACGAAAAACAACAATGATCAGGAAACTTGACTATTCATTGGTTTTGTATTATAAAGAATATAGGCAGAGAAAAGTAAACAGCATAAATCACAAAAACGCGAGGAGTTGCAGCTCCTCGCGTTTTCTATTCCGTTTTGGTAAGGGGGCTTAATCATTAGGCTCGTTGCCATTATTTTTCACCGTCGAGCCATTTGCAAATGTAATAGGCAGTTACACTTGCCGCAACGGATATGAGAAAAGTAAACATATAAATCACACCCCCCTTCCTGTGCCTGGTATAGGGGTTGGCAACGCATAGAGTATATCATATATTTATTTCCTTGAGAAGAATGGGCGTTTTTTGCGAGTTTTGAGGAAGAGAGGAACGATATGCTGATTCATCCGATAGCACCGGTATATGATAAAAAATCCAAAATACTGATTCTGGGGAGTTTTCCGTCTGTGAAATCCAGAGAGAGCAACTTTTTCTACGGGCATCCGCAGAATCGTTTCTGGAAAGTCGTAGCGGCTGTTTTCGAAGAGGCAACACCGAAATCTGTGGAGGAGAAGCGGGCTTTTTTGCTGAGGAATCACATTGCCGTCTGGGATGTGATCCGTTCCTGTGACATAGAGGGTTCTTCGGATTCGAGCATTCGGAATGTCACCGCGAACGACCTGAGTGAAATTCTGAAGGCTGCGGATATCCGGGAAATCTATGTCAACGGCAAGGCAGCTCTTAAGTACTACAAGAAGTATACGGAGGGCGCGACGGGAAGACCTGCGGTCTGTCTTCCGTCGACCAGTCCCGCGAACGCAGCCTGGAATATGGAGCGACTGATCGGGGAGTGGAAGCAGATCCGGTCAGACAGGCAGTAAAAGGGCACACACAGGAACAGAAATTATACGGCGATGAGCGAAAAGGTAACAAAAGGGTCACATATTACACATGAAACGATCACAAAATGTTTTTATGCTATGATAATCACAGACATAAATCTTACACGCACGGAGGTTATCAGCATGAAAAAATCAGAATTAAAAAAGATCCTGTCACTCGGTCTCATTGCGACAATGTGCATTTCTCTTACTGCATGTTCGACATCTACATCCTCTTCCTCGGCACAGAGTAATGCGGGAACTTCTTCTACAAATACAGTCAGTGAAAAATCGGATGACCTGGACGGCCCGCCGGAGAAGCCGGACGGAGAAGCTCCTGACGGCCCGCCGGGTGAACGGCCGGATGGGGAAGGCCCCGGCGGAAATCCTCCGGGAGGAGCTCCCGGTGGAAGCAGCAGTGCCGACATTGACTATTCCGGAGCTGTAGAGATCACCTCTGCCGATTCGCAGAGCGGACAGACCTATGCAAGTTCTACCGCGGATGAGAGTGCGCTTTTGATCAGCACTTCAGATGATGTCAGCATAAAAGATGCAACTGTGACAAAAACCGGAGATTCCGACGGCGGGGACAATTGTAATTTCTACGGACTGAATGCGGCTGTTCTCGTAAAAGATGGTTCTACAACAACCATCACCGGCGGAACAATCACTTCTGATGCAGACGGCGCAAACGGTGTATTCTCCTACGGAGGAAACGGCGGAAAGAACGGTGCGGAGGGAGACGGCACGAAAGTCATCATTTCCGATACTACCATCACGACTTCCGGCGACGGCTCCGGTGGTATCATGACAACCGGAGGCGGTATCACCGAGGCATCCAACCTCACAGTTACGACAAGCGGAAGATCATCGGCTGCTATTCGAACAGACCGCGGAGGTGGAACGGTTACAGTCGACGGCGGAACCTATACCACGAACGGGCTCGGATCCCCGGCAATTTACTCCACCGCGGAAATCAGTGTTTCTAATGCGTCACTCGTTTCCAATCTCTCGGAGGGTGTCTGCATAGAGGGAATCAATTCGATCACACTGAACAATTGTGATCTGACAGCTAACAATACAAAGACCAACGGCAATGCGACGTTTTATGACACGATCATGATTTACCAGTCCATGTCCGGTGACGCTGACAGTGGAACGTCCGTTTTTACCATGAAGGGTGGAAGCCTGACGAGCAGAAACGGCCATGTATTCCATGTGACAAATACCACGGCGGAGATTAACCTGAATAATGTAAAGATTACAAATGAGGATTCTGAAAATGTTCTTCTCTCCGTGTGTGCGGACGGATGGACTGGTGATACGAATAAAGCGACTCTGAATGCGAGCAAGCAGACGTTGAATGGAACGATTCTTGTCGGAAGCGATTCGGAGCTGACGATCAATCTGACGGACGGTTCCACGTTCACGGGTACCTTCGACGGCGCCATTACAAATGCGAAGGGAGATACTGTTTCAACGGAAATCGGAATGGTAGAGGTATCGCTTGATAAGAGCAGTACATGGACACTCACATCGGACACCTACATCTCTTCCTTTGATGGAGATCTGTCCAGTGTGAACACGAACGGTTATACCCTCTATGTAAACGGAACTGCTGTGAAGTGAGACAAAGCGGTGATCGTTAGGTAAAGCTAAATTTTGCATGACAAAATTATAAGCCCCGGCATGTAGGCATAGAGCCTGCAGCCGGGGCTTTAAACATCTAAATAGCCGGAGGAAAAATCCCTCCGGCCTTCTGTTAGCAGGTTCTGGGTGACAGGTACCATGAATTGGAAGTAACTCGAAAATCCTTTCGTCAGATCTGATATCCCCCGGATGTTCCCATGTGTTCTCCTGTATTATACAAAAAATGCTACATTTTTAATCGGTCTGCACAAAACCCAGTATCCATCGAAGAAAAAACTAATATAAATGCCCGTTCTGTGACGAAAATGATAGTGGAGCTTGGAGGTTTCATTTTTTAGATCTCTTACTCGACATTCTTTCAAACACACAAGCTTATGACGTATGAGGTAAAAACTATGCAAAATGAAAACACTTCTACAAAAGACCCTCACAATCGTACCAAAAACCGCATCAGAAAAAGACGAAACAAAAGAAAACATTCTCTGGTCATTGCAATTCCTTCCACGATTTCCATCACAGTGGCAATCATTCTTGCAATTATCTGCATATCCTTCACGGTACTCAGTTCGAATATGGTAAAGGATCTGATCACCAATCAGCTTGCATCCATCTCCAGAGAAAACGGACTCGTTGTCGAGAAATACATGGAGGGCATGAACGTCTTTTCACAATCCATCGCCCACAACACCCTGAATTACCGCACGCTCGGGAAGGAAAAGGCAGAGCCTCTGATCATCTCCCTTCTCACTGATGCCGTAGCATCCGGAAAGGCATTTTCCGCCTATGTGGCTTTGGAGCCGGATAAATTCTACAAAAACACACCGAACGGATTATCCTATTATGTCTACAGCGGTTCTGACGGTATCAAAACCGACATCGCAAACAATTATGACGAGTATAAAGACGGCGACTACTATGCTCCGACAAAAGAGCTTTTGACTTCCCATATTACAAAACCGTATCAGTATGAGACAAGCGAAGGCAACTCCATCTGCCTGATCACACTCAGCACACCGATTCTTACCACAGACGGCGAATTCCTCGGCGTTGCCACCTGCAGTATGAATATTACAACGCTCGCCGAGCTTCCCTATTCCAAAGGTGACTTCGAAAAAGCATATACCGCTTTCCTGGAACCGGATCTGACCTATGTCATGCTCACAGAAAAACCGGAGCTCGCCTCCACCAAAGCGCAGGGCAGCGAGGATATGTTTGCTTATCTGAAAAAACAGGGTTCCCTTGTATTTGAAGGTATTGACAATGTTATCGAAAGCAAAGCCTATGTCATCATAACCCCGGTATCTCTTGAAGGAACGGATCTTGAATGGGCCAATACCTTTGTTGTAGACAGCTCCGAAGCCATGTCCAAACTTTGGACAATCATCTTTTCCATTGCGGTTATCGGTGTTATCGGAATCATTATTCTGCTGGTTATGGTCATCTTCATTATCCGGCGCGCACTCAGCCCGATCACTCCTCTGACAAAGATGGCGGAAGAGGTCGGAAACTTCAACCTCGACGGATGTGAAACCGATTATGATTTCCCTGAAAATGAGTTCGGCAGGCTCGCCTCCGTATTCAAGAAGATGTCCGAAAATCTCCGGACAATCATCCACGATGAGGATTACCTGCTTGCATCCATGGCTGACGGCGACTTCACCGCCGACAGCCGGGTACCGGACAGCTACATCGGTGATATGGCCGGTTCCCTGCAGTCCGTAAACAAGATCAAATCCACACTCGGCGCGTCTCTGCGTGAGATCAGCACCTCCTCCGATCGGGTCGCTCTGAATTCCAGACAGATCGCGGACGGCTCCACAGCCCTCGCACAGGGTGCTACTGAGCAGGCTTCTTCGATTGAAGAGCTCTCCTCCATGATCCAGGCGGTCGACTCCGAGATCAAGGCAAATGCCCTCTCCGCCACACAGGCAAGCGAGATTGCGGAAAAAACAAAAGCTTCCATCATCGAAAGCAATTCCGACATGGAACGACTCAAAGATGCTATGGATGAGATCGCATCTGCATCCGCACAGATTCAGACGGTCATCACCCTCATCGACAGCATCGCTTTCCAGACAAACATCCTCGCTCTCAACGCCGCAATTGAGGCCGCACGTGCCGGAAATGCCGGCAAGGGCTTCGCAGTTGTAGCAGACGAGGTTCGCAACCTTGCCCAGAAGAGTGCAGAGGCAGCCGCAAGTACCGGTACCCTGATCAACACCTCTGTACAGGCCGTTGAAAAGGGAAAAGACATCGCGACAGAAACCGCAGAAGCACTCCTCGAGGTTGCTTCCTTCGCGGATCAGACAAACGAAATGATCAGTACCATCACGGAGGCTTCCAACAAGCAGTCCGCTGCCATCGGTCAGATCAACATCGGAATCTCACAGATTTCCACTGTCGTTCAGACAAACTCCTCCACTTCCGAGGAGAGCGCGGCGGCAAGTACTGAGCTGAGTCAGGAAGCAGGAAAACTCAGAGATCTTGTCAGCCCGTTCAAACTTGATTGATCAATCAACATTGGCAACATTGGTGACAGGTACCATGAAGAGGCCATAAAGAAAATTAAAATTATGTAAACAGGCGAAGAAAGCCTCAAGGCGTGAAAAAACAGGCTTTGAGGCTTTTTTGCGGTAAAAAATGATATAATTACTTATATAAATTGTGGAAATCTGCAGAAGGTACCTGAAGGATCATGGTGAATCGGCGGATGGCATCATAATTCTTGAGTTCAAAATTCGGGGGCATTATCTGTGGAAAGTATAAAGTATTATACGGTCGCTGTTATATTTGGAGCGATCGCTTTGTTGTTTCTGATTTATCCTTTTGTAAACAAATTTAAGTTCGGGGAGAAGCTTCTGTATATAGCCATTGGCGTATTCTTTGGAACACTGTCCGGTGCCATGTTTTTCCATAACGGAATACTGATCGAGATGATGTTGGGGATCATGATAGGCGGCCTCCTGTTTTCCTACGGCGTGGGGGAGATGATCGGTGTGATCACACATCATATAAAAGTAAACGCTTTGCTTGTGAAGATTCAGAAATTCCGAAGAAGGAAAAGTTATCACTATAAACTGACGTTTCAGCTTTTGGATCGCCAGGCCACCTATTTTGTGGAAAATGAATCCTTCGTCGGTAAATACGTGGAAGGAAAGCTGTATCCGATTCACATTTCAAATCGGGGAAATAAAGCATACATTCACCGGCCGCTTTGTTTTATGCTGGGAATGTTTACCGCTTGTGCGGGCGTACTGTTTTTATTTGTCGCGTTCTATGTTTTTCTTTAAATTACATTCTGTAGATGCTATTTCAAAACCCGGGACTATCAGTAAAGAACTGATGGACCCGGATTTTTTTATGGACATTTTTTTAATTTTACAATTAAGGTGGCTCTTTTGCTTCACTGTGTCCAATAAATTGGTCAAGCAAAAGAATATACTTATAAGCGTAACATAAATCTTAAAAACCTAAATAAGGGGGATCAATATGAAAGTATGGAAATTGGTTTCAGGTATCTTATCGATCGTGCTTTTTGCAATGGTGGCTTTTCAGTCCTGCGCAGCGGGTCTGTCGAATTCATTGCAGCAGAATGGGGAAGTCTCCGGGTCAGCAGGAATCATTGTGGCGTTTATGATGCTCACCGGAGGAATTGTGTCGATCGCGACACGTAAGGCTATGCGAAAAAATGGTGGAAATATAGCCCTCATAGTACTCTTCGGACTTGCGGCGTTGATTGGATTTGGCAATTGCGCTAGCTTTCCGGATCTTGCCATCTGGGCAGGCTGGTGCGTGATCAACATGGTACTCGCCATCGTCTCACTGGTTTTCAATGGAACAAGAAGAGACGATCCCAACATGAACGGTCAGATGTTTTGACAGAATGCGAGAAAAGGCATTGCCGTCGTGGAATTGTAGTGAACCTCTCCGACCTACGGCAAAAGCCTTAGAGGTTGGTAAGATTTTTCGCTGCATGGCACAATTCTCTTATTGAATGGTAATCGTCCTTTGACAAGTGCTTCACCTGCTGTTTTACAGTAAGATACATACATTTTTCTCCTTTCATAAGACTCGGATCACTCCTGCATGTATATTATAACATATATTTTGTTGGAAAATATATCATTCTGGTAAAGAGTAGATGCGTTAAAAAAGACCAATAGCTAAGCTATCAGTCTCTTGTATCTTTTTTAAGCAAATGCATTCATCCCCTACCTACGCTACGCTTAGAGGTAGGGGTTTTCTGCGAAATTATTGATAAAAGGTCATGAAGAAGAGTTTCTGACTGTAGACGACAGGGGCAGGTATAGTCGCGCATATTCCGTCCTTCATGATCTGACAGGGATGAATGCTAAAAAGAATCCGGAGATCGGGAACCTTGCGGATAATGTCCTTGTTGCAATTAAACAAGAGAAAAACATTAATCAGGATATTCATGATCTGAAGGGAAAGGTCAGCAGTAATGTCGGAAAGGTTCTCGAAGAGATAATAAACGAGAAGCCGGATATATAAAACGGAAATAGAATCGTTTAAGATATGCCCCCTACGCCATCGCAAGGGCGTATCAAGAGGGAGGGTTCTAAACGATCGGATCGAATTTATAGAGGAGAAAATTGGCGGTCAGCAAGGATACGTTCTTTGCTGACCGCTTTTTGTAAGTAAGAAAAACAAAACGAAACATAGCAATTATAATCGTTTTGATAGACACGATTCCGTGCTTGATTTATTCTTTCCATGTATGTATTTTCATTTGTTGGCAATTTTACATTTCACATCAAAGGGGGATTCATGTGAAAAAACGAATACTTGTATTATTGACCACCGTCGTATTGGCGTTATCTTTTTTGACGGTTGGAGTTTGTGCGGATATAGAGATCCAGATGGATGCAACCACGGAAACAGAAGAAATTTCAGCGGATGAAGCAGAGGAAACAGAAGAAACTGCGGGAACAGAAGAAATTTCATTCGTGTCCGTAAGTGAAGACGTTGTAGGGGAAAATAACAACAGGAGTTCAACTCCCAGTGATACGCCGAAAAAATCACCTACTCCTTCTCCGGCGCCGATTCTTTCCGGGGATTGCTCGGCGTTATTTGATAGCCACGTGGAATGGAAAGTAATAAAGATCAGTGATGAGGGAAAAATGAAACTCGTCATTTCCGGTTCCGGAGCAATAGCGGATTATGAGAAGGGTGATTCGTTAGTACAAAGAATTCATACAAAATTACATAAGCTGAGTAGTTATCAAAAGGCATCCATTGTGGAAGTTGAAATCCGGGAAGGCGTTACAGCGATTGGCTATGAGGTGTTTGCTAATGCAAGTGACGTAAAGAAAATAACATTGCCAAACAGTCTGTGTTTGATATTCGGTTTTGCGTTTCGTAATTGTAATAGCCTGAAAGCGATTACTATACCGGAGAACGTGTATTTGATTGGGTCAGGGGCGTTTTCGGGTTGTAGCAGCCTGAAGTCGATCCGTATACCACAGGAAGTGACAAAGATAAAAGAGGAGGTGTTTTGGGGCTGCAGTAATCTTCAAGCGATTACCATACCTGAGAGCGTGACATCGATAGGATACGAGGCGTTTTATGGTTGCAGCAGCCTGAAATCAATCAGCTTACCCAAGAACCTGACATCGATTCCATTCCAGGCGTTTTATGGTTGCAGTAGCCTGATATCGATCACCATACCGGAGAACGTGACAGTCATTGGTTCCGATGTGTTTAACGGCTGCAGCAGTCTCCAATCGATCAGCTTACCGACAGGCTTGACAGACATTGGCTTCCAGGCATTTGATGGCTGCAGTAGTCTTCAATCCATCCGTTTACCGTCGAATGTAACCAAGGTGAGAGAAGGGACGTTTTATGGTTGTAGTTCCCTTGAAGAGATAAAAATACCTCAAAAATTGACAGCGATAGACGATGGGGCGTTTTATAATTGCAGCAGCCTGAGATCGATCAGCATACCTGAGAGCGTGACATCGATTGGATTCAATGCGTTCAGAGGTTGCAGCAGCCTGAAGTCGATCCGTATACCGAAGAATGTGACAGAAGTGAAAGCCGGGATGTTTTTTGGTTGCAGTTCCCTTGAAGAGATAGAAATACCTCAAACAGTGACAGCGATAGGCAGTGGGGCGTTTTGTGGTTGCAGCAGCCTGAAGTTGATCCGTATCCCGGAGAACGTGACGGCGGTGGCGACAGACACGTTTAATAACTGCAGTTCCCTTGAAAAGATAAAAATACCCATCAAAGTTACAACGATAGACGACAGGGCGTTTTATGAGTGCAGAAACCTGAAAACAATCACCATACCGGAGGGTGTGACAGCGATAGGCAGTTATGCGTTTTATAGTTGTAAAAGCCTGAAGTCGGTCAGCATACCAAAGAACGTGACCTCAGTGCAAGAAGGGACGTTTAATGGTTGCACTGCCCTTGAAGAGATAAAAATACCCGCCAACGTGACATCGATTGGCAAAGAAGCATTCGAGTGGTGCAGCAGCCTGGAATCGATCCGTATCCCGGAGAACGTGACATCGATTGGTAAAGAAGCGTTTGCTAGTTGTAGAATGCTCAAATCGCTCAATATACCAAAGAATATAACATCGCTGAAAGAAGGGATGTTTGATGGTTGCAGTGCCCTTGAAGAGATAGAAATTCCATCAAAAGTGACAAAGATTGACAGTAAGGTGTTTTATCTTTGTAATAGCTTGAAATCAATTCGCATACCGGAGGGGGTGACAGCGATTGGTGACGATGCGTTTTCCGATTGCCACAGCCTGAAATCGATCAACATTCCAAAAGGTGTGACAAAGCTTGGCGACGGTGTGTTTTTTTATTGCTGTGGTCTGAAATCGCTCAACATACCAAAGGGTGTGACAGCGATTGGCAAGTACGCGTTTTGTGGCTGCAGTGGTCTGAAATCCCTCACCGTACCGGAGGGTGTGACATCGATTGGTTTCAATGCGTTTGGGGAATGCAAAGGACTTGAGGAGATTAAATTACCGGGGAGCTTGTCGTCAATTGGAGAAGAGGCGTTTGCTTACTGCAAGAGTCTGACCGATATTTACTATAATGGGACGAAGGATGAGTGGAAAAAATTAGATACGGGCAAATGTGCGATCGACACAAAAAAAACAACCATTCATACGATTGTCAAAATGCAAAGGTTGTATCATCCAGTCACTCATGAACATTTCTACACCAACTCTGTACAAGAAAAGGATGTGCTCGTCAGCAGAGGATGGAAATATGAAGGTATTGGCTGGTACGCGCCTGAGAAGTCCAATACCCCGGTTTACCGCCTGTACAACCCGTTCGTAAATGACCACCATTACACGACAAGCAGTTACGAGAGAGACGTCCTCTCCCAGAAGTACGGTTGGATCGACGAAGGCATCGGCTGGTATTCCGACGACAACAAGTCGGTTCCGCTTTACCGCAGATACTGTCCGCTCCTGAAATCCGGCTCTCATCATTACACACCTGCATTAAACGAGGCACAGCATCTGGTAAAGGTGGGATGGAAAGATGAAGGAATTGCTTGGTATGGATTAGATCCAGACAAAAAATAAAACACGAAGTAAACTTATAAGGCCGGCAGAGGTTGCGATCTCTGCCGGCTATTTTTCGCCCATAATTGGCCTGCATGCGAAAGCATGTAATACTGTTCCAAACATACGTATATATATATATAGCATATACTTTTTGCCATGCACAGTTACTCGATGACTTTTTATTTCATACATAAGAGAAGGAGATCCTATGAGAAAGCAGAAGACTCTTGCGATCATTGCCGCGTGTGTGCTGGCAACGTCATGTCCCTATGCAGTAACAGCAGGCGAAATTGAGAAACAGGAAGTGACAACGGAAGTATATGCAGCATCTGAAGATGTTATTTGTTCGGGAGATTGCTCGGCGTCTTCAACTGACGATGTTACATGGCAGGTGATAAAAAAAGATAATGGGAAACTTAAAGTAATTATCTCTGGTAATGGAGAAATGAAAGCTTCCTGTATACTTTAAACAGTGAAGGGAAGCAGCCTTGACCAAGAAAAATACCTCAGGTAAAGTTGGATTATTACTGACCTGGCAGTTGGTAAAATCCAAAAATACGAGAGGTATCTAAGATGAATAG
>JAIKXQ010000083.1 GCA_024684035.1 Eubacterium sp. | reverse complement strand
GTCTGTTGATCTCTTTGATCTCATCAACGATTTTCTTTTCCATAATTATTTCACAGTGAAGGTCAGTGCCTCATAGGCCTTCGTACCCTCATCCTTATCTGCAAGGCTTCCGATGAGAATACCGGTCTTGTCGGAAACCATGATTACCCGGTTATGCTCCACAGTTCCGTCTTCCTCTGTGTAGTCCCAGTAGATATATTCATCCTCTTCGCTGTTGATCTCGGCGTTCTGATCATTCTTCACCGTTTTCACATAGGAATCAAAGTCTTCAGCTGTCGCCCAGCTTGCCTGAAGAAGATCCTCCCCATCCGCGCTCTTTACTGTAAAACGTCCATCCTCCTGGGTCAGATCATAGCCATCTGATGTGTCCAGCTTCACTTCTACCTTATCCCCGGTAGATACATCGAAGCTGTAGGATTTCGAGGATGTCTTTGTACACGCGCTCATTCCAAGCGCCATGACAAGGCCAAGGATCACTGCGGTTGCTTTTTTCTTCATTTTTTTCTATTCCCCCATCACTTTCATTGCTATAGCTGATATAAGGATCAACCTTTCATATCGCGGATCACCGCGTCTGCTTTTTTCTTGAACTCCAGCTGCTCCTGATCCTGATAACCGAGAGCAAATACCTGATCGATCTGTTCGTTGTCAAACATGAACAGCTTATTGGCGTCGATGTAGCCTTCCGGGAAAATTACACCGGAATAATCCCAGATCTTGTCCGGATCTCCGGCACCCCTCTGGCACACACCCACAATCATAACCTTCTTCGTACTCTCTTTTAATAAAACAACACTACCGATCGGTAATAAACCTTCAAACATCATTCATTCCTCCATATCTCAATTCGTACTCTACAGTACCATCTTTTTTCCCGCCTGTCACCTTTGCCCAAAGAGATCAAAGTCCGCAAGCGGACTTCGGCTCCCCCATCCCCTCACTCCTGAGGGGAGCGCCGCAGGACTTTTGCGCGCGAGCAGAATCGCGAAGCGATCTTCCCTTCTGCGAGCTGCGCATCCCGCGGAGCGTTATGGTATAGGGATTGCGAAGCAATTTCCTATACCATAACAAATCAGGAAACAAATGTGTAAAGCGTAAGTCCTGCGTATAACGCAATCAATACCCACGAAAAACCGGCAATCAGTCTGCTCATCTTTATCCTCGATTCAGGACTTGAACCGGATATATACCGCGGGTCTTCTGTCAGAGCATAATACTTACCGTTTTTGGCCTGATAATAGTCAATATCAATCTCATCTCCGATCTCCCCATCCCGAACGATCGACAGGTTCGTTATGATTGCGGTCATCTGCTTCCCGCTCTCAGTCAAAATGCGAACGTCCGCGCGATAACCACCGGTATCATACTTCTCGTATATTCTCGTCACCACACCTTTGGCGTGCCTCAAGTCCCCGGGCTTTTCAGCACCTGCCGCAAGAATCTTCGCTAACAGAAGGAAAAGACCTCCAACCATTAAAAACGGAGAGTTCTCCAACAGTTTTATGATCATCTCATTTCACCTCTCCCTAATGCCATAAGGAGTCCCATGCGTCTCCGATGAAATCTGCCGCGGCCTTGGCACCGTCCACTACCGTATTGACCATGCCTCCGACATCAACTTCCACGCCGACGGACACTCCGACGCCGACCGTAGCACCTATGTCTACTTTCACCACACCGTCTTTCAGCCCGACATCTGCATGGGCGCCGATCCCGTAATTTACGCTGCCTTTCACACCAACACTGCCACCGAGGACATCCACCTGGGCTTTTCCGGTCAATTCGCCGCCGATTGCCTCTGCGCTGGCTCCTGCGCTAAGCTGAGGATTCAATTTGTGATTCTCATCAAAGAGTACAGCTCCGGCATTAGCCTGCGCCTCAGCTTTACCAACCGTTGTGGTTCCCTTGACTGTCACGCCAAGCATGTCCGAACCTACCTGTTTGGATACTTCTCCCTCAAATGCGCTGGCGCTGGCTCCTACTTCCGCTTTTACACCCGGACTCCAGAATCTTTGACCATCTTTTCCCATTTTATACATGCCTGCTGATACACTTGCATGCGCCTCTGCAGTTCCCACTTTCGCATTAGCTTTCAAACCATTGCCATTATCGTATCCGTATTCCTTCCAGGTACGGGATACCGCAGCAGTCGCTGATACATCAACTGCAAGCTTCTCATCATAAAACTTACAGTCTTTCTTCTTCGGGGTTGTGTACTTTCCTTTTGGATGAAGATATCTGTAACCGTTTTTCTTACTGTCAAAGTTTTTCCGTAATCCCCTCTTTTCAAGTTCATCATTGATTTCATCCTGGATTTTTTTCCAGTCTGCTTCCTTCTCTGGATTCTTATGCTTTTTTGCCTGCGTTTTACTATACTGCGGGATCTGTTTTCCTTCAAAAATATTCGGAGCAGCCCCCGACGCATCGAATGCGAGTTTTACAGACGTTTCACGACTGTCAGTTGTTTTCGTCCGATTTCCGATAGTATCCACTTGAGCGGACATCTTATATTTGTATAGATCTCCCGTCAACCACTGATCCGGTCCTGTTTTTTCCAGAACATCCACCCTGGTAACTTTCTCGTTTTCCACTGTTTTTCTAATGCTCGCCGCATAGCTGGTATCCGACGGATCCGTAATGATTCCGTGCAGAATGTTCACATACAACTGCTTATAGCTGTTGCTCACATCATTGAAGCTGCTGTAATCCGTGTTATTCGCAAGCCAGGCGACAGACTGAAGCTCATCGATACTCATGCCGTCCAAACCTGTTTCTTCATA
>JAIKXQ010000033.1 GCA_024684035.1 Eubacterium sp. | reverse complement strand
CGCACATAGGTGTGATGTACCGGCGGGAGTTCGTAGGGATGCATGGCTGTTTCCAGCTGCTCCGGAGAATAGGGCAGTGCGGAGAAGCACATGGCATCTCCTTCAAAACGGATGCCCCTTCCGTTCGCGCAGGATAGTTCTGCCCAGCGGACACCGGTCTTCAGTCCCGTTTCCTGAGGCACGATGTAATTCTCCACTGCGTCTTTGACCATTGTCTTCCAGACACCGGTCTTTGCTCCGCAGCGTCTGTCGGTCGCCGTCTCTTCCGGTCCCTCTCCGTACCAGCGCAGACTGTCATAATCTGCATCGAAACCGAAGAGCATGCCGATTTCCGGAATGTTCGGAAGACTGCTGTCCGCATCCAGATCCATGGAGACGGTAATTGTTCCGTCTGCTCTGACTGCATAGGATGTAACCACCGCCGCGTCACCGGCCGCAGGAAGCTTACGCTTGATGGATACAACGACTGCATCCTCTCTCTCCTCGATCTCCGGATAACCATCGGCATCCTGATAGAGACTGGCCAGTTTCCAGATGCCGCATCTCT
Organism: Eubacterium sp.; assembly: GCA_024684035.1. Classification (GTDB taxonomy): domain Bacteria; phylum Bacillota; class Clostridia; order Lachnospirales; family Lachnospiraceae; genus Bilifractor. Next base: position 23,951 of record JAIKXQ010000033.1, on the reverse strand, counting down.
GAGGCATGCGGCAGCCGATGTCATTGTCTGCCGGCGCTCTCCAGAAGTTCGGCCTCGGATTCCTGCGGATCAGCTCTTTCCCTGCATATTTCCAGGACACGAGAGTTCCCTGCACTGTTGAGAACAGAAGTGAAAAATCTCTTCCCTGCACTCCGGTGTGCGCGGAACCGCGTACCAGCTTCAACTCCCCCTTCTCCGAAGTCTTTTCGGAAGGTTTCCTGTCTGCCAGCGCATACCAGGAACCGGCGCCTTTCACGAAGGATCTCTCGCCAAAGGCAATCTCGTATCCGGCCTTTTCATAAGCCGTATCTTTCTTCAAACAGAAGGAGACACGAAGAACATACTCTCCGTCTTCCGCCGGTATTTCAAAGGGAAGCGGATATTCCTTCTCACTGAGAGCTTCCACGACGATGTCCAGTTCTTTTTCAGCCTGTACCGTTCCCTCCTTATAAAGGAAGGCTCTGCAGGTGTATACATCAGTGTCTGTGAACAGATTCTTATTCCGGATGACCAGTCTGTCTTCTTCTACCAAAACCTTGATTCCCTGATAGAGGAATTTTACCTCTTGCATCTTCGCGTACGGAATTCGATCTCCGTTCAGGATTCCGTTGGCAGAAAAATTATAGTCCGACGGACGGTCGTCAAAATCACCGCCGTAGGCCTGAAATTCCTCGCCGTACCGGTTCTTCGTCCGTATGGTCTGATCTACAAAGTCCCAGATAAAACCGCCCTGATATCTGGGTTCTTCTTCTGCAAGTTCCGTGTAGAGATTCATTCCACCGTTGGAGTTTCCCATGGAGTGGGTATACTCACAGCAGATAAAAGGCTTATCCTTATGTTCCTGCAGAAATTCGCGGATACTCGCCACAGAGGGATACATCTGTGACTCCATATCCGAGGTATCATTGTATCTTCTGTCATGGAAAAGCCCTTCATAATGCACCAGACGGCTATTGTCCAACTTACGGAACTTCTGAGACATCTCATAGATCACGCTTCCTCCGCAAGACTCATTTCCCACAGACCAGATGAGAATGGAGGTGTGGTTCTTATCCCGCTGATAGCAGGAATTTACCCGTTCCAGCATCATCTCCAGAAATTCCTTCCGGTCTCCAGGCACCAGCTCTTCCATGCTGATCTGGTGGCGCTCGTAAGCGTCCATACTTGCGTGGCTCTCCATGTTGTTCTCTGCAATCATGTAGAGTCCGTACTCATCACAGAGACGGTAGAGCCAGGAATCGTTCGGATAATGACTTGTCCGCACGGCGTTGATATTGTTCTTTTTCATGGTGATGACATCAAAGAGCGTAAGTTCTCTGTCCGGTACACGACCCCTGTCACAGGAAAACTCATGTCTGTTCACGCCATTGAAGACAATGCGTTTTCCGTTCAGGCACATAATTCCGTCTTTCATCTCAAAGCGACGGAAACCGATGCGCTCCGGAACCACCTCCACAATCTCGCCTTTTTCATTCTTTACTACAAGGGTCAAATCGTAGAGCACCGGTCTCTCCGCGCTCCAGAGCTCCACCTTCTCAAGATCAAGCTCCCCGCACCAGCGTCCCGAAGAAGGAAGCTTTACGGATTCTTTCCGCAATACAAGGCCATTCAGGGCAAGCGTATATTCCAGTTCGCCGGAAATTCCGCCCTTCTGTTCAAATTCCACATCCAGAGAGAGTTTTCCGCCTCTGAGTTCTTCATCGGGAAGGGCGAGAATTTTCAGATCCCTTACGTGGATCTCCGGGATGGTGTAGAGATAGACATCACGGAAAATTCCGGAGAAACGGAAGAAGTCCTGTCCCTCAGTCCAGCTGCTGGACGTCCACTTGAAAACTCTGACCGCCAGACGATTCCATCCATCCTGCACATACTCCGTGAGCTCGAATTCTGCCGGTGTGAAACAATTCTCACTGTAACCGACGAACTCCCCGTTCAACCAGAGGGCAAAGCCGCTCTCCACACCCTGAAAGGAGATAAAAATCCTTTCACCCTTCATCTCTTCGGGAACCAGAAAATCTTTCAAATAACTTCCCGTTGGATTGTATTCCACAGGGATCTGACCGGGCACGAGCTGTTCTTTACCGTCCCAGGGATAGGGAACGTTGACGTACTGCGGGCTTGTATATCCCTGCATCTCTATGTGTGCCGGAACAGGAATATCATCCCAGCCTGTCGCATCATAATCACACTGCTCAAATCCGGGAACCGCCTGCAGATAGTTGTCCGCGTAACTGAACTTCCAGAGTCCGTTCAAACTGTGAAGAAAACTGCTCTGCTCCGCATGCCGGATATCATCCTTCCGGAGAGCTTCCTCCCCGGTGCGATAGAAGCGGTGATCCGAATGTGCTTCACATATATGAATGTTAAAAATCTCCGGATCCGCAATCATCCTGTAGTCAAAGGTCTGTTCTGATCTCTTCATTTCTTTTCTCCTGTATATCCATTTGCACGACGCCCTGGCTCTGCCGTCGTTTTTGTCCTGCTTTCTGATATTCGCGATGAACGCTCTGTTCACTTCGCGCGAAGGGATTTTGGCGATGTACCGAAATACTTCTTGAAACAGTTCGAGAAGTAACTCACGTCCGTATAACCTGTCTGCTCCGCAATGTCCGCCAGCTTGTCCTGCGTATTCTGAATCAGTGTCTTCGCTTTTTCCATCCGGAGGGAAGTCAGATACTCGTTGAGTGTCTTGCCGGTCTCCTCTTTGAACATCTTGCGAAGGTAGGTCTGATTCACCGGCACGAGGCTCAGCATGTCCGTGACGGAGAGACCGCTGTTCCCGAGGTTTTCCTCCATGTAGCGGATAACGTTCCCTACCACATCATCGGAAGGTTTATCTTTCTTCTCGTTCTCATACTCGATCCGTCTGTGGCAGAGATCGATCAGCATCTGCTTCCTCTCTTCCGGATCCATAGTCTCTGCCAGCATCTGTTCCGGACTTCGGTATTCACCATACAACGTCTTCAGGGATATTCCTGCGTTGATGATATCCGTCAGCAGGATGCTGAGAATCGCCGAAGAAAGACTCTCATAGGACAGGTGCATCCCGGTTCCGTTTCTCCCCACTGCCTCCCAGGCAAACTCGATATCTTCTTCAATTCTTTCCGCCTGCAGGTTGTGCAGGTCTCGAATAACCGCGGACACTACGTCCAGAGCATGAACGTCAGATTCCGGTCCCATCGTCGCCCGGCTGTATTCCCGCTTTCTGCAATCCCATACCTGCCCCGTTCCCTTGATTCTCAGGGTCTGAAGCACCTGGGAAAAACATGTGCGAAGCCTGGAGGCGTCCTCGCAGAAATCACTGATTACAATGGAAGTCTCCACATTCAGCTGATTCCGGATAATGGCTATGAGATCCGTGAATTCATAACCCTTGAATTCCATGGCCGCCGCCCTGTCGTTGAAGTTGAGCAGAACCATCAGATGCGACTCGTAATCTCTGAAAATCACAAAGGTTCCGTCAATCTCAATCATCCCGGCCAGAATCTCACGTATGAGTTCGCACCAGTTGCTAAGCTGCTCCGGATCCAGCTGTCCATCCGCCCGGAAGCGGATACCGCAGACCAGAAAGTTTTCACCGGACATTCCCAGCTCCCTTACCGCCGTGTCTACAGCTGCCTGTTCCTTCGAATAGACCACTGCCCGCGCACAGTTCTCCGTCCGCAGCCTCTCATCTCTGTGTTCCTTTTGCTCCAGTTCCACCGCACGGTTCACATTGTCCTGCAGTTTCATCAGACTGAGCAGAAGTTCCTGCTTCTCAAAAGGTTTCACAATATAATCGCAGACACCGATTTTGACAGCTCTTCTGGCATACTCAAACTCGTTGTTTCCCGTAATCAGAATGACCGAGATATCCGGATAATTCTTCATGATCCTGTCCGCCAGCTCCAGCCCGTTCACATAGGGCATGGTGATATCCGTCAGGACAACATCCGGATAATACTCGCCGATTTTCTCCCAGGCCTCTCTTCCGTCTCTGGCCTCGCAGCAGATCTCGAACCCGTAGGCATTCCAGTCCAGACAGCCACGCAAATACTCAAGAAAAATCGGCATGTCGTCCACGATCATTATTCGGATCATTCCTTTGTCTCCTCCGTTCTTACCTCATCACCGAAAGGAATATGGATCAGGATCCTGGTGCCGATCTGATATCCGCTCTCAATATCCAGTCCATAGTCCTCGCCAAAATAAAGCTTCAGGCGGTGATATACGCTGTACACGCCGAAATGCTTTCTGTCATTATAAGTTCCCATCTTGACTCTGCTGATTTCCTCCGGTTTCCCGGTGATCTGTTCTTTCAGAGCCTCCAACTGTTCTTTCTTCATGCCGACGCCGTTGTCGGCCAGAATCAGCATAACCGAACCGTCCTCGTCGCGGTATCCGGAGATCCGGATACTTCCCCAGCCCTCCCGCTGTTTGATGCCGTGATAGATCGCGTTCTCCACCAGCGGCTGAAGGGTCATCTTGGGGATCAGGACATTGTCCAGCTCCTCCGGAATATCCACCTCATAGCGGAATTTGTCGCCGTAGCGCATCAGCTGAAGATCCAGATAGTCAATGATAATCTGTTTCTCTCTGGAGATCATGACGACCTCTTCCGCGCCGGACAGTGTGTTTTTATAGTAATCCGCAAGTTTCCTTGTCACGCGCATCGCCTCCCTGGATCTTTTCATCTCGATGAGCATGATGATAATATCCAGGGTGTTGTAGAGAAAGTGGGGCTTTACCTGTTCCTGAATCAGCGCCAGCTCGTACTCTCTCTTCTTTGTGGATTCCTCATGGATCCTGCGGACCAGCTGCTCATTCTGTTCCGCCATGTAGTTGAAGGTACGGGCAAAATCCCCGATCTCATCATTTCTGGTCACCGGAAAACGCACGGAGAGATCTCCGGCCGCGATCTTCATAGCACCGTCCCGAAGGCTTCGGATCGGACCGGTAACCGTCGTCCGGGTAATGAACCTGCTGAAGCCGCTGAGAACAAAGGCCACCATTGCCACCGCCGCGAGGATCAGCACCAGCTGTCCTCTTGTCACATTGAAGCGGTCTGTGTTCGTCAATCCCACCATCAGCCAGCCGGTGTCACCGATTGCCTTTCTGGAGAGGAGGTATGTACTGCCGCCGATTCCGATGGTGTCACTTTCCGGGTTGCTGAAAAGTTCTTCCCGCACAGCCGGTGTACTCCTCAGAATTCTGTCCAGCTTCGCGCTCTCCGTGGATTCCAGACTGGCCACAGCTCCGGTGACAAAGGTTCCGTTGTCGTCAAACAACAGGTAGTCACTGATCTCACTGTCATAGGCTTTCATCAGGTAGTTCTGACTGATATTCACAAAGAGATATCCCAGGGTTTTTCCGTTGGAAATCTTTGTGACACGACGGGCAAGAACAATGGCCTTCACCCCGTCATAGGACATGGCGCCTTCATCATCGATGTACATCATGATCCGGGTTCCGGTGGTGTTCTTCAGCTCCCGGAAATGCTCCGACTCGAGAATCGCAAACCGTTTATTCTCTATGTCATCATCTGAAAAATAGATGCCGCCGTCTCCGCTGATAAATACAGCGGACATAATTCCATCGAAAAGAAGAACATTTCGCTCCAGCACCGTACGGATTTCCTGTGGTGTCTTCGAGGTGATCTTTCTTGCGTAGATCTCGTTCAGACCCATCGTCAGATTATTCTCGCACAGAGTCCCCCCGTGAAAGACAGAGTCTGTCCGGTCCGCCATGACCCGGATACTCTCCTCCGTCTGAAGGCGGCTTCGCTTCATAATCTCACGGCTGTACTGTGAGACAAGAATCACCGCAGTGAGAATCACGGAAACAATCGCCACAATCATTGTGATTGTTGTTATTCTGACAATAATGGAAAAGTGATGTTTCTTCTTTTCAAATCTCAATGTTTTTCTCCCGGTATGATACAGGAGCAGGACTGAACAGCCCTGCTCCTGTATCATGTTTATTCAATCCGTCACAAATTCTTTCGGCTGTACTTTCAGTATACCATATCAGCCTTTTACTGCACCACCGACTGTCATGGCATTTTCTACCTGCTCGGAGAAGAGTGTGTAGATAATAATTGCCGGGAAGGAAGCGATCACCATTGTCGCGCCCATGCCGCCCCAGTCTGTTGTAAAGGATCCCTGGAAGAAAAGAACTCCCAGCGGAAGTGTCTTCATAGAAGGAATGCTTCCTACCAGTACATTGGCGAGAATAAACTCATTCCATGCATTCAGGAAGGTGTAGATCGCAAGTGTAATCGTCGCCGGACGTACCAGCGGAACAATGATCTTGAAGAAGGTCTGGTAAATGGTTGCTCCATCCATACATGCTGCCTCCTCCAGCTCCCTGGGAATTCCCTTGAAGAATCCGTAGTATACCATACAGGAGAACGCGAGGTTAATTGCGATATACGGGAAGATCAGAGAAAATCTCGTTCCCATAAGGTGGAAAAACTGTACCTGCTTAACCACAGGGATCATGATCGCCTGTGCAGGGATGAACATTCCGATTCCAAGGAAGGTACGGAAAAAAGCTTTTCCCTTGAACTCCATGCGGCTGGTAGCATAGCTGAACAGCAGCGCACAGAAGATAACTCCCACAACTGTGGCCAGAGATACGATCAGAGAGTTCACGAAGTACAGCGGAACGTTGTACATCTTGAAGGCCTTGACGTAGTTCTCAATACGGAAGTTGGTCGGAAATCCGAAGGGATTTGTGATAAAGATCTCATCGTTGTTCTTCAGAGAGTAAAACAGCATCCAGATCAGCGGATACAGGGAAAACGCCGCGTAGATCCAGCAGAAAATCAGGAATACGATACGTGCGGGACTCTTTTTTAACTTATGCATTGCGTTTCCTCCTTGCCCTGTTCTCCTCATCCGCCTCTTTCTTGTCGCGGAATACGAAGTTGATCACCATCATAACTACCATACACTCAAGAACCATGATTGTTGCCGCCGCAAGACCGTATCCATACTTGTTCTGCTTGTATGCAGCACTGTACATCATGTAAGTCAGCGTGTAAGTCGCACGTCCCGGGCCACCGCCTGTCATGATATTCATCTCGGTGAAGGCCTTGATACCACCGGTCAGTGAAATAACCAGACAGAACTTGTAGGTCTCTTTGAGAAGCGGGATCGTGATTTTCCGATGTGCCTGTGTATTCGTGCAGCCGTCGATTTTCGCTGCCTCGTAGTAATCATTGGGAATCGATTTGATTCCTGCATTGATCAGCGCGAACTGATAACCCATCCACTGCCATGCATTAACGAATGCTACTACAACAATGGCCAGATGCTTGTTGCCCAGCCAGTTCTGCTTGTAATCTCCGAAAAGTGCGAAGATATGGTTCACAAGACCCTGTCCGTCCAGCATTGCCACCCAGAGCTGACATACAACTGTTACGGAGAGAACGACGGGAATGAAGTAAGCCACGCGAAGAAACTTTCTTCCCTTTGTTCTCGGATCGGAGATCGTAATAGAAAATACTGTAGCGAGAACCATCTGATAAAGTGTGATGATCACTGCGAAGATCACCTGGTTCAGATTGGCTGTGATAAATGTCTTGTTGCCGAACAGCTTCGTGTAGTTGCGAACGCCGTTAAACACTGCGTCCGTCACACCGTTCCAGTCGGTGAAACTGTATCCGAATACCTGAAGAATCGGAATAAAATCAAAAAGGATAAATACAGCCAGTGCAGGAAACATGAAAAGCACAATCGCCGTCTTATTACCCAGATATTTTTTCATGGTCTAATCCTCTTGCAGGAAAAAAAGATGTTTTCCTGCTCTGTGTGCCGAAATGTATGTGACTGAAAAGATAAGGGCTGTTGTACCGGCAGCCGCAAGTACAGGTGTACGACTCGCGGCCGCCTTTCGTCCGACAGCCCCTTTAGAATTCAAAATTCCCGATCTGTATAATTGACATCCGTCGGCTTATTCTGCCGTGTCGTCCTCAATTGTCTCGATAAACTCGTCTGCGGAGAACTGACCGGAGATCAGAGCCTGGCTGTTCGCCTGGATCGAATCGTTGAATGTTGCGTTTGTAAGTCCCCATGTGAATTTGGTTGTAGCTTTAATATTCGGAATCTCTTCTGCAAGTTTCTGCATCATAGCCGGAAGCTCGGATTCGCTCTCAAGTCCTGTATCAATGGCAACCAGCGGGTTATGTCTCTTGAGAACCTTTGCCTCGCAGTACTTCTCTGCGATGAACTCTGCTACGATTGCTGCGTCATCTGCGTATTTTCCGTCAGGATTTACTGCGAAACCGGAGGAAGAACCGCCGCCGGAGAAGGCATCCTTGTTCTCTTCGTAAGAAGCCTCATCCTTTGCAGGATAGTACATCCAGTCAACGTTATCGCCAAGTGCCTCTGTAGCCTCCTCAATGTACCACTGTCCGTTGAGGATCATTGCAGCTTTTCCTGTCTTGAACATGGAGTTTGCGTTGTCGTAGTTTGTAGTTGTTGCATCCTCCTGGAAAAGTCCTGCTTTTACGAGCTTCTCAAGCATCTCGGCAGCCTCTTTGTACTCTTTGTCACCGATGCTTGCTTTTCCTGTATCGAGATCTTTCACACCACCGTTGTTGTATCTTGTGGCAACAACATCGAAGGCTGCAGTTGCGTTCCATCCCTCCTGAGCGAAGAGCGCTACAGGTGTGATGTCTTTCGCTTTCAGTTTCTCAATGGTAGCCTCCAGCTCATCGAAAGTCTTCGGAACCTCAATTCCGTTCTCCTCGAAGATCTGCTTATTGTAGTACCAGAGTACGTACTCCTGTCCGGAGAACGGGAATACATACATGTTGCCATCCTCATCATAAGCAAGCTCTTTGTTTACGTCTCGAAGCTTAGCTGTGTATCCTGTGGAATCAGCCACATCGTTGAGCTTCATAATCTGATTGCTCTCGCGGAATGTGTTGATGATATCTGTAGATGCCTGATAGATATCCGGCAGCTGACCTGTAGATGCCAGTGTCTTCAGAGTAGCACCGTCATCCTGGGCCTGATCAATCTTCTTCAGTGTGACATTCGGGAACGCCTCTTTGAGAGCTTCTACCGCGTAGTCATACGGAACCTTGGAATCATCATCTGCATACTGTGTATAGATGGAAAGCTCAAGAGGCTCGCCGTTGTTCAGTGTCGGATAATCGCCGTCCACTGCAGGTGCTACTACTGTTGATGTGGAAGTAACTGCCTCTGCCTTGTCCGCATCTGCTGATGATGTGGTTTTCTCTGCAGAATCCGATTTGCTCTCGGATGTGGCAGTGCCGGATCCGCATCCGGCCACAAGACCACCGACCATTACTGTGCATAATAATGCGCTGATAACTTTCTTTCTCATTTTTTGCCCTCCTTTACGACTGACACCGCAGTCGCATAACAGATTATTTTGTCTCTTCTGTAAGGGAATTTGTTCCTTTAATCCAAATATACGACCTGCCGCCTCTTAAGGTTGCCCGTAAATCAACGGCTGCGTCGTCCTTACACTCAACATTCTATGAAATTTTCGGAAACAAAAGAATGAGGATTTTAAAAATTTTTTTGTAAATTTCAAAAAAAATACTGCATGGGATTTTCAAAAATACCATAGCACAAAAAAGACAGGGGCCATCAAAGCCTCTGTCTCTGTAATTCCGTTTCTGTAATTCCGTTTCTGTAATTCTGTCTTGCTTCTGTTTCCCGCAAACAAATCCGGTCGCAGGACACGTCAATCAAAGTGTGCAATGACCTCTCTGTAGGGGGTGAGCACAGACGTCTTGAATCTCGGGGGATTCTTCCGGCCGCTCTCGCGCCAGATTTCTTTCAGGGCATCATTCACCTGTTCCACTTCCCGATCCTCGGTAAGTGTCTCCAGGTCTCCGGTATCCGGATTCAATACACCTACATACATTTTGCTTCCGAATAAACCGCCGGAAGTAAACTCATATGCGACAAACAGCTTCATACCGGATCCACTGCTGAACGTGAAGCTGACCTTGCAATGCTTTCTCTTTCCTTTAACGACCGTGTCAAATTTCTGATCTGGCATGATCTGAATCATTTCATTATTCCTCTTATCTCTATTGCTTGGAAAAACTGTGCAGATTTCTGTCATCCCTGTCATATTCCTGCACTATATTTATATAGTCTATACCAGATTATTCTATTATTCAATGTGTAATTCGTCGAAAAAAAGCTAAAAAAAAGTCCATTTATCCACACATATCCGTTATTATAACGACAAACAGTTTCTTCGTTTCGTTTATCTCAATAATTAAAAATTATTTGACATTTCTTTTGGAAGCTATTTTGACAGTTCATCGGACACTGTTCCACAGGCTTCATCTTTACATCTTTTTGGGCAGGGTGTAGAATCGGAAACTGACGGTTCAGTCTCTGGTCAGAACACACCCCATTTACCTGTTTTATCAATGATTTCGCAGAAAACTCATACCTCTAAGCGTAGGTAGGGGATGAATGCATTTGCTTAAAAAAGATACAAGGGCTGATAGCTTAGCTATTGATCTTTTTTAACACATCTACAATTTACTATAATGATATAATTTTAAGCAAAATGTATGATATAATATACTTGCAGGAGTGATCCGAGTCTTATGAAAGGAGAAAACTGTATGTATCTTACTGCAAAACAGCAGGTAAAGCACTTGTCAAAGGACGATTACCATTCAATAAGAGAATTGTGCCATGCAGCGAAAAATCTTACCAATGAAGCCATCTATAATGTAAGGCAGTATTACTTTACAGAAGGTAAGTTCTTAAAATACGAAAAGAACTATGCCTTGTTAAAGAACAGCTCTAATTACAGAACATTAAATTCAAATATGGCACAGCAGATTCTTAAAGAAGTAGATGGTAGCTTCAAGTCATTCTTTGGCTTACTTAGACTTGCAAAAAAGGGTAAGTACGCCTTTCAGGACTGTAAACTGCCGCATTATCTTCCAAAAGACGGCTATACAACGCTTGTCATTGGTTTTGTAAGGCTTAACGGGAATAAACTGATACTTCCGTTTTCAAACAGCTTTAAGAAAACCCACAAGCCTGTTGAAATCACAATCCCGCCCATACTGCTTGATAAAAAGGTTAACGAGATACGTATCATACCTCTGTGAGCTTAATGGTATTACTTATGTCAATCAGGAAGAAAGCTATACGTCAAAGGCTTCCTTTTGGGATAAAGACAACATTTCTGTTTACAATGATGACAACCCAAAGGAATATCAGTTCAGTGGTAACCGGATACATCGGGGAATGTACAGGACTGCCGGTGGTATTCGTTTTAACGCCGATGTCAATGGTGCTTTAAATATCATGCGTAAAAGTAGCGTTGTGGATCTCAGTATCCTATACGGTAGAGGCGAAGTGGACACGCCTGTAAGAATAAGGATTGCCTGAGTTTCTGGCGGAAACTTAAATATCAAACTTCTTAAATAGGAAAGGGCGGATTTACCGCCCCTCTTTAGAAGCTCCGACCTCTAAGGCTTTTGCCGTAGGTCGGAGAGGTTCACTTATTTGATCCCTCAACCAGTACAGATACCATTGCTCTGTCTCACCTTCTACCGTAAAGACATATTTCTTGGTCTCCCGTTTTTCATTCATTTCCGGTCACCCCGCTTTCTGCAATGACCTTTTCGAGTATTGGGCTAAAATCAACATCTTTAATTGCACCATAGCGGCTGACAAAGTAGTTGTTCATATAGTCTTCGCCCTTGCGAATGCCATCTGCGGTCTTAAAATCAGAAAGCGCATAGTGAATGCTGTTTCCCGTATCATCTTCACGTTCTACGAATTTGATCTCATCTCTTCTTAGAAGCGATGCATCCAGAAAGATCGGGTTGTGTGTGTTGAAGATCAACTGCGCACGATTCTTATTGATGTCATCATTATGGAAAACATTAATGATATTCATCAGAGCCATTGGATGAATGGAAGCATCAAACTCGTCCATGACAAGCGTGCCTCCATTTAACAGTGCTAGAATAACGAGCGGAAACTCATTGACAAAACGTATGGTTCCATAAGACTCAAAGAGTTCTGCCGGAAGTAGTTTATTTCCAAAGATGGAACAAAGCACAGAGTCCTCAGAATCCTCATTATCTGTTGATTTGTATCCCAGTGCATTTCCGGTAATTCCAAATTCCCTGGCAGCTTCTGTCAGTGTTTTTTCCACATAAACCGTATCTGATTTTGGATCTGCAAATTTCCGAACGAGTCGCATATCATCGGAACGATAAACAACGATGAATTTTCTGTCGAACCATGAAATGATTCGCTTTACTAATTCCTGCGCATAGATCGATTTAAATCCATTGGTCAGAAACAGCTCGGTATCCGACAGGCTGTCTTTCGCCAGTTCCAGCATCTTCGGTGTCTTTCTCTTTATACTCTTGTTTATATAGTCTTTTATCACAGAGGGAAGGTCAACTGTCAGATCTTCATTCCTAAGGAACACCTGTTTTTCATTTACCGTAAGCTTCTCTTCCACAAGTCTTCTCTGATAATCACTATCCATAAAAGTGCCCAGATCTGCCAGTATGGAATATTCAACAACCAATCCATCGTCTACAAAACGGATGGAAAACTCCGTAGGTTCCGTAGATCCGTTGCAATTAGGTATCAATTCTAAAGAAGATGCCGCCGCATTCGGTGACTTGCTATCCGAATTTTGTATGCTGCCGCGTAGAACGATCGATCGGAACGTGTCCATTGCGCCGATCACATTTGTCTTACCGGAGGCATTCGGTCCGTAGATCACGGCAGTACTTAAACCTTTATATGATCTTGTTCCCGCCTGCATGGAAAGGATACTGTAATCCAATCCCTTCTGTTTGGGAGCAGGTATCATAGAAAAGACCATTTCGTCTACATAGGACTTGTAATTCTTAGTTTTGAACTCAAGAAGCATATTTTTCCACCTCCATTTACGAGTTTTTCGCAAAACCAATTATATCTTAGCAAACCTCAGTGGAAAGTCAACATAAAAGGCTGTTATTTTGCAATTTTCTCGCATTATAATGACGGTTTTTGTGCCATTTACTTTTGGTTCGAAAATACAGGTGAAATGCAGTGAGGTGGAGTAAAGCACCTAAAACACCGCTCCGAAGATTCCTGCTTGTGAACTAAAGCCCCCGTAGAACCTTAGAATTCAGTTCCACGGAGACTCCGCAATGTCGATGATTCTTTTTTCTTTCCGCCGGTCAGCGTGCGCCACAAGGAAGATTGGAAACAAAAGGCAAGATCACTGTCCAGAATGACCTGTTTTCCCCTGAGGAGGAATCTCTCCCATCGTCTCTTTTGGTCGGAAACGCTGGTCGTCATTCATCATCGGTCGCTGCATCTGCGGATTGCCATATGGATTCTGCGGCGGATATCCCACGCCCTGCGGATAGTTTCCCGGCATAGGGTTTGGGAAGGTCGGTGGATTCTGTCCACCTGCCTGCGGCATCTGCGGGGCACCGAACTGCCCCTGAAATCCTCCGTTCTGAGGGAATGGCATGTTTGGATTTGGATATCCTCCATTCTGTGGTCCGGCCATATTGGGATTCGGATATCCCATGTTCGGTGAGCCGGGCATGTTCTGCATCGGGTAGCCCGCGCCCTGCGGAAAACCATAGGCTGCATTCGGTGCCTGCTGTTTCTTTTTCTCATTCACAAGGATCAGAATAACAGCGAGGACAACTCCAAGAAGAATTACAATCCCCACGACATACCAGATCATGCCGGATCCCTTCCCCGTATTTTCAAGAGAGAACTCTGCGTATAAGTTTTCCCCCGCCTCCATACCGGGAAGATCCCATTCCAGCGTTTTTCCTCCATTGGATACTTTGGTCGCATTACTCTTGATCGGCTTGTTGGGAAGCTCCACAACGATACGATAATAACCTCCGGTCTCATCCAGATACTCCTTCATTTGTGATATCTGTGCTTCACGTTCTTTCGTGTTTCCCGGCCAGTCGATCACATAGTGATTCCCTTTCTTTGTTATAGCAAACAGACCACTGCTTACCATATCAGGATCCGTAGCACTTAGTTCTGTTTGCAGATCCTCGATGGGAATATTGTTTTTCTGAAGGATGTAGCCACTATAGTCGTCTTCTCTGTATTTACGGATTTTCCATCCGTTTTCTCCAAAGGTTTCCTTCAGCCTATCGAAGGAAGACGTATGCGACCTCATACCATATTCCGGGTTGTCCATTTGCGCAAACAACATCGACGCGTCAATCGTCCCGTCACTCCTTATGCGAAAAGCAGTCTCAATTCGCACACACCCCGTAAGGCAGATGGAGCAGATCATCAACACAAAACCTAGCAGTATAAATCTTCGTAGTCTTTTCATGTTTCATTCCCTTTCTTCGTCTTGTCTCATCCGATCATATACAAGCGACATCTTTTTTCAGTCACAGCATCTCGAAGAGCATAAGATTTCGGTTTTGGCACCCGAAAGCCAGAGAAACAAGTACAACCATGAGACAAGCAGTTTTTACAAGAAAGGGATTGAAAGCAGCGATCCTAAAAAAGTCCCAAAAACTTCTTCGCTGCTTCAAGCTTTTCTATCTCTAAACCGGCATTCCCGCAAAAAGACTTCAATCATCATAGGTGTAATATCAAGCCCGGTGTAATGCTTAGAAGAAGCTTTCTCATCCAACAGCGATACATACCTGCAGTTTTATAATAGCACCACTTGTTAGTTTAAATTAACTCTTTTGTGAAAAACATTGGCTCTTCAGGGGCTATCTTAAACAGATTTCCCTTCCATCGCCGCAGCAAGCGCCTCCTGATAGGCATTCTGCTCTACCAGACGTTCTTCTTCGTTCATCTGGACGATTCTTTCCGAGCGTAGCCACTGAAGCTGTCTGGCCGCTTTTTCCGTCTTAATAGCAACCTGCGTATAGGAAGGACCGATTAACAGCAGATCCATGGCTTCTTCCGGTGCTAGAAGTCCACTGCTCAGAATGCCCATGGTATCGAAGATCGTGTCGTTTGCGATGGGACCGATGATCACATCCGCCGTAAGGCTATCCTTTGTCCGACGGTTATCAAAGATGTATCGGAACCAGTCAAGATCACGCGTAAACCTATGGATCTCAAGCCCGGTCGTATCTAATTCATATTCGTTTACCACGGCATTTTTACCTGCCCACGGGTAAATAAAGTCCTTGTCCGGAGAGAGATAAAAACCCCAGCCAAAATCCGCATTTTTCCTTCCGTAATGAATATCAGGATTTCTGATTTCTCTGTCGCTTGTGTGATACAGTGTCATTTCGATCTCCCCAGATTGCATCTGCCTTTTTGGATAATTTGAGAAGTACGTTAGCTTCTGCGAGGGCTTTTCCTTTTGCTGAAGTTCCTTCTCGAGTTTCTTGGCTTCCCTTTGTTCCCGATTTAACTGGGTAGCTTTCTTTGCAATACTGCCATTGGCGTTCATACAGGCATCGCGCCAGGGAAAGATAAGACTCTATCTCTCCAGCCATCCAGCCTTGTAGAGTGCATACTCGATATCAGAACCGCTTTTATCACCGATGTCAGAAACTCTTAACGTCCAGTTCCTCTTACGGACAAGAAGAACAAGAAGACCAACATTGGTAATCCCCATGCGGTTTAATGCCTGGCTGTTTCTTTTCGAAATGCCCGGAATGCTTGTGATCTCATTCCATACCTGCTTTGCGTGTTCGTGTTTTTCCATTACCTCAAGGATAGTCTGAAGCGCAGCGACTTCATCCTTGTTTTTCTGAACGGTGGCCTCGTATCCGTCCCGAATCCATGGGAAAATGAGTTCTCTCTTTAAGCGTTTGGTTGCTAATCTGCCAATATTGCTAGCAGTACCTTCGGAAACGCCGAACCTCTCAGCCATTTCCCTTCCGGTGAGTCCATCCTGGTATTTGTACTTTATTGCGTCCTGATCCCTCTCCTTCAACATGGGAATTGCGTATTCCAAGCCCATCATCTGGTCGCGCGTCGGATTTTCGCCAAGGCCAAGCACCTTGAAAAGGTTCTGCGGATACTGCACTTCTCGTTTCTTTTTCGTTTTGACGCTCGTGGCGGCAGAACCGCCAAGCAGTTTCTTGATGGCAGTTGCCTCGGCAGACGGATAAAGCTCCATCATATGCTGCGCAATGGCTTTTCCGGAGTCCACTGGCTCCTCGTGATATCTGGATGTCACGTATTCGTAGCCCCAGATCGCTTCCGGTCTGGCATAGACGGCAATCGCCCAGCCATAGGATTCACCCTTCTTGTTTACTCGCTGGCGAAAATCTCTGACCGTGAGATACGTCCTCATCTGGAGATCAGTCAGCGTCCCCTCGAAGCCCTTCTCGCCGCCTTTTCCAAAACCGGCCTTTGTCTTTATTTCATTGGAATACAGTTCCTCTTCTGTTTCGAAGAGATCCATGATCTTCTTCTGCTTCTTCGTTGCCTTCTCATCGTCCCAGAGAGCGTCGAAATCATAGCCGTCCCGCCGGTAGTTTGCGAAGTAGGGCAGCCATTCTTTGGAGATAAATCCGGCCTTTTTCTCAAAAAACTTACCGTAGGCAATCTCCCCGCTCCTTGCGATAAGCGCACGCCATTCCCAAGGGTCTGTCTTTGGGTCGCCGCACCACCAAAACTGTGGCTCCGTTCGCTCTTCTAAGGAAAATCCCGGAATATCATTCTTGAAGAGAGGCAAAAAACCTACTTCCTTTATGTAGTCGATTGCGTCCTGCACGCTGTGCAGGCATGTAGGATCATCTACGGCGACGCCATGCATGATCCATGTTCCGTTTTCGTATTCCATTTGTGATTTCGTATCTTTCAAGTTGCGCTTTTCGGGATTTTTTGGCGGTGACAAATGTACGTCTTTACAACATATTGATCGTTATTTTTTTATCTTTAAAGAACGAAGTGAATCATGGTTCCTCTTTTCCGTCTTCTGTTTTGCTGCATCCGCCCAAGGATTGGGTTTCGTCTTTCGGTGATCCGCTACAGACCTTTTTAGATATCAGATTTGAATGCTACAGCTTTCCAGAATGGATATATAGGAACCCATCATTCCAATATCTCTTTTAATCGTCTTTTCAGAAGCTCATAGCGGAGTCTCTTCTCCTCTTTCGCCAAATGAATCTCCCGGAACTGCTCGGGATTATCCGTATAATCGAGGACTTCCTCTCCAAACTGTTCGCTGGTCAGATCGAACTTGCAGTTGCCAATGACATTGTAGCAATGGAAGTTGCCGCCGGATCGCTCTATGCCATACACTTTACCGCCGAAGATATCCTGCGCAAGGAAGGCGGTGATAGAACACTGCCCCATCGTCCTGTTTTCTCTTGTCCAGTTTGCCCGCATGCGCGGTGCGCAGGTTTCCGCACACCATACCTTGGATAGCGCATCGTACAGGTCTCTGGGATCGTTGATCCCGTTATATTCATCGGTTACAGGAGAAATATTGGCATTCTCCCAGCCCCAGAACTTGTAGATTTTCTCGTTCATCTTTGCGACATGAGCCTCCTGTTTTTAGATTATGGAAGATGTCTGTATGTGGATGCCTGTCGGAAACATACGGCAGCTCCATCAATTCGACTCTGTATTATCCATATCCTTCGAATCGAGTGTAGTAAGTAATGCCCCGCTATCCGCATTCACATATTCTACCCGTACATTTTCCGGCTCCTTACCGGATAGAGAACCATACATGGCACCGTAGAGCATCAAGCCATATGCGGAAAAGGTCTCGTTGATGTCCGGTTCAGCATTCGTGGTTTTGACCGTAAAGACGGTAAAGTCATCGTTTGCCGTGATTTCCGTGACATTCGGGCATGTCTCAGAACCAGCCAGTTTCCCTAACTCTTCGCGAATTGCCTTACTTTGGATCTCAAGCATTTCCGCGTGCTGTTTCTTGGAAAGGTGATACCGAATGCCGCCGCTTTCCGTCTTTTCAGCCTTGTAGCCCTGTTCTTCGGCTTCTTTTAACATTTGATCCAGATCGGAGCAGAGATCTGCGGGGATTTCTACCGTATCCGTAAAGATACCATTCTTTGACTCGATGTCTCCAAGAGCTGCCAGGGAATCTATCCCTTCACTGCCGGAAGAAACTGCTTCTACCGTTTCGCTTGTGCTCACTGTCTTCGTCAGATGTTCAGATCCAGAAGATGTTTCGATGTGTTCGGTTGAGGAAGATGTGGTCTTTTGAACATTTTCTGTGCTTCCTGTCTTGCTTCCGCATCCGGGGATAACGGTCAGGGTGGAAAGGATAACTGCAAGTGCTAGCATTCGTTTTTTCATGTCCTGTTTTTCCTCTCATTCTCGTGTGTTTTTATATGGTAAATGGTGAAATCATTGATTATTCTTCTACATCCAGATGCTGTCTGCTGTCTATGCCTTCTTTTTTTAGATCAGAATCCAGCAGATCAAAACTCTTCGGAACGACCTTGATCAGGTTCATCGCCTTCGGGAGCTTCTTCATGCCCTCGATCGGTATCTTCTTGTATTCCAGAAGTTTAATGTATTCCTCAGAAAATGGCTCGATCAAAGATGCTGTTCCCTGTACCTGAAGCCCTTTCAGTGCTCCGAAACCACTGTAGCCATCAAAGATGGCAAGGCTCACGTTCTTGTTATCCCTTAACGCCTTGAATTTCAGGCCGCCCTCAGAAAAGAGATAAAAAGACCCATCCAGATAATTGTATTCGATCGGCGTACATCGGACAAGATCCTCACATGCCGTGGCTAAAGCGCAGGTTTTGCGCTCTGCAAGGAAGGCTTCGATCCTCTCTTTTAATCTCTCCGTATCCATCTTTTTACAAACTGCATCTTTTTTGATCCAGTAATTTGCTTCCCTTTCATAATCCGGTTCCCACATATGTGCGTATCCCCCCTTTGTTTTTGTGTAGTAAGAAATATCCCTGTAAGGCTCAAAGCGTATAAGCTAGCGGTACGGACAGTCAAGGATCCTAGGATAATCGCGCAAAAGCTGTGGATCCATTTCACAGGGGCTATCAGCCGCAAGCAATGCGTGATAGACCTCTACACAAGCCTCAGCCCGAAGGCGGATCTCCAAGGTGGAGGTATGAGCAAAGGCGTTTCTTGTCTCCAAGACATTCTTCTTCAGAATGCTGGCCAATGTAACCCACATTTGATTATCCGTTGGTCTTTCGATCACGAGTGAATACACCTTCTCATTGTGACAGCCCTGCGGGTAGCCTCCGGCGCTGATCACACGTTCTTTGCAATTCGAACATACCCATACGCTGCTGATCCCCTCGACTCTGCCAACAAATGTGTCTTTGCCGCAGGCGGGGCATTTCACGGTATGCGTTTGTCTCATTTCAAAACACTCGTCGCAACTATACATAGGAACTCCTTATGCTATCCTTGAATATCGTTGTACAAACCGCTTTGCTGTATTATTTCCGCAGTTCTTCCAGTTCCGAAAGAGACAGACCCTTGATCAAAAGATTATTCGGATCAGCATCCAATGTAAAGGCTTGAAGTTTACGGATCGCGGCAAAATAGTCGCAGTCGCCAAGGATGCCTTCTCTTGTTGTGCTGACCAGCATAAGCTTGTATTCTTGGATCTCTTTTCCGGAAACCGCATAATGTGGTGCTCTGGGAAGAATGGTTTCTGTTCCTTCCGTCAAGGCAAATGCGCAAAACGGACTTCCATCCGGCTTTGTGTAGAAACTGGGATTTGCCTTATAGGCACTCTCCCAATTTGCATCCACTTTCTTTTTCTGAAATATGTCAAATAACCCCACGGTTCGTATCCTCTCTTTTTTTGATCATACATACGACGATATCGCCTGGAATCAATCGACAAGCGCATCGGCAAGAGTTGCCATATATCCCTTCGCAACCGTCTCCGAGATCCAGCTTCCCTCGTTAAAGTGATCTCTTCGGAAATGCCACGCAATCACGGCAAGGATCTGCCTGTGCGATAAGGTGGCAATCCATTCCTTGGATGGATAGAAAAGATCATTCTGGGGAAAATCGCCGTCCTTGATGATTGTATCATAATCACTAATGACAACACCGCTATTATATGCTTCTTTCATGCAGTCTTTGAGGATTTTGCAAACGCCCGCAAATCTTGTCTGCGGCTGATAGGCGTTGTACGCGTAGAAGTTTTTTTGCAGTTCCTCATCCTCGTAGATGGCATGGAACAAAACTGCATACTTTCTGCACCACAGGCGAACGCTTTCCGGGAGCCTTTCCTCCTGTGTGAATCCTTTCAGCATTCTCTTTCCAAGGGCAAAGGTCTTTTCCTCTGGAATGGCAAAGGCGATCTTTGTTCCGTAGTCCGCATTATCCTGAAGGAAGTCGTGGCAAGCCTGTAAGGCACACTTCCAAGCCTCTTCGACCGGGAACTCATGAAAGCCGGAAGAAATCAGGGGAAAACCGATGGAGTGAAGGTCGTGTTCTTTCGCCAACGTGAGTGAGTGCATGTAGGTGGTGTACAAGAGTTCCTGCTTACGATGACATCCATGTCAAGCGTGGTGATGTCTGTCTTTATAATGTCGTTAAACTCAATCTTTGTTGCTCCTCGTTGGGATGTATGTATCACAAAAAACAAACTCAAGGATTTATAGAAAGCTATTCGTTTGCGATCGTCTATTGCCGCATTAATCTCTTCCGTCAAACATCCAACAAAACTGGCAGAGCCTTCGTCTTTAAGCTTTCCGAGCATTTTACCGCCCGTTTCAATTATCATGTCTTCTATTATCAATTGGATTCGCCCCTTCAATACACTACATGAGCCTTATGCTATATGAAAGATTATAATATAAAATTGAATAATGGAAACTTAACTGGAGAGTTTTCGATTATTTTTATAGCGAAACCCCCACCGCCTGTTATACAGGTGATGGGGGCAAATAATACACGGGTATCGAACTCTATAAAAAATCACACGGTGTGTGAAAAAGCGGAGATTCCTCCTTTTGCTTCGCGATTCCCCCTCGTTTTTTTCGGGGATGGCTTTGGAATATTCTTTCCATGTATGGTACGTTATCTCTTCTATATCGTATCACTCGGGCATAGGTCAGAAAAAGTAGCGCTTGTGTTAGGAGAAAAAGTTGGAAATTGGGCTGTGGTACAGGAAATAGAAAAACTAAAAAAACTGATATATCTTTTAGCCCTGAGCGGGTAATATGATGAAGGCAACTCTGTTAATACGTTTTGGGGGGATTTATGCTTATGGAAGAAAAGAGTGTTTTTATTGCTGAGCCTGATTGCTGTGGCATGGACAATTCCGGGGGAAGGAAGCGAGAAAGTTGGTATGTATTTTTTGCTGCCCTGTGTTTCGCCATAATCGAGGTGTACTTTATCGCGTATGAGAGCATGATCAGGTTCTATGATCCGTATTGCTTGACTATGCAGGATAATCTTGTATTCATGGTAAACCACGCGATTGGTTTCGGCCTTGTTTTGGCGTTGCTTTTCAAAAACAAGATGGCTTGCATAGTTGTAGTTGGAATAAACGTCGCGTTAAGTCTTTGGAATATCCTACCAATAGAATACGTAGAACTGCATACATGGGTTAATCTCTTATCGTTGGTAACCCTAGCTGCTGTGCTTGTTTTGGCTCTGAGAGGTAATAAAATACTGAAAATGACATGGTTTATACCGGCATTACCTCAGATAGTCGCTATAGTCGTGGATTTTGGGATCAATAAAGTATCTTTTCCTTCAGATCTGGATATGATAGGGATCCTGTGTAGTCTTGGTAAATTTGAATGCGTGTTCGCTTGTGTCGGTTTTGCTTTGACAGGCTTGTGGCTGAAGAACAGTACCGCGCGTGGTTCTCTTTTGGGTGATGCTGATCCCATACAATCGTAGGAGCGGAACATCCATCGTCGCGGTTGTGAAGATTGGTTTTGTGGCCGGTCGTCTATTCTACAAGTGATTCCAGGGATATAGCTGCGTTAGCTATACGTAATGGTTTAAGGTCGCCAGGTCTCTTCGCACGGGATCCTGCATGCCGTGCGAAAAAAGGATTGCCGCCGTACAAAAGAAATGCCCCTCACATATCCATGAGGATATGCGAAGGGCGTTTCTTTTGTAAGATCATATTCCTGTCTGAACTATGTGGGCAATGTTTATCATCCAACATGTTTCATTTCTTTTGTCGCTGCGTTTTTCCATGAAACTGAGGTCCTTTTTCTAGAAAAAACTCATATAAAAGCAGCCATATATAGCGGCAGTGTTACAACCCCACCCTCGCTTACTCCTATATTGCCGTTAATGAATTTATATGCAGTAGTAATATTTTCATATTTCTTCATAATGGTGCGCATGGAATTTGCTCTGGCACCTTTTTCTATTTCTTTGTATTTTCCAGATCTCATCAGTTTTTTACATACTTTGTTCCTCTTCCGGCACCGACTTTCCTAATGGCTCCCGTCCTTACCATTTGCCCCAAAACCGCTTCTATCGTAGTAGCACTGACATCCGGAAGTATTTTCCCAATATCCGCTTTCGATATCGGTGTTAGACTATTAAGCACCGTAGCTTCTACTCTCGCTTGTTTGGTTACTTTCCTACTCCCAATTACTGCAAATCTCTTGTCCAGTTCTTTGTAGCAGGCATATACGGTTGTAATGAATTCCATGATAAATGCCGAATAGTCCTGCGTATTCTCATGCCACCCATCCGATGACTTTTGCAGTGCCTCGTAGTAATTCCCCTTCCGATCATTGATTTGCTCCTCAAAAGAAATATATTTACCTGCATCGAATCCATTCTTGTAAAGGAGCAACAATGACAACAACCTTGATATCCTGCCATTCCCATCACGAAAGGGATGGATGCAGAGAAAATCCAGAATTACACACGGGATCAAAAGCAGCTGGTTAATATTTGGATTATCTCTCGCTTCCAAATATGCCAACTCCAACTGCTCCATTTCATCCGGTGTATCTGCCGCCGACGTAGGATGAAATCTTACACGTCTTCTTCCGCTTTTATCTTCTTCAATGATATCGTTGTCATATTCCTTATATTTACCTGCATATGAGTATCCTGCAATATTCATCAAGATCGCATGCAGTCTCAAAATATCGGACTTCCGGAAATCCATATCCCTATAACTCGTATGAACTTCTGCGAGAGCATCTCTATACCCGGCAATCTCCTGCTCACTATGATTCAATGGGGCACTGTTACCGTTTACAATCTCATGAATTCGCTCATCTGTCGTAACTATACCCTCAATCTCATTGGAACTTTTTACTGACTGAATCTTTGCGATCGCCTCCAGCTCAGTAAATACATCCACAAATTGTTCTTTCCGATTCATTGCCGAGACACGCAAAGTATATATATCTGTTGTAATGTTTAATAATCCTGCAGGAAGAAGCCCATTTTGCAGAAATGAATAATCGAATATATGCATAACCAAGTTTCCTTTCTGCATTATTATATAACCTTTTTTATGCAGATTGTCAATTTTATATACATAAATTACGCCACATTTTTATGCACATGAAACGCTGTAAGAAGTAACCGTGACATACGATGACAGCATGAAAGGAATCCATTCTAATCCAGGGTAATTTTCATTCCAATCTTAAGGTTTCTGAGCATACCCCTGCCATATATTCAGGAGATTCTTTCATACCGTTTTTTATCCATGTCAGCGACACTTCCCATAAGCCGGCAGCAACACCTCTGGCAATGTATTCATGTTGGGAAGCGTATTCGCTGTCTGAGGCAATACACAAGGCATTATAGAACATATCCGTAAAAGAGATATTTGAATTACGGATAAGTACACACATGTCTTTATCGGAGTGCAGCCTTGAAAACACCTTTAAAAACCACTCATATGTGTTACTTTTCTGCAACACTCCTGTCAGAGAAGCGCTGAGCTCGTCAGTTATGTTTTTTGTAATGTCCTGAATGATAGCCTCTTTTGAAGGATAATTTCTGTAGACAGAAGCTCTTGAAGCTCCTGATTTTTTTATTATCATGGTCATATTTATATCTTTGTACGGA
>JAIKXQ010000060.1 GCA_024684035.1 Eubacterium sp. | reverse complement strand
CGCGTCCATGATGCACGACGTAGGAAAGATCCTCATCCCGAATGAGATTTTGGAAAAAAAGGGAAGGTTCACGGAGGAGGAGTTCGATATCATGAAGCGCCATGTGCTCTATGGTGATCACGTCTTGAAGACCTCCAAGGTCAAGATTCTGATTACTGCCCGCAATATTGCAAGGGAGCATCACGAAAGATGGGACGGCACAGGCTATATGCATGGACTCAAAGGGGATGAGATCTCCATTGAAGCACAGATTGTCGCAGTGGCGGATGTCTTCGATGCCCTGACCAGTCAGCGAAGCTATAAACACGCATGGGATGTTAAGGAAGCCTTTAAGGAAATTGTGAAAGGAAGGGGAACCCAGTTCTCTCCCCGGGTGGTCGATGCTTTCATGCGATCGGCGGCCTCTTTTAGAAGGATCAGTCGAAGTATTTCCGAGGAAGAGAAAAAAGAATTGTCCAATACACTCACCGAGAAGCGACTGGAGGCCATCCAAGAATTTCTTTCCGAGCAGAAAACCATCGAACAGACGGATCGGATCGATGAGAATGCTTTGCAGGAGGATGCCCTGCGGTAGGCAATTGGACCCGCGCCGGAGCGAAGAACAAGTTTCTTTACGGTTAAGTCCATTACGGTTGGAACAGATGCTGCCAAAGAAAGATCGCTGCACAAGCGTCATGACATATCGAGAGCGAATGGATGGCTACCAATGCGACCATTTTCCTGATGTCAGGAAAATGGTAGAGATCGGCTTTTGCTTGCCGGGGTGTGGTAAAAATAGGCGTTGCAACATCGCACACATGGTATAATGAGACAAACGGTATTTTCGATTTTGCTGACATCAGCAAAATCGAAGGCGTAGGAGCAAAGACGAGGAGAAAACGGATGGATCATATTGCATTTGCCAGACTATCATTCAAAGAGAATAACGAAATGATCACGCATTCGGAGACGTTTGAGGATCATGGCACAAAAAGCATAAAACTGTATCTCGAAAAGGTAAGTGATGACGGGGAGCGATTCGATGATCTCACTTATCTCTATCCGGCGGGGAAGATTCTATCCAACCATGGATATGAGGAACACGAGATTGCGCAGAGGATGGACGAATTTCGTCAATTGGCGGAAATTGCTATGGATGCGCAACTAGAAAGAGAAGCAGAAAGACTGTGACTCTGCGTCATGCTTCTGATACGTGTGTGCTTTAGGGTAAGGACGATCGGGGTGAAGGAATGCCCTACGTAAGATGTGGATTTCTGAAATGAATAGCAAAAAAGGCGACCTTCTAGGAGGCCGCCTTTTTGCTGTTACTCTTGCAAATACTGAGAAAGTTTTCTTATCATGTTTTCGCGATATCCAGTCGGAGCAAGACAAGGATCACCGTAACAATGATCGGTGTACATGCATGTTTCGCAAACAAGCGCTCGTAGATCCTGCTTTAGCAACGCATCCTTGCTTGGTAAAGCATAGTCGTCGATTTGCTCAATGCCTTCCGGGTTTCGCAATCCGTAATCGAGTTTTTTCCCGTTTCCGGTTTTGAGGTATCGATACACCTCTGCAAAAAAGGACACCTTATCCCCGACTGGGTATTTCTCGAAACCATCTCTGTGCATCCAGACATGATCCTCTTTGCCGTCAAAGAAAGATCCGTCTGCATACATCCCGGCTACGAAGATCCGATGAAACAGGATTCGGTCGTTACGGATTCCTGCAATCTCGCCTCTGCATTCTGCGGAGCCACCACTGTTAAAATAACAGCTGGCGAAATATGGTCGTTCAGTTCCTTCGGTTGATCGCTGTAGATCGAGGTATTCGTCATATGTGACGGTATGACCATTAAACTCAGTCTTTTTGTAACCAGAAAGGCTGAAGTCGATCGATCCCTGATCGGTTAGTACGACCGTATTGGATCTGCTGTACCTGCGTTTTAACTTGTTCCATTCTAAATCATTCATGTTCTTTTACCTCCGTGAATAAGTGACGCATATGCGCCCTGACATATTGGACGGAGATAGGTAGTAGAAAAGAGGCGCCGGTGGCTGTAATTGGTAACCAATGGTTTTCGCAATAAAAACGCTTTTATGGATGTCTGTTCTGTAATCTTCTATGCAAATCAGATGCACCATACAGGACATCCGTTACCGTTACGACACCGGGATCAATCACATAGCAAACAATGTAATTATCGGCGATCATTTTATGAATTCCCTTAGAATGTTCTGGCTCACTCTCAAACAATCCAAAACGATCTGGGAAAGCATCTAGTGTAAGGATTGCGTTAGCAATACGATTATATTGCCCCATTGCGTTTTCCGGTGATTGTAATTTTACGGCTATGTGTTGGTATATGGCTTCCATGTCGGCGAGAGCTTCATCCGTAATGTTGACAACGTACTTCTCCATTAGCGGTGCTGCTCCCGAAACTGCTCGAATGCATTCGCTGCGTTTTGTGTTCTTCCAGCCTTATAGGATTCATAACCTTTTTGTATTTTTGCGTGAATCTGCTCTTCGGTCATTCCTGTGGTATCGACACTCTCAGGGGCGTTAGGTAATGTAACCGAAAATGGTATGCCTCCCTTTAAGACGATCTGATTAAGAAACATATCTACCGCTGTAGACATTGGTATTCCCAAACGGCTTAATATGGATTCTGCATCCTGCTTTAAAACAGGATTGACTCTTAAATTTAATGTCGCTGATTTTTCCATGACAACACCACCTTTCACATTTATTGTAACGACGATGCAGTTACATGTCAATGAGCGGTTTGCTTATACATATGTATAGCCGTCAGAAAAACGCCCTGTCGCCAGTCATCTTATTTCGGGTCTAGCCAACATGTTTCATTTCTTTCGTCGCACTGAAATCATGGAAATCAGGCTGATCCATGATGAACGCTATTACATCACTGGATGTCACGTTTGGGTTCTCTCTCATGTATCGGTTGAGAAGGCCTGCATGAGAAATGTCCTTTTTCGCAAAGTTGATGACGCCTAGGATAAAGTCGTCGTAGGCATCTGAAATATTACTCAAAAGCTGAGCCAATTCCTTCATCTGGTACGCTCCCTTCAATCATAGTATTTTTCGATGCTGTTGTAATCGCCGTATCCACGATTTTCGATATAGTAGATGCACCAATAGCCGTCCAAATCTCTCGCGCGATGCATGAGTAGTTTTCGGTTTTTGTATTTTCCGTAATTGGTGCTAATTTCGTGACAGACCTTTGCTATTTCGGTTTTTTCTAAGACAAGACTTGGATACGAATATGGTAGACTGTTCCTGATTTCATGAGCTGTCGCTTTATTGCTTTCTCCGAGTGTCACCAAACTGCTCAAATTTGTGTCATTATTACCTTGGATAGATCCCGTTGGTACGGAACCGGCGGCTTTTTTGCTGCTATTCCTTCCTATCATGTCAAGCCCTAAATTCAAGTTTTATGCGGGTTTGACGAACTACATACCTCTTGAAACAGAGCCAGATGGGTATGGACATCATCGTATCTGGTACTGAATAGTTGGTTGATGGGTATGGCAAACAGAG
>JAIKXQ010000058.1 GCA_024684035.1 Eubacterium sp. | reverse complement strand
AATGAATTGTAAATTAATAACTCTGGATCTTGATCGCACGACACTGTGCGACGCGAACCATATCAGTGATGCAAACAAAAGAGCCATCGAGGATGCCATCAAAGACGGGATCCACGTGGCCATTGCCAGCGGCCGTGTCTTCACCTCGCTGCCGGACTGTATGCTGGAGATCCCCGGAATCCGCTACGCCGTTACCTCCAACGGGGCTGAAATCTACAAGCTGCCGGAGAAAGCAGAGTCCGGACGTGAGAGAATCAAAGGGGCAGTCTGTGTCCGGAAACTCCGTCTTCAGCCGGAAGTGATCGACGAGATTCTCCGGGTGATGGACCGGTATCCGGTCAGCGATTATCCGATCGCCTACGAAGTCTTTATTGACGGTCAGGCCTATGCCCCCTCCTACAGCATCCAGGATCCGGCGCGTTACGGCGTGTCCGAGAAATACATCGATTACGTGATGACAACCAGAATCTTCAAGGACGATATCCGCTCCTTCATTCAGGAACACAGACATGAGATCGACGCTCTGGATCTGCAGATCGGAGACGAGTCCCTTCTTGCGCAGGTTCGTGATGAAATCCGTCAGGCACTTCCGGAGATCTACATGACCTCATCCGTGCCCCACAGGCTGGAGACCGCCCACCCCGATGCGGGAAAAGCCTCCGGGCTGCAGTATCTCATGAACATCCTCGGCGTAAAACGGGAGGCCACAGCAGCCTTCGGTGATGCCGACAACGATATCGATATGATCAAAGCCGCCGGCACCGGCGTAGCCATGAAAAACGCATCCAAAGGCTGCAAAGCTGCCGCCGACACCGTCACCGATTCCTTTGACCGGGACGGCGTGTCCAAAGCCTTCTACAAAGTACTCGGGGTAACGAACCGGAAAGCCGTAATGGAAAAATACATGCGCGCAGCCATCCGCGAAGCAAAGCGGGCAGCATCGATCGGAGAAGTACCCATCGGCGCAGTTATCGTCCGCGACGGTGAAATCATCGCCAGAGGCTACAACCGGAGAAACACAGATCACAACACCCTATCCCACGCAGAGCTGAACGCTCTGCGCAAAGCGTCGAAGAAACTGGGAGACTGGAGGCTGGAAGGCTGCACCATGTACGTCACTCTGGAACCCTGCCAGATGTGCGCAGGAGCCCTGGTACAGTCCCGGATCGACAAAGTAGTCATCGGCTGCATGAGCCCGAAGACCGGCTGTGCAGGCTCCGTCATGAACCTCATGCAGGTTCCCGTCTTCAATCACAGCGTAGAACTCGAGAAAGGAATCCTCGAGGAAGAATGCAGCAGGATCCTCACGGACTTCTTCGAGAACCTGCGCGCTAGCCGGAAATAGTTGCCATTTACGATTACCTGTGTTATAGTTGTTGGGTATGAGTGAACCTTGATTCAGATTCCGGAGGACTCCGACCGAATCTTAATCAGTGGTGTTTTTCAAAATTAAGGAGGAAGTAACAATGATTACAAAAGAGCTCAAACAGCAGATTATCAACGAGTATGCCAGAACAGAGGGCGACACAGGTTCACCTGAGGTACAGGTAGCTGTCCTTACAGAGAGAATCAAAGAGCTTACAGAGCATCTCAAGACAAACCACAAGGATCATCACTCCAGACGTGGACTTCTTAAGATGGTAGGTAAGAGAAGAGGTCTTCTGGATTACCTCAAGAAGACAGATATCGAGAGATATCGTGCTCTGATTGAGAAGCTGGGTATCCGTAAGTAATTTGTACGTGCTCAGGGCGGGTAGATGTTCTATCCGCCCTGTTTGCGTGTTATCAGGTGCTGTTTTTCCGAAGATCGGGACGGCATGGAGAGCCTGCCGGAAGCGGCAGTTCGGAGAAAATGATCAGAACCGGGCTCAAAACAAAGGCATTCGCCGAGAAGCAAAAAGGAGAAAAGATGGAAGACATGAAGACATTCTCAACACCGCTTGAGAATAATTACAAGACGTATTCTATGGAGCTTGCTGGAAGAACACTTTCCGTTGATATCGGAAGAGTAGGTAAGCAGGCCAACGGATGTGCATTCATGCACTACGGAGATACAACCCTTCTCTGTACTGCAACCGCATCCAAACAGCCGAGAGAGGGAGTAGACTTCTTCCCGCTTTCTGTTGAGTTTGAAGAAAAAATGTACGCAGTAGGAAAGTTCCCGGGTGGATTCAACAAGAGAGAGGGAAAAGCATCCGAGCATGCTGTTCTCACATCCCGTGTCATTGACCGTCCTATGCGTCCGCTTTTTCCGAAGGATTACAGAAACGACGTTACACTGAACAACATGGTAATGGCTGTAGATCCGGCCTGTGATCCGGAGGTTGTTGCCATGCTCGGTTCTTCCCTTGCAACTGCCATTTCCGATATCCCCTTTGACGGTCCCTGCGCTGCCACACAGATCGGTATGATCGACGGCGAGTTCGTGATCAACCCGGGATATGAGCAGAAAGCAGAGTCCACACTCGCGCTTACTGTTGCATCTACAAGAGAGAAAGTTATCATGATCGAGGCCGGCGCCGAGGAGATCCCGGAGGCAAAAATGATCGAAGCCATCTACCTTGCAGATGAGACAAATAAGAAAGTGATCGCTTTCTTCGATCAGATCGTTGCCGAGTGCGGAAAAGAGAAACACTCCTATGAGTCCTGCGCGATTCCGGAGGAGCTCTTCGCTGCTATCAAGGAGATTGTTCCGCCGGCAGAGATGGAGGTTGCTGTATTTACAGACGAGAAGCAGGTTCGTGAGGCAAACATCGCTGCAGTGACAGAGAAACTGCAGGAGGCTTTTGCTGACAACGAAGAGTGGCTGGCAATCCTTCCGGAGGCTGTATACCAGTACCAGAAGAAGACTGTCCGCAAGATGATCCTCAAGGATCAGAAGAGACCGGACGGCCGTGCCGTTCGTCAGATCCGTCCGCTGGCAGCTGAGGTAGATGTCATCCCTCACGTTCACGGTTCTGCAATGTTCACCCGCGGACAGACACAGATCTGCGACGTGATCACTCTGGCTCCTCTTTCCGAGGCACAGAAAGTAGAGGGACTTGATCCCTTCATCACAAAGAAGAGATATATGCATCAGTACAACTTCCCGAGCTACTCTGTAGGAGAGACAAAACCTTCCAGAGGACCGGGACGTCGTGAGATCGGTCACGGAGCCCTGGCTGAGAGAGCCCTTCTTCCGGTACTTCCGACTGAGGAGGAGTTCCCTTACGCAATCCGTGCCGTATCCGAGACTTTTGAGTCCAATGGATCCACATCCCAGGCTTCTGTATGTGCATCCTCAATGGCTCTTATGGCTGCCGGTGTTCCGATCAAGAAACCGGTTGCAGGTATTTCCTGCGGTCTCGTGACAGGCGATACAGATGATGATTATCTGGTACTCACCGATATCCAGGGTCTCGAGGACTTCTTCGGTGACATGGACTTCAAGGTAGCAGGTACACATGACGGTATCACAGCTATCCAGATGGATATCAAGATTCACGGACTGACACGTCAGATCGTTGAGGAAGCTATCTCCAGATGTAAGGACGCCCGCGAGTACATCCTCACAGAGGTTATGGAGAAAGCGATTGCAGCTCCTCGTGAGAGCGTCAACGAGTACGCTCCGAAGATTGAGTCCATGAAGATTGATCCGGACAAGATCGGAGAGGTTGTCGGCAAGCAGGGTAAGACCATCAATGAGATCATCGCCCGTACAGGCGTGAAGATCGACATCGATGACGACGGAACTGTATCCGTATGCGGAACAGACCGCGCAAAGATGGATGAGGCTGAGAAGTACATCGAAATCATCACCATGAACTTCGAGGAAGGTCAGGTTCTCAAGGGAACTGTTGTCAGCATCAAAGAGTTCGGTGCCTTCGTTGAGTTCGCACCTGGCAAAGAGGGAATGGTTCACATTTCCAAGATTGCCAAGGAGCGCATCAACCACGTTGAGGACATTCTGACACTTGGCGACGTTGTTAAGGTTGTATGTCTCGGAAAAGACCGCATGGGAAGACTGAGCTTCTCCATCAAGGACTGCCCGAAAGACAAAGCAGCTCTGAACGAGTAATTGCCATGAAGATCAACGTAAAAAAACTGATTCCCACCGCAAAGCTGCCCACCAGAGGCAGCGAATACGCGGCCGGATATGATCTGTACGCCGCCCTTGAGGAAACGGTTGTCATCGCGCCTCATCAGACAGTAATGGTGAGCACGGGACTGGCAATGGAAATCCCGGAGGGATACTTCGGAGCGATTTTTGCCCGCAGCGGACTTGCCTCCAAAGAGGGGCTCCGCCCGGCAAACTGTGTCGGCGTCGTGGATGCGGACTACAGAGGACCTTTCATGATTGCTGTTCACAATGACAGTGAGACCGAGCGGAAGGTAGAGCCGGAAGAGCGCATTGCCCAGCTGGTTGTTATGCCGTTCCTTCCGGTGGAATTCAACACCGTGGATGAACTTGCGGAAACCGTAAGGGGCGAAGGTGGATTCGGATCTACAGGAAAAAAATAAAAAATATGAATTGAATATAAAATATATCCATGTTATACTTTGGGTATGCAAGGCGTCTGCGCTTCGCAGGCGCCTTTTTTATCTTATAGGAGTTGAAGTCCGCTTGCGGACTTTGATCTCATAATCTCATAAGAAATCTATATATCTAAGCGACGCTCCGCAAAGGAGCGGTCATATCTGATCTCACGGATTCATCGCTGAATTCTTTCGAGACAAATTCCCATTTTTTCAAACATCGATCAACAGACCGCAGGTAATGCGCTGTTTATTGCCTGCCCGCAAATCATGCTGTAACCGGACCGGAGAAGAACGCTCACGCGCTACTGCCGCGCGCCTTTTGTAAGCTGCGCTCACCGGGAGGAGTGAGGAGCTGTGGGTGAGTCGAAGTCCGCTTTCGGACTTTGGGTTCAGGCAACTCCGGACCGTTACAAATAAAAACCAAATGGAAAGGAGCTTTATGGAATGAAATCTGGAAAACTGAAAATCGGGCTTGCCCTGCTTGCGGCGTCCGTTCTTCTGCCCGCAGCGGGAAATGTCCTTCCTGCGCAGGCCGGAACGACAAGTGCATCGACCATCGATCCGGGGAAGGAAGTATCTCTGACGGTGGTCAATGTCAGGGGCGCTGCGGATGAGTCCGGACAGACGGGAGGAAATGACGGGACGAAGGGATCCGGAATAGCGGGAAACGTGTTCTCCGTGTTGAAAATTGCCGAGTTGAAGATTCTCGGGGATGAGAATGGCTGTGGCATGTACTACGTGCCAACGGAGAGCGGCGAGGAATTGATCCGCATATCCAGAGAGGCGGGTCTGGAAGAGAAGGCCACGCTGATCAAAGGGACGACGGCCTACACCGGTTCCCAGATGGAAGACCTCATTGACCGTTTCTGCCGCAGCGGCACAGTGGAAGAAGGAGGGTCGCCGGCGGAAGGAGAAGAGAGGCTGACGGACTTTGTGCGAAAGCAGCAGAAGGCCATCGAGTTTCTTCCCACAGACAGCGAGGGAAAAAGCAGCCGTCAGGGCATGGAACAGGGGCTTTATCTGGTCGCGAGAACCGGAGACAAGACAAAGACCGTGGAACCATCGGGGGATGATCCCGCAGGTGGTGAGGATGTCGTGGGCAAAACTGTCCCCCGGGAAGCGGCGCTTTCTGAGATCCGGCCCTTCCTCGTGTCGCTTCCCATGACCGGGGACGCGGGAGACGGGTCTGCGGTAGACGAGGACTGGCAGTACGACGTCACCGTTTTTCCGAAACAGCAGCTCATATCCATTCCCAAGTACATCGTGTCCTGTGAGGATAAGGATACACTCCTGGCCAGGGAGGATGTGGAGATCGGAAAAGTGTTTGAACAGGTGATTCTTCCGGAAATCCCTGCGGCTGAGAGCTGGCACGCCTATGAAAAATACGCGGTGACAGACGAGATGGATCCTGGAATGTCATTGGTTCGAATCAAGGCGGTGCGCCTGGGAAAAAAGACGGAGGCGACGGGAAAACTCAGCGACCTTACGGCTTACACAGATCTGGAGGAGGATGTCGATTACATGGTGAGGGATCTTCAGGGAGAGAAGAATCCCGAGGGAAGCAGCGGCTTCTGCGTCACCCTTCTCGAAAAAGGACTGGAGCGGATCAATGCCTCCGCGGAGGATTCCGGACTTGAGATCCTTTATGAGACGGTTCTCAACGACAAGGCCTCTGACGGAAGCGGAGCCGTCATGGAGAATCATCCCGCCCTGGACTGGAAAGTCACCGGTGAACAGGGAAATCATATCGACGGAAACCGGCCGGCAGTCTGCTCCTATCGGCTGAAGGTGACGAAGACGGGACTGCAGGATCCGACGAAAGTTACCTTTTCCATGCAGAGAAAAAAAGACGGAAGTGCCTGTCGCTTCAAAAAAGAAAGTGAGGGAACCTGGCTGATTCTCGGTGAAGACACATCCGAAGACATGGGAGATGTCTATGTGTCCCCGGCCTCGGACGGAACCATGACGATTCGCGGTCTGGACGATGAGAGTTACCGGCTGACGGAGTGCTCCACAGAGAGCGGGTACGAGCTTCTGTCCGAACCTCTGGAGGTCGAGTTGAAATCTGAAGATCCTGCCGACGGCAATCTGTCGGCCGCCTCCGTTCATCTGGGAGAGGAAAACGAAATCCCGGTTGAAGTGGACAAGGGAACGGCCTCCTTTTCCATCCGGAACAGACGGGGCGTATTTCCGAAAATGGGCGGCGTCGGTAGATTTGTTTTTTATCTGACGACAGTCACCGGTATGCTTCTGTCCGGTTGTCTGCTTGGCAGAAGAAGGAAAAACTATGGAAGATGAGGAGAAGAAACGAAGCGGAAGGCGCGGAAGAGGCAACCTGTGGTCGTTTTTACTGCTGATCTCTGTCCTTCTCCTTGTCCTGCTTCCGGTTTCGGACTGCGTCTCGGAAATGCTTTATCTGCGGGAAGTACAGGCGGATATGGACAGCGGCGGAGCCGGAAACCGGGGAGGGGACGTAGATACCGAAGAGCAGATCCGAAGGTACAATCAGCGGATCGCCACGGAGCAGAAGACGCGATCCTTTCATTATCAGGGAGAGCTGGCCACGGATGAGGAATACGAGGCGCTGCCCGTAAAGGGGAACAGGCAACTCTGTTATCTCGTGATTCCGGAGATCGATCTGTGTATTCCCGTGATGCACGGCACCGGAGGGGCAGTTCTGGAGGAGGCGGCAGGACATATGTACGGAACCTCCCTGCCCTACGGAGGGACTTCCACCCATGCGGTACTGGCCGCCCACTCAGGACTGGTGAGAGCGAAGCTTTTTACAGATCTGGACAGGTTGAAAAAAGGCGACAGCTTCTATCTTCGGGGACTTGGAAAAACGCGGGAGTACAGGATCTGCAAAATCAAGACGGTGCGGCCGGAGGAGGCGGATGCCTTCCTGGGAGTGAAAGAAGGAGAAGATCTGGTGACACTCTATACCTGTACGCCCAGAGGAATCAACAGTCATCGACTGCTCGTCACCGGCCGCTATGAGAAGGTGCTGCAGAAGAAGAGTACAGCTCTCACGGAAGAATCGCTCAGAGCAATGTGGAAGAGAGCATTGGCAAAATTGTGTCTGCTGCTTTTGATTCCGTCGGGTACCGGGTTGTTTCTTTTTCGGGGGAAAGCTCTGCAATCCGGGAGGCAGTGTTTGCGGCGGGAACAGGAGTATGAGACTTAACGTTTCTATATGGAAGAGAAGCAGTGAGAGAGGAGGATACATGAGAAAAAGAAAGAGTAAAAGCATAGGTGTGATGACTTCATTATTTTTCATCCTGCTCCTTACGGGGGCAGTTTCAACTGCGGCAGAAACGCAGGGCGGCGTTGCCGGGAATCTCATCGACAAAAACAGAACCGGAAGCATCTCCATCCGTTATCAGGATAAGGAAGATGATTCCTCTCCTGTTGCGGGAGCGGTTTTTACCTATTACAAAATCGGGGAGATTGCCGATCAGAGCGGGGACGGTATTGCAGAGGGGATGCAGACGCTGATTCCGGGTCTTGTCCTTGATCCACAGGCAGATCCCTCGGAAATCCGAAAAACGGTAGTTTCCTATTACGAACTGTACAAAGACGAGATCAAAAGCAGTACCCCGGAAACCGCCGGGGCAGAGTCACCGGATTCGTTGCATCAGGGGGCGGATATTCCGGTGGAAGACGCGGACAAACCGGTGGGTGAGGCTGCGGCCGGAACAAAACTGGCGTGGTACCGGGCGGAAACGGACAAGGACGGAGACTGCCGGACGATCGGCATGAAACAGGGCGTGTACCTGGCCGTGGAAGAGAAGGCGGCGGACGGGCATCTAAGTTCAGAACCCTTTCTGTTTACCCTTCCCTACAGCGGGGCGGCTCTGGGGAATGAGACAGGCGTCTCGAACAAACGCTGGTACTACGATGTGATTGCGGAACCAAAGCCAAAGCTTGTGAAAGAAGCGGAACCATCGCCTACACCGAAACCCACGGCTGCGCCGAAGCAGTCGAATGAAAAAGCGGGAAGACCACAGACAGGAGATTCCGGGAATCTCGTGCTCTACCTGGTGCTTCTGGTGTCTTCCTTTACAGCCTGTGTAGCAATTCTTGATTACCGAAGAAAGGCAGGAGAGAGAATATGAAGAGGAGATGGGCGGTAGTGGCACTCTGTGCCGTGTTGACCATGGGAAGTATTTCCGGGGAAGCGGTGAACACCGCGGCCGGTGAGACCGGGATCGAAACTGTAGAGACGCCTCAGAATCTGCTGTCACAGCCGGAGGCGAAAGAGACCGCGGGAAAGGCCACGGTTACTGAGACAGACAAGAAGGGAGAGATGGTATATGGAACAGAAAAAGACGACAGGGAAAATCACGGAGAAAACTACGGAGAACGCAGTTATGAATCGAAGAATCCGCCTGCTGAGGTACCGGAGGTATCTGGTGACGAAACGGGCGGGGAGAAGGAGAAGCTGACCGGTGAAGAGAAGCCGGCGGCGGCAGAGAAGGAAAATGAAACAGGAACCTCTTTCCGGACTCCTGAGGAGATCGGTTTCCTGCCACTTGCGGAGATGGAGAACTGCTGGGTGCAGGAAGGAGGTTCCGGCAGGAAGAGGGGGCTTCTTCTTCAGGGCAGCGCGCCTCTTCGGGCTGCCACGTTCGGATCGTCGGCGAATATTTCGCTGGGTAGTGAAGTCTCTTATCCATACACGGATAACATCACTCATTATTTTTTTATCGAGTACGGAACCCTTCGCACCACAGGCTTTTGCGGTGCCTCCTCGAAATTCGGACAGGCGGGAAACTACGCGGTTCAGTACCTGAACGAGGGCGCCGGCGGAAGTATGTCCTATCAGACGGCAACCATGATCAAGATGGTCATGCTGATGTATCCGCTTTTTTCCCAGAATATCTATAATGAGGCGATGCAGAAGGAGGCGGGAAATCTTCCACTCCTTCGAACCGATGCCTACAGGGGGAATATGGCGAGACGTTTTGTCGGAATCCACGCCATCGTCTCCTACCTGAACAGCGGGGATGTCTACGGGCTCACAGATGATGAAAAAAGAGAAGTCTCGGCAGCGGCGTCTACCCTGCAGGCTTATGTGAATAACCGGCCGGATCTGGTCGCGAAAGCTGCTCACTTCCGGCTCTACCGGTCGGCACCGGAGGACTCGGGTCTTCAGTCCGTCCTCTGGCTGGTGCCGGACGCCCACATCCAGATTCTGAAAACGGGAGTGAACGCGACGTTCCGGGAGGACAGCAGTCTTTGCACTTATGCCGGTGCGGAGTATGGTGTGTACAGTTCTCTTAAGGGCGACGGAAGGCCGGATCCGGATACGAAGATGGACACCATCACGCTCGATCAGGCCGGCTTTGGAAAAACGGAAGACAGTTTTCGTTACACCTACGGGCAGAATTACTATGTGCAGGAGGAGAAGGCTCCTGCCGGGTATCTGCTGAACCCTGCCGTTCTGACCTGCCGCGCCACGGATCGGAAAGCAGATCAGGACGGTGACGGAAAACCGGACCCCTCCGGCAGAGGAGATTACATCGGCGGAGTGACAGATAAAGAACGATGCGCGACCGGCATCCGCTTTGTCAAAGTGGGGGAGACCCGGAATCTTCCGGTGGAAGGAGCCAGATTCCGGATCACCTTTACCGGCAGAGAAAAGCATGGACGCACATGGATCTTCCGTACCGGCAAAGACGGAGAACTGGATCTGACGAAGGCGGAGGACTATCTGGAGGCGGATTCTCCGGATGAACTCTACATGGATGATGTGAGCAAAGGGGAACTGTCCGCCAGCGGCAAAGCCGTTTTTCTTCCGGGCAGCTATGTGATGCGTGAAATCAGCGCGCCGGAGGGGTACGAGGTTCTGGATCAGGACTTTACCGCGGAGGTCGTGGAGGATGATAACGCTCCCGGGGGTGCCGTGTGGAAATGGTCGGAAAAATCAGCCGGTGAATTTCAGGAAATTGTCATCGACGGAAAGAACGCGGGCAAGGGACTGAAAGATCCGGAGATTCCGGATGACATAGAGATGAACGTGAAGAAGTCCGTGAACCGCGTCTCCAATCATATCGGGCAGACCCAGACCTGGACCATTCGCACGGAGATCAAGGGAAGACTCTGCGGCAGAGACCGGGAGGTCTTTGAGATCCGCGACAGCTTTGACGCGGAGAAGAAGAGGCTGGACTACATGGGCAACGTCCGTGTGAGTGCAGAGGGAATCGACGAAAAACTGACAAGTGAAGACTATCGAGTAAAAGAATCCTCGGTGGGAACACCCGGAGGAAGCGTCACCGTCTCCTTTACATCTTCCGGAAGAAAGAAACTCGGGAAATCGGAGAACCCTGTGGTCATCGTAAAAGTGGACACCAGAATCAATCAGAGCACAGGCTTCGGAGAAGAGAAAGAATCCATCCCGAATCAGGCGGAGATTTATTACGATAACGGGCGGATGAAGCTGGAACTTCTTTCCAATCAGGTGCACGTGTACACCGGAAGAATCGGGATTCAAAAGAAAGACAGCAGCGGTCAGACGCTGGCCGGCGTAGGCTTTGCCCTGTACACCAAAAAAGACGGTGCGTATTATCCGGTGATCTGCAAAGACGGAAAAACTCTCACAGACCGGGAAGAAGGCTACGACCCGGGCGGGGAAGTACTGTCGGTTGTCACAGATGAGAAGGGAGAAGCGGAATTCGCCGGACTCGGCGAGGACGACGCAACCAAAAGCAGAACCTACTATCTGAAAGAGACAAAAACCGCCAAATCCTATGCACTCATCGGAGACTACATCCCGGTGAAAATGAGCCGCGGTCTCGTCAACGGCGGAAAGACGCTGGTAGTTATGAACGACCCGCTGCTGACCCTGTACGCCGGCGGATGCGGCAGAGAGATCATAATGGTGTTCTTTCTGGCAGTCGGATTTCTCTGCGCATACATGATGAAACGCAGGAAGAAGATAATGAATTGTTCGAACCGGGCAATCTAAACGCTACGGTACGGCGGAGTTATTGACTCGTAGGGATCCGGAGGGATTATCTGTGAGATAAAGAAAGGGGCAGGCGCAGTTGACCTGAAACTGCGCCTGCTCCCTTTCGCTGCGATATGAGAGATTATTTCAGAGGCTTGTTTCGATTTATCAATGATATAAAGTTAAAGGGAATGTTGATTATGAGTCTCGTTTTTGGACATACACAAACATAGAAGGTACCAAACAGCAGGTGGAGTTTTTGTGATTTCTGTGCATCCATTTTTCTGTCATCGTGGTGTATACTAATAATTGAAGGTGTAAGGTTGATATGGTTCGTCGATATCTTTGGTAATATCCGCTGATCGGTT
>JAIKXQ010000056.1 GCA_024684035.1 Eubacterium sp. | reverse complement strand
CCATCAAAAGGTTCCGAAGAAATAACTCCAGGAAAGAGAAATCCTCGTTAATACCTTTTTTCACATTCATGTAATTTGCTCTCACAAGTGAATTTCTGAAATACCACGCATTCTTGGCAAATACATCGTTAGTCACATTAAATCCCATTGATCTCAGATATTTTATGAAGAACACCGCTGTAGTCCTGGTATTTCCTTCACAAAAAATATGTATTTGCCATAGCCGGGACACAAACCGAGCAAGATGAACTATAATCTCACTCATCGTCAGATCAGCATAAGAGAATTCCTGTTCTGTCTTGAAATCATAGTCCAACGTTTCTCGAAGTTCCAGTGCACCGCCGTACATTACCGATGCTCCGTCCAGCACCCATTCGTTTTTTGAGATGTTATAATCTCTAAGTTTCCCGGCATGAGAAAAAACTCCCTCAAATAATCTCCGATGAATTGAGATGTATTGCGCCGGTGAGAAAACAAAGGATCTGTCTGATAAGATTTCCGCTATATGCACAGAAACCTTATCTGCTTCTTCTGTACCTTCCGAAACATGATGACTTGACTCTTTATAATAGCTGACGATTCTTTTCTTGACCTCATCGATGCTGATATTACCATCAATGTTCTCTTTTGCAGTATTTATCAGATACTCTGATGGGTGTAGTTTATCGACATCCTGCAATCCCATTGCGGTCTGCCATGCATAAACTCTATCCACCTTATCCGGTTCACCGAGTTTTATATATTCTTCAAAGGGATCTTTCTGAATATCATCTATCTGGTTTGTCTTTTCATCCTTCATAAGATAAACCTACGCCTCCTACAGCTTTATACTGTAAAAACATCTTCAAGTAAATTTCCTCACAGTTTCCAGTAATCCGATGTTTAAAATGGCCTTACCCTGCAATCAAATTCATTGTTATTGTATTTGTTGTCGAAACCGGATCAGCAGCTTTAAGCTGAACAACCTTTGATTTTCCCTCCGGCGTTTTAAAAGCACCCCAAAAGTTTCCGTTTTTTGCCACTTTCAGAATGTCGCCTTCACTTACGTTCGCGAGCCTATAATAGCCACTGACGTTCATCATGGTTGTCTGCGTAGCGGTATTAAATGCAGGAATAAGCGTAGAAACGCCGGCGCCAAGAGTAGACAACTCTATTCATATGTCCTTTAAAAATTATTTCCGTTCCATCCCCAGTCCTGAGTCGTTGCGTATTTGACATACATACGATCCGGAGAAATACCAAGAATTTCTCTATAGATTTTGGTCAGTTCTGCGGTCAGCTTCTGAAAAGCACTGCGATCAGGCTGGCCATAGACGCTTACGGAAACAAAAGCTGTAGCCTCCTGTCCATCTCCTCTGAAATACATATTCTGCTCATCCTCAAGGTTGATCATGAGCCAGTTTTCGCTTTTTCCGGGAATCAGAGAAATTGCCTGTCCCAGCTTTGTCTTAAGTTCCTCTCTTTGTTCCGGCGTTGTTTTTACACTCACTTTTGAATCGATAAATGGCATGTTATACCTCCCTTTGTTGTGTCTCTGGTATGAAGTGTTTCACAAATCCTGTTCTTACTGTTCAGTCGACGTAAACGAATGCTGGATATGAAATGATTCCTTGTTATATTTTTCAATAGCGTGAATGGCTTCGGCTCTTGTGATCATTTTTTCTTTCCCCCTCTTTTGTGGTTTCCTTTATTGAAATTGAGGTGTACTCTTCTGTCAAGTCGCTCAACAGATAAGCAGCGATGCCAGCTTCTTACCACAAAGAACTCCCAGAACACAACATCCAAAACTTAGAATCACGTAGATTGCTCCGACTGTATATTGTTTGTTCTCAAACAGATTGCAGGCTTCCAGCGAGAACGTCGAGAATGTAGTAAAACCACCGCACACTCCGGTTTTCCAAAACAAAACCACGTTGTCAGATATTCCGTCCCGATTACCCGTGAAACCGACTATAAATCCGATCAGAACAGCCCCGACTATATTGGTAATAAGCGTAAGGATCGGGAAACCGGTTTTGACCGGAATAAGACTTATTGCGTACCGTGCTACAGCCCCCAGGGCTCCGCCGAACGCCACAAACAGAAAATTCATACCCATCTCCGTTAAAACATTTTTCCCTTAAAACCTTCGCGGGGCATGGTCTCAAAGTCATAAGTTCGCAACTCCTCAATCGACATCACGTTGGTATGACTTCCCTCATGCACCATCAGATTTGAGGATTCTCCGAGCTGTACCACGACCACCGGCTTGTGGATGGCATAGGCATAGCCGCATTCCCATGCAGTTCCGGAGTCGGAATAATTGCCCCAGTAGAGCATGACAACGATATCGCACCAGTTAATACCGGCCACATCGTTCAGGAACGTCTCTTTGCTCCACGCCGGAGAACCGACATTCCCTTCCCGTACTTCATGCTCTCTGGGAGAAAAAATAGTAAGTCCGCGTTCACGCAGGATCTGTTCCACCTGAGATAACGCTTCACATTCAGTCTCATTAAAGAATGGTGACGCAACATATACTTTCATAAGTGTCTCCTTTACATATCTGATGGAAGGCTCGAAGTAATGCATATTTTCCAAAGTCACCGATCTCTCCCACATACTGATTTTTCATATAGAAGCCTTTCCCCCATTTATACAGTCAGCGCTTTATCAAACCGATAGCGTATCGTGATAGTTTATTCTTTTTGATAAAGTTTCGTATTCCTTAAGCGTGCCTGTCACCGGGTCTTTCTTCATCTTTCTTACAGATGCTTGATCCTGCGCATTTGTAATTGAACAAAAAGCACATCTTTATTCCGCGCACACATACGTATTATTTTAATCCCATTACCACCCGTATTCAACGGTAACATAATATAAAAAGGCCGTCTCACCGATGTTTCCCATCGCATGAGGCAGCCCTACTTGTTCTCTTCTGTTTATTTACACCGTTCCGGTATTTGCCACCACTTTTTCATCAGCAACTTTGCGTGTTTCTTCCGTACTCTACCAACACCACATTGTATAATGCGCCGCAGAGACGTACCATGCTAAGCGAGCACTTGGAAACCGTAGCCGGAAGCGCGAGTATAGCTCAGATGCGTGGAGCATGTCTGAGGGCATGTCAATGCCCGAGTTTGCGGAACGCATCTGTAATAAGCGGCGGAGCACTGACGGTGAAGGTGACGTGCTCGCGTGTATGGTGCGCCCCTGCGGCGCAAGAATTCATTTTATCATTTATACCGCATTGGCATTTGCTGTTTCTTCAGCATTATCAGCCACATGCTTTATCTCTGCGATCTGATCCGGTACGTCGATATGGTTGATCTCCGGAAGTTCGATGATTCTCGTGCAGACTCTCTTGGCGAGTGCCATATTGTGGGTGATGACGATCATGCCCATCTTGCGCTCTTTCGCAATGTCTGTGAGGATGTTCCAGACCTGAGCCTGGGTGATCACGTCCAGCATGGTTGTGATCTCGTCACAGAGAAGCATACGGGTCTGGGGTCCGAGGACACGGGCGATGCAGAATCTCTGCAGCTCTCCGCCGGAGAGCTCGGAGGGCCAGCGGTTCAGCCACTCCTTTTCGATTCCCATCTTTGCGAGAAGTTCGTCGTCCGGAGTCCAGGCCTCGTTCAAGGTCTTTGCCATCTTCCATCTGGGATTTACGGCGAGCTCCGGGTGTTGGTAGATCATCTGGATCGGACAGTAACCGGCATCACTCATCGGCTTTCCGTCAATCAGCACCTGTCCGGAAGACGGTTTCTCGTAACCTGCCAGGATTCGGGCGAGGGTACTCTTGCCGTAGCCGGAGGGTCCGATGATGCCGACGCTCTCTCCCTCTTCCACGATCAGGGAGACGTCCTTAAGAATCCACGGTGATTTATCTGTGTATCGGAAATGTACGTTTTTTGCTTCAAGACGCATGGACACACCTTACCTTTCCGCCGCGAACTTCACGTTCCGGCTGTTTGCCAGCGCAGGCATCGTCCCGGTTCGGACAACGATCCGCAAAGAGACAGCCGGACGGCAGGCTTCCTGCGTAGGGCTGTGATCCCGGAATCGGATGGAACCCGTTCTGCGGGAGGGCATCGATAAATGCCTTACTGTAGGGATGACGCAGTGCTTCCTTGCCTGCGAGGAAATCCGCTGTGGAGGCCACTTCCACGACCGTTCCCGCGTAAAAAACAGCTACGCGGTCGGCGACGTTCAGTGCCAGATCGATGTCATGGGTGATCATAAGTACGGCAGCTCCCTGATCCGCCATCTTGCGGAAGTGCTGCAGAGTCTCCATGGCCATCTCCAGGTTCAGTCCCGGAGTCGGCTCGTCGGCGATGATCAGATCCGGCTGTCCCATCATGGCTCCGGCAATCAGCACACGCCTTGCCATTCCTCCGGAGAGCTGGAAAGGATACTTCTGCTCCGTGTCCTTTGCCAGCTGATATTTGCGGAAGAGTTCTTTCTGTTTTTCTTTTGTGCCGAAGACGCCCTGCACCTGGCGTCCCACTCTCATAACCGGATCGAGGTAGTCCACCGACTGCGGAATAAAAGCGATTTCCCTTCCGCATAGTTCCTTCTGTCTTGCTTTGGTGAAGGGCGCGGACTTGTACTCGATCTTTCCTTCCACGCTGGCGTTTCCCGGAAGAAGGCCCAGGACCGCGTTCGCGAGAATGCTTTTTCCGGATCCGCTGGATCCCACAACGGCAACGATCTTACCGGCGTGAACATCAAGAGAAAGAGCATGGATAACTTCCAGCCTTTCCTTGCGGAAGCTGCCTTTGCGGTACATGCTGAAGGCAACGACCAGATCCTCAATTCTCAGAACCGGATCTTTTTTCTTAATATTCTCCATGTTGCCTCCTTATTCATTACCACTGTTCGGATTCCAGAGTTTCTTTAACGTCTCGCCGATGATATCGAAGAGAATGACTGCCACGAGAAGCATAATGCCCGGGAACAGAGCCATCCACCACTTGCCTGTGGTGATATAGTTCATGGACTCCGAGAGGATCACACCGATGGCCGGTGTTTCCTTGGACAGACCGAAACCGAGGAAGGTTACGGATGCCTCGTGCATGATTGCATGCGGGAACAGCAGAATCAGTCCGATGAGGAAAGCCGGAAGAACATGGGGAACCATGTGGCGAACGGCAATCTCAAAGGAGGATTTACCCATTCTGCGGCTGGCGGCCACGTACTGGGAAGATCTCTGTACCAGCACTTCCTGTCTCACGATTCGGGTCAGGGACGGCCAGTGGGTCAGGGCAACAGATACCGTGACGCCTAGGGCTCCTTTTCCGAGCATACAGGAAATCAGAATCAGAAGAACCAGGTGCGGCAGACCCATGCAAAGATCGACAGCCAGTTTCACGAAGCGGTCAACCCAGCCTCCCCAGATCGCGGAGGCGATACCAAGAATCAGCGCAACAAAAGAACTGAAAATCGAAGCCACAAGGCCGATCACCAGAGAATTGGACAGTCCCTTGATACAACGGTAAAACATATCCCGTCCCATAGCATCTGTTCCGAAGAGATGTTCGCCGGATGGAGCGAGCAGCTTGTTGTCATAGTGAACACCGTAGAGCTCGGGATTCAGGAACAGTCCCCAGAGGAAAATTCCAAGAAGGTATACGACCGCCACGGAAGTAAAAATAAGAACCAGTACTTTGCGG
This sequence comes from Eubacterium sp., assembly GCA_024684035.1. GTDB lineage: Bacteria > Bacillota > Clostridia > Lachnospirales > Lachnospiraceae > Bilifractor. Next base: position 10,909 of record JAIKXQ010000056.1, on the reverse strand, counting down.
TTCGGGAGGACTCTTTTCTCTCTCATTATTTCTCTCCCTCCCTGATTCTCGGATCGCAGACGCCATAGAGGATATTTGCGATCAGGTTTCCGGCAAAAACGAACAGGGCGCTGAGTAGCGCGATGCCCAGAAGCAACGGCGCGTCTCCGTTTAAGGCCGCAGCTGTTGTCGCTGTTCCGATGCCCGGATAGGCGAAGACATTCTCTGCCAGTGCCATGCCGCCGAAGAGCTCGCTGAAGGACGCGAACTGCAGCGTGATGGCCGGAAGCATAACGTTCCGAAGAATGTGGCGGAACATAATCTGCCTTGGATTCTCTCCTCTCGCTCTTGCATAGAGGATAAAATCACTGCCGATGATCTCTACAACTTTCTGTCTCGTGTAGAGAACAACTTCGCTGATATTCGCAATGGTCAGGGTAATCACCGGAAGGATCAGATGATAAATCCTGTCTCCCAGCGTGATCTCGCTCTCCAGCTTACCCATCGGGGCAGCCATTCCGATCGGGAACCATCGGAGCTGAACGGCAAAAACAACCAGGAACATCAGACCGAGCCAGAAGGTCGGTGCGGACTTGACGATCAGACAGAACGTCTTCATGATGCGGTCAAAAATACCGTTCTGACGGACACCGCACACAAGCCCGGTCAGAAAGCCAAGAATTCCGGAAAGCACCCATGCCAGAAGCATGAGTACGATGGAATAAGAAAAACGCTCGCTGATGATTTTTGCAACAGGCTTCTTGTAGGTGATGGAATCTCCCATGTCGCCGTGCATGACATTGCCGAGCCACTTCACATAGCGCTGCGGCAACGGATCGTTGAGTCCCCAATGCTCCGCGATCTGCTGCTTTGCCTCGTCGGAGAGCGTCGACTCCGTGCCGACGTAGGCCGTCAACGGATCGATTGGAGATTTGGCGATCAACGCGAAGGCGAGAAAGCTCACCAGGAAAAGAAGGATGATCATTCTCGCGATTTCGTAGATGATGTTTTTTCGTTTCGTCATTGTTATAGCCTCACAAGGTGACGGCCTGCGCAAGACTTCTACGCAGACCGTCCCTTATTTTTTCTTCGTACATGCCCGAATCGCCCCTTCAAAGGGCAGTGTTCAGGTACGTATTCTGTTATCGAATTTAGTTGAGTGTCCAGTCCTTCAGGTTGCAGATGATCGGGCTTCCGTGTCCGTGAGGATGCGGGATCTGTGTATCCTCGGAGATGTGAAGTTTGTCATTGATGAAGTAGGAATGTTCGATGTTTACAAGGAAGAGATACGGATACTCAGCGTCACCGATTTTCTGTGCTTCTTTCCAGTAGTTGTTTGCGTCTTCCTGATTTGTTGCGTTGAAGGCGTTCTCGATGGCCTTGTCGCAGTCTGCATTGTTGAAACCGGATACGTTTGCGTACTGTGCCTCAAGGAACATGGATGAATCATAGAGATTCTGGATAACCATCGGGCTGTACTGTCCCCATCCCCATACAATGGGTGTCTTGTTTTCCTCTTCTACTGCAACATCCCAGGATTCGTTGCGAACCTTGATTTCGATGCCGAGCTTCTTTGCGCTCTCAGCCACTGCCGTAGCCAGTTTATATCTGTCTTCGTCGTTACCTGGAGCAATGACATCAAAGGAACATCTCACGCCGTCTTTCTCACGGATTCCGTCTCTGCCCTCTTTCCAGCCTGCATCGTCCAGGAGTTTCTTTGCCTCATCCACCTGATTGTCGTCATAGGTTTCTGTAGATGCCCAGGGAAGATTGTCTGTGAAGTTCACAGAAGGTTTTCCCTCTCCGTTGAAGGCGTTTTCAATGATAGTCTCACGGTCGATTCCAATCGCAAGCGCTTTGCGGACCGTCAGATCACTGGTAACCTTGTTTCCGACTTCATACTCGTTGCCCTTGCTGTCTGTCATCTTCTGCTCCGGAAGAGTCGGAAGGCTGATATTGCGGACATCCATGGTCTCCAGTTTGTGAAGACTCATGCCGTCGATTTTTTCATTAATATATGTAGAACTTACCATGACAACATCGAGCTGACCGGATACCGCGTTGGAATAGGCAGTATCCTGATCCATCTTGATGATGTTGACCTGCTCGATATCCGGTGTGTTGTCCCAGTACTGATCGTTCACCAGAAGAATGATCTGCTGGTTTGCGTCGTACTGTGCAACCTTGTAGGCACCGGTTCCGATGGGAGCCTCGTTGAATGCCTCGCCGTCGTAGGCGTCGCTGGGAACGATCTGCTGCATAGCCGTGATATCAAGGAAAGGAGAATAGGGCTCTGTCAGAGTGAACTCTACCTTATAGTCTCCGTCAGCTTTCACTGATGCCAGCTTTGTGAGATCCACGTTCTCATTGTCTGCCTGGTTGTCTTTTACCTGCTGATAGGTGAACACAACGTCCTCTGCGGTAAAATCACTGCCGTCGCTGAACTTCACTCCCTCACGAAGATCGAAGGTATAGGTCAGGGCATCGTCGCTTACTGTCCAGCCCGTAGCGAGATCCGGTACATATTCAGAGTCCTTGTTGACCTGGATCAGCGGCTCATTTACGAAAGCATATCCGTATGTCATGAACCCCTTCACCGGATCCATGCTGTTGTCAAAAATGGAACCACCAACATAAATGCTGATGCTCTCGTTGTCGTTATCTGCATTCGCCGTAGCCGCAGCAGATACGGAAGCCGCTCCCGAACTGCTGCCTGTGGAAGCTGCAGATCCGCAGCCTGTCAGTGTTGCCATCACAGCTGTGGCCAAAGCCAGTACTCTCATCTTTTTCATCTCGTTAATCTCCTGTTTGTTGCATAAATGTTTACAAACTTAAAGGTTGCGTCCCTGTTTTGGTCAAGAGAGGCGATTTCCATGATCAAAACGATTGACACAACCCTTCCCGAAGATAGATTATACGAGAGCGACGGCGCGGTTTTAAGCCCCTGGGGGGGTTATTTTTTCCCTCATAGCTGCATTCGTTATGAGGGCTCAAAAAAGTATTGATTAATGCGATTTCCTTCTTCAGCGATCGAACCAAAACTTTACCTCCGCGAAAAACTCACGAATCATATTGTTGGGGAGGTGCTTGAATGAGGTCGGCGCAGCTATTCCGCAAACATCCTTTAGTCCGTTCTTTCTTGCAATCTGCAAAGCCCGGAACACATGAAAATTGTTGGTGACGACAGCGACCGATCCTTCTTCTTTCATGAGCTTCCTGCTAAAGGAGATGTTCTGCATTGTTGTTTCCGATTTTCTTTCCTTAAGAATCCTCTCGGAAGAGATCCCCGCCTTTTCCAGATACTCGGCCATCACATCGGCCTCCGGACGCGGTTCATTGGCGCCCTGTCCGCCGGATACAATGCAGATTGTCTCCGGATTCTCTTTCAGATAGTCGACGGCTGTATCCAGCCGATAGCGCAGAACACGACTTGGTCGCGTCTCGAAGACCTGAGCGCCGAGAACGACGATGTATTTCAGCCCCGGTTTTCCTTTCTGATGAAAACCGCTGAGGATGCATCCCTCGATGACTGCAAAAATGATCGCGCCGAGCGCAACCAGAACAAGAACTCCCGCGCGTATTTTTTTCGGTAGCAGAGCCCAGTAGTGAAAATGAGCCGCTATCGAAAGCATCAGAAAAAACAGGCCGGACGCAAACCAGAACAGGTAAAAGCTCGAACCGGTCCGCATCGACATGACAATACCGCCGGATACGATACACACGATTGCAAAAACAGCCCATAGAATTGTCATCCATTTTCCCCTCATCTTTTTGATCATAGCAATTGTAATACCTTTCTATTATTGAACAAAGTCCGCAAGCGGACCTCGACTCCCCCAGCCCCTCATTCCTGAGGGGAGCGCCGCAGGACTTTGGCGCGCGAGCAGAATCGCGAAGCGATCTTCCCATCTGCGAGCTGCGCATCCCGCGGAGCGTTTTGTCTCATGGGAAATTCGGAGGAATTTCCTATGAGATAAAAAGAGCAACCACGACACCGTAGTTGCTCTTCCATCAGCTGCGGAAGGCGGGACTTGAACCCGCACGACATTGCTGCCACAAGATCCTTAGTCTTGCTCGTCTACCAATTCCGACACTTCCGCATATGTAGTTTTACAGATATGATCCGCATACTTGATATAGGATGCGGAAGGCGGGACTTGAACCCGCACGGTATTACTACCACAAGATCCTTAGTCTTGCTCGTCTACCAGTTCCGACACTTCCGCATATGTATATCCTGCTGCCCGGTACTTTCGTACCCGACAACAGGTAATACAATAACACAGTATTATTCAGGCGTCAAGCGATATTTTCAACTTTTTTTATGCAGCATTTGCATTTTTTGCAGCCACCTTTTCCTTCCCCGGATTTCCGGGATTCTTCTTTACCTTTAAAGCAACGAAACTTACGATCTGGCTGACGATATATGCCAGCAGAAAACCGCAGAGGACGTCTGTGGGATAATGTACGCAGTTGTACAGTCTGGACAGTGAAATCAAAGTGGCAAGCATGATCAGCGGTACACTGAACTTATTGGGAATCATCCGCTGAAGTACGAGTGCTGCCGCAAAGGATGTCGATGTATGTCCGGACGGGAAGGACAGATCCGTCGGAATGTAACCGAGCGGAATCAGATCGGCGTAGTCGACGTAGGGCCGCACTCTTCCAACCAAAGGTTTAATGCCGAAGTTCCCGATGCAGAATACAAGCACCAGCGCGATCGCGGCAGTGATTCCCGCCTTTCTTGTCTTTTTGAAAATCATAAAAATCAGCGACAGGGCGATCCAGAACCAGCCGATTTCTCCGAGGAAACTTAAGAATTTCATCACCGGATTAAGAACCGGCAAACGCAGATAGTTTTGAATAAACAACAGGATTGCATGATCAATTTTTGTTACGTTCAAAAGGAACTGTTCCATTGCATCATTACCTCCATTCTTATCTGTGCCTACGTGCCCAAAATTGCTGTTAACAGTTACCTGATAGATCAAAGTCCGCAAGCGGACTTCGACACCTTCAACCCATCAATCCTCCCAGTGAGCGCCGCAGGACTTTGGCGCGCGAGCAGAATCGCGAAGCGATCTTCCCTTCTGCGAGCTGCGCATCCCGCGGAGCGTTTTGTCTCATAGGAAATTCGGAGGAATTTCCTATGAGACAGAAAAGCTCAGTGTATCTTCAGAACAACCTTAATACATCGTGTACTGTCACATAGACCATGAATGCCAGAAGGAGCAACAGGCCGTAAAAATTGATATTTGCCTCCAGTTCCCGGTTGCCGGGTTTGCGACGGATTGCCTCTATGATCATCAGAAGCAGTCGTCCGCCGTCCAGTGCCGGAAGGGGAATCAGATTCATGAAGCCCAGGTTTGCTGAAATCATAGTCATGATTCCAAGCAGGGTCAAAATCGCGCTGAACACATCCACCTGGGCGGCAACGGTTCCGTAAGCGTCTCCCACAGTCTTTACAATGCCCACCGGTCCGGACATATCATTGATACTGAAGGTTCCGGAGAACATACCTCCAATGGTCTTTACCGTGACGCGAAGCCAGAAAAGGACTTCCCCTGCGCTGTATTTCAATGTTCCAAGGAAACCGGTCTTTTCGCGGGCAGCGTTGTAACTGAAGTTGCTCACAGGTTTTGTCACCTTGTCCGGGATCAGACCCTTCGCAGTTTTCTGATGGCCGCTTCGCTCATAGGTGATGTCTACAGCCGTACCGTCCAGGGGATGTTTCTGAAAATAGGAATAGAGTGCTTCCTGATCTTTCATCTGAACGCCGTTGACTGCAGTAATAATATCTCCCATTCGAAGCCCGGCTTTTCTCATGGCACTTCCTTTGGAAACCATGGTGATCAGCACGCCGTCTCCATCGGTGTTGGTATCATAGTTGAAACCAAGCATGTACTTCGTGATGGTCTCGGGCTCATAAGCAATTTTTACACTCTCTCCGTCACGATCGACGGTCATGGTCACCCGATGGATCGAGCTCTCTTTGATCAGGTTATCGAAGTATAATTCACGACTGTTGGCAATGGAGCGTCCGTCATAAGAGGTGATGATATCTCCTGCCTGCAGACCTGCGGTCTCCTCGGGCGATCCCTTGGTTACTTCCATGACTCTTGCCGGATCAACACCTGTTATACCGATGACGAAAAGGGATATTGCGAAGGCCAGAATGAAATTAAAGACAGGTCCCGCAGCGACCACCAGCATTCTACGCCAGAGCGCCGCTCCGATGAAACTACCCTCGATTGTCTCTCCTTCGTCCTCGTTGAGCATCGCACAGGAACCGCCAAAAGGAAGAAGCTTTATCGCATACACGGTTCCGTTTTTTTTACTCTTGTGGGAAAGGAGCTTCGGTCCCATTCCGATGGCAAACTCCTCTACCACTATGTGATTCAGCCTTGCCAGAAGGAAATGGCCGAATTCATGAAACAGGACAACCAGTCCCAGTACGATAATTCCAAGAATGTATTTCAATCTTCTCTCCTGTTTTCTGTTATTGTTTTTGTTTTATCTGTCCGCACGGTTCGCAGTACTGCATCGCAGATCTGTTCAGAACGCGCCACTATCTCCCGGAACGAATCAACCGGTTCAGACAAAAGCCGAACGAATATATTCTCTCGTCTCTCTCTCCGTCTCCAGAATCTGATCCAGATCCGGATGCGCAATAACTTTGTGCCGTTTCATGGACTCCTCGATGATCCGGTAGATATCCAGGAAACGGATCTTGTCCGCGAGAAAAGCAGCTACGGCCTCTTCGTTTGCGGCATTGAATACCGTGGGCATAGAACCGCCTGTCTTTCCCGCCTCGATGGCCAGTTTAAGCCCCCGGAAGGTCTCCATATCGGGTTTGTCGATCGTGATACCGGCAAGCTTCGTAAAATCAAGCCTGTCACCGGGAAGAGGTCTTCTGTCCGGATAATAGAGCGCATACTGAATCGGCAGGCGCATATCCGGTGTTCCAAGCTGAGCCATCACTGCTCCATCTTCGAATTCAACCATGGAGTGAATGATACTCTGTGGCTGAACAACAACCTCAATCTGATCCAGATCCACATCGAAGAGCCAGTGAGCCTCCAAAACTTCCAGTCCTTTGTTCACCAGTGTAGAAGAATCAATGGTAATCTTTTTCCCCATCGACCAGGTGGGATGCTTCAGAGCGTCTGCAGCTGTCATGCCCTCAAGTTCTTCTGTCTTTTTTCCCCGGAAAGGTCCGCCGGAAGCTGTAATCAACAGCCTGCTGATCCTGTTCTGAGATTCTCCGTGAAGGCACTGAAAAATAGCGCTGTGCTCACTGTCCACGGGAAGAATCTGCACGCCCTTCTCCTTCGCCAGAGGCATGATCAGATGGCCGGCCGTCACAAGGGTCTCCTTGTTAGCCAGCGCAATATCTTTCCCGGCTTCAATTGCTGTGATCGTCGGGCGGATGCCGATCATTCCCACAATGGCCGTCACCAGAATATCCGATTCCGGCATGGCAGCCAGTTCCAGAAGCCCCTCCATACCGGTTTTGACAACCGTGACGGTGTCCGCAATTCTGCTCTTCAGAATGCCGGCGGCTTCCTCGTTATAGACAACGGCCAGTTTCGGATGAAACTCGCGGATCTGCTCCTCCAACAGCGTAACATTGGATGCTGCCGAAAGGGCACAGACTTCCAAATCCTCGTTATTTCTTACGATATCCAGTGTCTGGGTTCCGATGGATCCGGTGGAACCCAGGATTGCTATAGTTTTCATGTAAAGCACCTCTGTTTTCTGCATCAAATCAGGATTGTTGCCAGGAAAAAGATGATCGGCGAGGTAAAAATTACACTGTCGAAACGATCCAGAACACCGCCGTGTCCCGGAATCAGCTGACTGTAATCTTTGATTCCCGCATTTCTCTTGATTGCGGAAGCGGCGAGATCTCCCACCATGGAGATGAGAGCTCCCACGAAGCAGATAATCATGTATTCCAGCACAGGGCCTTCTGTCAGGAACGCGTAGGCCATACCCAGAAGGATTGCTCCGAGTACACCACCGATTCCACCCTCAATGGTCTTGTTGGGACTGAGAACCGGAGACATCTTGTGTCTTCCGAAAAGGCGACCCGCGCAGTAGGCACAGGTATCGCAGCCCCAGGAACACAGGAAAATCAGCCACACTATATACTGGCCGGATTCAAGCATTCTGGTCTGATAGACAAACGAAAGCATCACTCCGACGTAGACAATTCCGAAGAAGCCCTGCATGATTCTGTTGTACTCGTACTCCGGATAGGTAAAGACATAAACGAACATCAGAACTACAAGTCCCAGAATCACTGCTGCAAGCTGTATGTTTCTCCACACCGTAACCAGACTCAGATAATAGAGAAGCACGGATACGTAGCCGGCGATCTCAAGGGGATCGGTAAACTTTCCCTTTTTATGAATACCAACCGCCCGATAGAGTTCAAAGACTCCCACCAGGGACAACACCAGAGACGTGCCGTAAAGCAGCCATCCCCCGACCATGATAATTACAAGAGCATCCGCCACCAGAATAATTCCGCTGAGCAGTCTCTTCACAAACGAACTCTCTGTTTTTCTGGTCAGAAACTGAATCACCAGAGTGACCAGAATCACAGCCAGACAAAAAATATAAAAGTACACGATTCTATCTCCTCATCATTTTCCAGGATTATTCTTTGGCATCGCCGAAGCGTCGGTCTCTGCCATTATATTTCTCGATCGCTTTGATCAGTTCCTTGCGGTTGAAGTCCGGCCAGGCCACGTCCGTAAAGTAAAACTCTGTGTAGGCCAGCTGCCAGAGCAGGAAATTCGAGATTCGCAGCTCGCCGCTCGTACGGATCATGAGATCCGGATCCGGCATTCCAGCTGTATCGAGGTACTGTTCAAAGACCTCTCCGGAAATCCGTCCCTCCGGAATTTTTCCTTCCCGGACGTCGTCCGCCAGTTTTGTCACTGCCCTCTCGATTTCGTCTCTTCCGCCGTAATTGAGAGCAATCTGGAAAAACATCTTGTCATAGTCTTTGGACATGCCCTCCAGCTCTTTGATGCTCTCCTGAATATCTTCATCGAGAGCCGACGGATCTCCGATAATCTTTACCCGCATCTCATTTTTCTTCGCCTTGCGCATGCATCGCTTCAGATACTTGCGGAAAAGATTCATCAGCGTCCGTACCTCGTCAGGCGAGCGCTTCCAGTTTTCCGTGGAAAAAGCGTACACCGTCAGATATTTAATTCCCATTTCGCACATCATGTCGCACATTTTTTCCAGATTATCGCAGCCCACGATGTGTCCGTAACTTCTGGGCATTCCCTTACGCTTCGCCCAGCGTCCGTTTCCGTCGAGAATGATCGCAATATGCTGCGGAAGCTTCAATCCCTGAATATCTTCATTCATTTTTTTCTCCTATCTTATGTAAAAAAACAAAGAATGCCTGCACACTTTGTTTTTACTAAACAGACCCCGGGCAGCACTGGTACTGTCCGGAGTCTGTAATTGTTATACATGGATCGCCGCAATTCTTCGGTTGCTGCCGGAGCAGCTCCGCCAGGAATCAGACGGTCATAAGCTCTTTGGATTTTACTTCTACAGCTTTATCAATGTCTTTGATATATTTGTCAGTGAGTTTCTGAACATCTTCCTCAAGACCGGCAATGATATCCTCAGAGAGATCCTCTGCCTTCTCAAGCTTCTTGAAGGAATCGTTGGCGTCACGGCGAATGTTGCGGATGGCAACTTTTGCAGCCTCGCCTTTTTTCTTTACATCCTTGGTAAGCTCTTTACGTCTGTCCTCTGTAAGCTCAGGGAAGATCAGTCTGACAACTTTTCCGTCTGTGCTTGGGTTGATTCCGAGCTCAGACATCTGGATGGCCTTTACAATCTCTTTGACCATGGATGCTTCCCAGGGCTGAATCTGAATGATTCTGGCCTCCGGAACCGTAATGTTCGCCACCTGCTGAAGCGGTGTAGGTGTTCCGTAGTACTCAACCGTGATGCGGTCAAGGACATGGGGATTTGCACGACCTGCACGGATGGTGGCAAGCTCACTGTCCAGATTGGCGATGGTCTTTGTCATCTTCTCGTCATATACTTTTACTCTCTCGTCCATGATAAAAAAATCCTCCTCAGATTTGTGGTTTTCGTATTTTAGTCCACAGTCACTTCTGTGCCAGTGATTTTCCCGTTTGCAGCGTTGATGATGCTGTTCTCCTCATCAAGAGCAAAGACGATCATGGGAACTCTGTTCTCCATAGCCATGATGGATGCAGTCATATCCACTACCTGGAGTTTCTTGTCAATAACCTCCTGGATGGATACTTTCTCGTATTTCTTTGCGTCCGGATTGGATTTGGGATCGCTGTCATATACACCGTCGATGGCCTTTGCGAGAAGAAGGGCGTCTGCCTCAATCTCGATGGCACGAAGAATAGCTCCTGTATCTGTAGAGAAGTACGGATGTCCTGTGCCGCCGCCGAAGAATACAACCATGTTGTGATCAAAATATTTAGTCACGCGGTCTTTTGAATACATCTTTGTGATGCCGCCAACCTCAAAGGGTGTGAGTACCGATGTCAGCATACCCTGTGAGCGGAAGATCTCAGATACATATACGCAGTTCATGATGGTTGCTAGCATACCGATCTGATCTGCCTTTGTGCGGTCAATGTTCTTACTTGATCTGCCGCGCCAGAAGTTTCCTCCGCCGATGACAATGCCGATCTGGAAGCCCTCATCAACAAGTTTTTTCACCTGCTTTGCAACGCCGATAACAACCTCTTCATCAAACCCTGTCTTCTTGTCACCGGCAAGTGCCTCACCACTCAGTTTCAGCAATAATCTCTTCATCGTCTATCTCCTTCTTGGTATTGCTCATAGTTGTGTGTATTATAGCACATTTTCGGACAAAAGGGAAAGTATAAGAAGTTTGTTCGACGTT
>JAIKXQ010000044.1 GCA_024684035.1 Eubacterium sp. | reverse complement strand
TAATTAACGGCGCGGAACGCGCAAATTTACTTTGTCAAGTACTGATTATGATAGGTCCCTTACAATATAGACACTTTTATAAATAAACTTAAATAAATATAATGCATATAAAATCGAGAATAATGTGGGAAGGAGCGATGTAATGGAAAAGAATAAGGTTGCATTTGTGGCTTCATCCGGTGGTCATCTGGAGGAAATTTCCAGGCTAAAAAAAATCGAGAGCAGGTATCAGTGTTTTCTGGTAACGGAGCGGAGTGATTTTGAAGAACCTGAGTTTTGTGAGAAGAAGTATCACGTCATGCAGATGAATCGCAAACAGCTCGCGTTTCCGTTTAAGTTCTTGATTTTGTTTCTCCATGCTTTCTTTATTCTTTTGAAAGAGCGGCCGGAATTTGTGGTGACAACCGGCGCTTTGATCGCCTACCCGTTTTGCGTTATCGGCAAGTTCATGGGGGCGAAAATCATCTATGTAGAGTCCTATGCGAGGGTTTATCATCCGTCGCTGACGGGACGTCTTCTCTACAATTTCTCAGATTTATTTGTTGTTCAGTGGGCAGATATGCTTCAGCTATATCCCAGGTCGATATTGGGAGGAGGTATCTTTTGATATTTGTGACCCTTGGAACGCAGAAATTTCAAATGAACCGTCTGGTACAGGCAGTTGATCGTCTGGCTGCACAATGTAAGGAGAGTATTTACATACAGATAGGGAATTCGAGTTACCGTCCGAAACACTGTGAATATATGAAGTTTCTCAACAGTGAGGAGTACCTGCAGAAAATTACGGAGTGTTCGGTTCTGATTACACATGCAGGAGTCGGCTCCATTGTGTCAGGGCTTCAGGCGGATAAGCCGGTGATCGTCGTTCCCAGGCTCGCGAAGTACAGAGAGCATGTGGATGACCATCAGAGAGACATTGCGGAGGCTTTTGCGCAGAAACATTGCGTCCGGTGCTGCATGGATCTGGAGAATCTGGAAGAGGATATCCGGCGGGCAAAGAAAGAGGTGTTTGAGCCGCTGGATGAAAAAGGAGGAAATGTGGAAAACATCATTATGGATTTCATGAATATGTTTTCCGAACCATGAGGTGTGACAGATGAATAGGAGCAACAGAAGTGCGAACGACAATCCTGTACAGATCCTGATCGATATTGCCGTGCTTTTTGTTTCTTTTGGAATCAGTGTGATGTATGCGGACAGATTATCTCGGCCGGGAATGGGCAGATGTCTGTCCTTTGTGTGTTTATTTACCATTATTTATGTCTTGTCGAACAAAGGGGCAAGAATCTACAACGTGACATTTTTCTTCTATCTGGACAGATTTGTAAAGATCATCACGTTGTCCTGGATTCGGGCATCGGTATGTTCCCTGGCGGTTCTGTATCTGTATGACCCGGGACCGGATCTGTACAGATTCTATGTCGCTTTCCTGCTGGTGGCATATCCGCTGCTGGTGGTCAACGTTTTTTTCAGCCGTATGCTTCAGATTGTTTTTTGGGGTAAAAATGCGCCGAGGACGGCGTTGGTGGGACGCTTTGAGGACTATGAGCGGTTTCAGTATTATCTGAACAAGACCAGCATGAAAATGAATGTCATCGGCTTTATTCTCCGGGAGGATGAAGCAGGGAACGGGCAGTTCAATGTTATTGGAAACCTGAAAAACCTGGAGGAAGCCATCCGGGAGAACGATGTTGATCAGCTTTTTTTTATTCAACGTCCGGATGAGGTTCCGGAATCGCTGGAGCCATACATACAGCTGGGACTCCGGATGGGCGTGACCATACGAATTCTGTTGGATACCTGCAAATTTCTGCAGTCCTGGAGTTATGTGAGTGCATTGGGCAAATATCCCATGATTACCTATCACAGAGGTACATTGAATACAAGAAAGGAGCATACTGATGGTTGATACAAACGTGAAATACAAAATGAAGAAAAATCTGACGGTGACAGATCTGTCCGGAGAGAAGGTGATGATTGACTACGATACCGGAAAATATTTCATGATCCGGGGCGCGGGCAACGAGATCTGGGAGCTGCTGGAAAAGGGTGAGAAGAGTTTTTCGGAAATTGTCGATGCTCTGCTTGCGGAGTATGAGGTGTCGAGAGAAGAGTGCGAAACCTCTGTCCGGCAGTTCCTGGGGGAAATGGAGAACTACGGTTTTATCTAAAGTAAGGGTCGTGGATCAAGGATCAGACCACTCGTTTTGGAGATGACGGATTGAGGGGGACTACAATGTTTCAGAGAATGATCACGAATTTACATCTGGAAAAGCTTCTGTGGATTATTCGCTCAAGGATGGGGGCAATTATCCTGTCCGGGCTGGTGGGAGCACTTCTGGTGGGAGGCGTCGGACTTGTCAAGGGATCGACGATCTACCGGGCTGAGATATCCATGTATGTCTACAGCAATCCGGAAGTGATGACAGACACGGATGTTAATATCACCAACAACGATATCGCTCAGGCAAGGGGATTGACGGACAGCTACATGCAGATCCTTAGGAGCCGCTCCTTCCTGCAGGATGTTCTGGAAGCCAGCGGTATGGACGCATATATGAACTACCGTATCCTGGACAGTGAAATCGGCGCGGAGGCGGTGGATACTACCTCTGTATTCAAGGTATATGTCTATGACAGGAATCCGGAGCACGCGCAGCTGATTGCCAATACCATCGGTGAGCTGGCGCCGGATCGTATCATCAGCGTAGTCAAATCCGGAGGAATTGAGATTCTGGACAGGGCGGAAGTTCCCAGAACACCCTATTCATCCACCAGTGTATGCATGATGGCATTGATCGGCGCAATCGGTGGTATTGTGTTGTCGATGATCTGGTTTATTTTTACTGGTCTCAATGACACAAAGATCCGCAGGCGTTATGAGATCACGGATCTGTTCACTCCCGAAATCATGGCGGACATTCCGCAGATGCCAACAGCTGATGCTGCTACTCTCCGGAAAGGCTGTGAGAAAGAGCTGACAGAGGCCTACCGGAATCTCCGTGCTTCCATTCTTAATAACAGGGAAGATGAGGTCTGTCAGCTGTACGCACTGACAAGCGCGGATGCCGGAGAGGGAAAAACAACAATTGCCTTGAATCTTGCGGCGGCAGCAGCTGCTGTCGGCAAGAAGACGATCGTTCTGAACGCGGATTTGCGGAAGGAGCCGGAGGAATCCGGAAAGCCGGAAAAACCGGAAGTTACGTCAGAGAATACAGACCTGGCTGTCTTCCTCCGGAAGGAAACGGATGAAATTAGACCGGAAATTATGGAAAACGGTGTGAACTATCTTCCGCTCGGTGACCTTTCCGATGAGGATGTTGAGCTTCTGTTTGGAGAGGGCTTCCAGAGCGTTCTTAGTAAATGCCGGGAGGAATACGACCTGATTCTTGTGGATCTTCCTCCGCTCGGGGTTTTCTCCGATGCCCTTTGTATGGCAGGAGAGGCAGACGGCTACGTGCTGGTGGTACGTGAGAACGTGACTAGGACGGAGAGGGTGGATCTGATCATCCGGAAACTCGAGAGCGCCGGAGCGGCGATCCGTGGTTTTGTGTACAACGGCATATCCAGAACTTCACCGGATTACAATTACGGAGTGAAGGCCAGAAATTACGGTTTCCGCGAGAATAAAAAGGTGAAGAAGAAAGAGAAGCTGAAGGTGCAGACAAATGTCGGATGAGATCAGAGTCAGCGTGATTGTTCCGGTCTATAACACGGCCGGTTATCTGCGGCGTTGCATGGACGCCCTTGTCAACCAGTCTCTTGAGGAGATAGAAATTCTGGTGATCAATGACGGATCTACAGATGAATCGCCGGAGATCTTACAGGAATACGAGAAAAAGTATCCTTTGAAAGTGAGAGTTATCCATCAGGAGAACCGTGGACAGGCAGCGGCCAGAAATCTCGGAATCCGAAAGGCAGAGGGTCTTTATATCGGCTTTGCGGATTCGGATGACTATGTGGATCCGGATATGTACAGGAAAATGTACGACCTTGCCTGTGAGAGTGGCGCAGACTATGTGGAGTGTAGATATCACGCCATGCTGGAGAGCGCCGGAGAGATTAGGGAGATATCCCCCAGAGGGAGGATTCGCGCACACCGGGAGAGCCGCGAGATGCTCATTGATCCCCAGGTGTCTCCCTGGAATAAGATATTCCGCAGGGAGATCCTTTTTCACAGAGGTGTGTCCTTCCCGGAGGGGGTCATATACGAAGACACTTCCTGGTACGGGAAATGTGTGCCCTATATCCGGAAGACAGCCTACCTGGATGAGGCTCTGGTCTATTACAGCATTCGGGAAAATTCCACGATGACAGCTGACAGGGGATGCCGGGTGGCAGATATTTTTCCTGTGCTGGAAGACATGCTGGCTTTCTACAGAGAAAAGGGATTCTTTGAGATGTATCAAAAGGAGCTGGAGTATTTCTGTGTGAAGATTGCACTCTGTAGTAATCTTTCAAGGATTGGAAGGGTGCGGGACGCGGCTCTGGCCCGCTCACTTGTCTGCCGCACGTTTGAGTTTGTAAAAAAAGAATTCCCGCGGTACCGGGACAATACATACTTTGCAGGGAAGACGGGGCTGTATATCAGAAACGTACATCCGTGGAACAGCAGAATCTGCGCGAAGATTCTTGGAAAAGTCATGAAAGGATGAAGGCATGAGGATTTCGGTTGTTATGGCTACCTACAACGGAGAACAATATATTGCTGAACAGCTCGAATCAATTCTCGGACAGACGCGGCCTGTGGACGAGGTGATCATTCACGATGACTGTTCCACAGACGGGACAGCCGGGATCGTGGAAGACTTTCTTATGCGCCATCATCCGGATGGTGACTGGAGGTTTTCAGTGAACCGGGAGAATCTGGGATATGGAACGAACTTCGCACAGGCTCTCTTCGAAGCATCGGGGGATCTCATCTGTTTCTGTGACCAGGACGACGTCTGGATGCCGGATCGGATCCTGGAGATGGAAAAAATGATGAAGGCTCATCCGGAAGTTCTTCTGGCCGGTTCGGAATTCGAACCCTTTTCATGCACCGATGACGCCCCGGAAATTCCGGAGTGGGAGTTGGCCTCTTTCAAGGGAGATGACAGCCTGGAACATCTTTTATTTGTTCCCGAAAACGTTTTCATCGGCTGTCAGGGCTGCACGATGATTCTGAGAAAGTCGTTTCTCGACCGGATCAGAGACTGGTGGTACCCGGGCTGGGCACACGATGAATATGTGTGGAAGCTTGCCCTCTGTATGGACGGGCTGTATTTCTGGCATCATCCTACCCTTCGAAGGCGGCTGCATTCATCAAATGTAACACTGCATAGAGAACACGATGTGCGGAAACGGCTGAGATATCTGGAAGAATTGAAGAAAAGTCACGAGCAGACATACCGCTTCGGACAGGAGATCGGCTTGGGCGAAAAAAAACTGGAACTGATGGAAAAGGAAATCCGTGCAGTTTCTATGAGGATTGAGTTGATCCGGAACGGCCGTCTCTGGCTGGGGATTCCGCTTTTGTTTTACGGAAAGTATTATCACAGAAAGCGATCTATGCCTGTGGAAATGCTCATGGCCATCAGAAACAGAAAGGGTGATAAGGCATGACGGCAGGAATTGATCTTCACAGATATGAGGAGAAAAGTAAATACATACGGACGGGCAGGGAGCGGGAGTATTTCCGGCAGATCAGTGTTCTCTTTGTCTTCGTGATGTATGTGATGCCACAGTATTTCGGGCTTCCCGTTCCCTTTTTTGATCTCTCGGTATGGCGGCTCATGATACTGGTGGTTCTTTTTGATATGTTCGCCGAGAGGCAGCGAATGAGGGATCTGCTGTACATGATTTACCGGGAGCCTATGAGCCTGGTGCTTTTCCCGTATATGGCCGTTTTGATTTATACCATGCTGCTTCGGGCGGATTTCAATGCTTTCTTCAATCCCTTCATAGAGATCCTGACCATGTATCTGTTGATTTACATGATCCGCTATGTCTTCGGACTTGACGGTTTTATCCGATTGATCACCATCTGTGTGTGGATTTTGACAATTCTGGGGATCGTGGAATGTTTCATGCAGGAATCTCCCTTTGCTTATCTGGAGACCTTGCATGGAACTTATACCGGAAGATTCATCCGGTCGGGTCACTACAGGATCATGGGTAATGCGGTCATGTCTTTGGGGTACGGGCTGATGATGGTGACCATGCTGCCCTTTGCGGTTTTGGAGAAAGTGGACGGAAGGTACCGGATCAGTTATCTGAAGCGGCCGCTTCTGGTAATCCTGCTGATTGTGGATGTCTTTATGACCGGATCAAGGTCCACCCAGGGGGTTTTTCTCGCCGAGCTTGTTCCGCTATTTTTTCTTCAGGAAAAGAGAGAAAAAAAGATTTCTGCGGCAGTTCTGGGATTCTTTTTCCTGGGATTCTCGGTTGTACTGGTTGTATGTCAGAAAACGTCTTTCGGGAACTATGTCCTCCTTCAGCTTGCAATGTTGGTGGACACGGTCTTCGATACCACATGGGCAGCTCAGTTTGGAGCGGCAGTCGGAGACCTGACTTCCAGCACACACTACAGGGAAGTAATGAAGGGAATCTGGACCATTGACTGGTTAAACCCTGTTCTGGGGATGGGACGTAAGAGACATTTCGCCGGCATGGTGAACGGATTTCCTGTTTACTCCATCGATCAGTATTATCTTGCGGAGTATATCCGCTATGCCTGGCCCGGCGTCATCTCTTACTGTCTGTTCCTGTGCTGGTCCGTGCTGATTATGCTTCTGGAGTCTCTTCGAAAATCGGTGGTTGCGAGAGCCATGCTTGTGGGAACTGTGTTTTATCTTCTGAATCTTTATTACGTGGATGCCCTTCAGACATTGAAGTATCTCTATATCAACATTGCGATTGCTGTGGTAATAGCACCGGAGTATTTGACTGAAAACGGAAAAACAAAGTCGAGGTACATAAAAAAACGATGGATCAGAGAATTGAGAACCTGCGGGTCAGTGTGATAGTACCCGTATACAACGGAGAAAAATATCTTCCGGGCTGTCTGGAGGATCTGGGGGCACAGACCCTTCCGGAGGTGGAGATCATTCTGGTGGATGACGGCAGCACCGACGGCAGTCCGGGAATCTGTGACCGGGCAGCATTGGAGAATGACCGGATTCGTGTTATTCACCAGAAAAATCAAGGGCCGTCTGCGGCCAGAAACGCGGGGATCCGGATCGCCAGAGGCGAGTATGTGTTGTTTCTGGATGTGGATGACCGCTTTGAAAATTATCTGGCGGAATACGCCTATCGTCTGGCGAAGCAGTATGACGCAGACGTGGTTATGTATAGCTTCCGCTATCGCGACGCGGATACTGGAAGAGATCGGGACAATGGGGCTGTATCCTTTTTTGTCGGAACCAAAGAGGAGTTTTTCCACAGGGCTCTGACAGATGCCGTCCGGTTCGAGATCTTCCACGCACCCTGGAACAAATTGATCCGGCGGTCTCTTCTGGAGCAGTGTGGGCTCTGTTTCGATCCATCCTACCACATCAACGAGGACATCCTCTTTGCGGCCAGGCTTCTGCAGAAGGCGCAGAAGCTGGTGATCACCCCGAAGATCTGCTACACCTATTTCGTGCGATCCTCCGGAAGTCTGATTACAAAGTTCCGCGAGTCATTCTTTGAATCGGTGACTGCCTATTACCGGGAGGCCATGAGGTACTGTGACGGGTTTGAAAACAACCGGCGTCAGATCTGTTCGCTGACAACCCTCTATGACAGGCTTGTCATTCTTCATCTGAAGCAGATTGCGCTGAACAGGGAGCTTCCGGAAGAGCGAAAAAAGCAGTTGATCGAAGGCATCATCCGGGATCCGGACTTCCGCAAGGCTTTGGGAAAGGCAACGCTTCCCGTGCGGAAGATGGCGATAAAAATGCTGATTTATGCAGGAAACGCAGATGGAATTATATTTATGTACAACTGGCTGGAACGATGGAGGAACAGAGGGCATGCGAGGAGAATTGCTGCAAAAACTGGGGTATAAGATCAGCGATCGTATGCTGTTGGGATCATTGTATGACATCTTTATGAGGAATGTCCGTTACAAAGCGGAACCGCTTCGTTTCAATTACAATGTCCTGATCGGACAAAAGCACAGGATGCTCTATTACCGGATGCTTAAGAAAAAGTTTTTTTCGGAGGCGGTGAAGGAAAGACCCTGGGAGTCGATTCCGAAAGAAGCAAATCCGAAGATCATCTGGTTTCTCTGGCTTCAGGGAATGGAAAACGCACCGCTCCTTGTCAGACGCTGTTATGAATCTCTTCAACAGCAGTTTACGGATTACCGGATCATTGTGCTCACAAAAGAAAACCTCCGTGAGTATGCGCAGCTTCCGGATTTTATCGAGGAGAAGTACAGCAAAGGCATCATATCCCATGCCCATTATTCGGATCTGATCCGGTTGGAAGTTTTGATCCGGAACGGAGGTACGTGGATGGATTCTACAGTTCTCTGTACCGACGGCCGGCTCCTTCGAGAGTTGGAGTCAAAGCCTCTCTTCATGTACAGCTTCTATTATTTCGGGTTTAACGCGGAGATCATGAGAGCCAACAACTGGTTTATTGTCAGTCGCTCTCATGACAACATTCTCTCTCTGGAACAGAAACTTCTGTATGAATACTGGAAGGTCTACGACAGGCCGGTGGATTATTTTCTCTTTATGATCTTTATGTCCATGGTTCTGGAGTATTACGAAGAGGAAGCGAAGGAAATGCCCATTGTCAGTCAGGCTGAGGCACATATTCTGGCCACTTATATTTATGATTCCTTTGATGAATCAAAATACAGGATTCTGAAGAACAGTACGGGATTTCACAAGTTGAGCACAAGGTTTGAGATGGACAAAGCCGAACAGAAAGGAACGTTTTATGATGTTGTCATTCGTCAGGGAAAACTGTGAACAGATTCCGAAGATCATCCATTACTGCTGGTACGGCGGGAAGGAAATTCCGGACGCCCTTAAGAAATGCATGGATACCTGGTCGATTCTGAAAGACTATCAGGTGATGCGCTGGGATGAATCCAACTGCAGCTTTGAGGAAAATGAGTTCGTCAGAAAGACCTGGAAGGAGCGGCGCCTCGGGTTTATCGGCGATTACTACCGGCTGAAGGCTGTGTATCTCTACGGTGGAATCTATCTGGATACAGATGTGAAGATCAACCGGGATTTCGGCAGTCTACTGGAAAACAAAGCTTTTTTCAATTTTATCTTTGACTGCTCGATCGGTTCGGCGATCATCGGCGCGGTTCCCCATCATCCGCTGATCGGGGCACTGTTGGATCTCTATGAGAGAACCGTCATGGAAGATTACCGCCCCGGGATTCCGCCTCTGACAGGGGGAGAGGACGGTATGATTCACGCCAATGGCTATGTCACCAGTAACTATTATTACACCTGGTATATGATCCGGCAGAGGCCGGAACTGATATTGAACAACCGTCGGCAGATCTTTGATGACTTTGTGATCAATCCGAAGGAGGACTTCGAAATTGGAAGACTGAGCGGCAGACACTACGCGGTTCATCTCTGCGCCGGCGAGTGGAGGGAAAAGGCGAAGAATTCCGGGTCGATCTATAACCGGATCAAAGTCGGAATCGACCGGTGGCCATGGTTGTTCGATCATGTGCAGATCCTGGTACGGAAAATCCGTTACCGGAAACTCAACCGAAAGATACCTTTTTACCCGTGCGCCAGGGCACAGAGAAGAAAGCTTCCGCTTCCGGAGATTTAGAATTGTACAACGTCCGGTGGATCATCGTAAACCTGCCCTGGTTCCTGCAGAGCCAGCTTCAGGGCTTTTCCTGGATTGAAACTGTTCTGCTTGCGGCCGTAGGAATCGCGGGCTACTTTCTTTTGCTGTATCTGTTCAGAGGAACAGGGGGACGAAAACTCGACAGGATGCTTGTTTTTTCCGGATCGCTCCTGGTGGTCTGTGCTGCGGTCATACTTGAAATCACGATCTTTCGAAGAAGCGTGGCCGGAGACGGAATCATACACACGGAGTTGGATTTCGGATCCCTGCGCAGGGATTACTACGCTGCGGAACGATTGGTCTATTCTTTTCTGAATGTGCTCCTGTTCGTTCCCTTCGGCATGGCCTACCGGCTGCTGCGTCGAAGAGACGGGGCTTTATACGTGGCCGGAATGACAGTCCTCACCGGCTTCTGTTACAGTTTCGGCATCGAGCTTTGCCAGCTGCTCCTGCATAAAGGGTATTTTGAGATGGTGGACATCATCTGCAACACGATCGGATGCTTTTTGGGCGTTATTCCGGTCAGCCTTTTATTTAGTTTTATGTATTTATTGAGGGGAAAGAACCATGGAAAGTGACAAAAAGAAAATTGCCCGGAAAGACATCGTCATAATCCTGCTTAGTCTTGTGGCACTTCTTGCGCTGATCGGACTCTTTATGTATTCGCGCAATGCCCGGCAGGAGACAGAGGTCAAACTGGAGGAAAAAAGCGAGCAGGATCAGCCGAACGAGGAAAAGGTAAAGACGAAGTCTGTTGAAACCAACCGGATCGAAATCAGGATGAAAGACAGGCAGAAAATTCTTGTCACTCTGAAGGACAGCGAGGATGTCGTTGTGAAAGACTTTACAATTTCTGTTGACGGGGAATCCGAAAAGTTTCCTGAGAATATTACCAGGTTAAGGCCGGATAAGGAAATAGAGATACCGCTGGAGAAGGAGCTTGGGACGGAAACAGATCATGTGGTGTCAATTTATGACAACACAGGAAACAGCAGGGCTTCAATACTTGTCCCTTCTGAAGAGGAGAGTAAAAGTAACAAGTGTATTTTTTCTCTTCCCGGAGGTTTTTATCCGGAGGATGTGAGGGTCGAGATTCATGCTCCGGATGGCTGGGATATTTACTACACGACGGACGGGACTGTTCCCACAGAGAAATCGAAGAAGTATCTGGGAAGTGTTTCTGTCAGCAGCCGGACAGGAAACAATCTGGCGATTACGAAGGGAACGATGGGGGAGGATTTTAAACCGTCTACACAGATCAAAGGAACATTGCTGAGGGCTCTGGCAGTCAGCCCGGATGGCAAAGAGAACTACCGGAGGGATCAGACTTATTTCGTTGGTGTCAGCCAGGAAAGCGCCATCCGGGAGTTACCTGTGCTGGCAATCGGTCTGGATCCGGATGGATTCGCCAGTTATGAAAACGGAATCTATGTGGCCGGTCGTCATTACGAGGATGCGGTTGCACGTGGGGAAGAAACCGACGGCAAGGGAAACTATTACGATGATGTATCCAGAGACGCCTATGCGGAATTTTTCGAGAGGGGAAAAGACAAGACCTGGGAGGGAAGCGTAAAACTCTCCACGCTGAAGGATGACTATGTGCAGCTGAACCAGAGAGGTCTTGTGCTGGATCATCTCACACGGAAGGTTACGAAGGGGTCATCGCTCTGTTCATACACGGATTCAAAAAAAATCTGTCTCTTCAACGGAGGTACAGATCAAATGTATAAGATCAGGGAGATGTTGACAGCAGATCTGGTGGAGGGAACACCGGTTGGTTCGGCAGACTATCAGCTCTGTACGGTATTTATCAACGGAGAATACTGGGGGGTGTACATGCTGCGAACACCCTGCGATGCGTCGATGATCCGGCGAAAATACGGAATCAATGATAAAACGAAGATTCTGGTATCGGGCACCGGCGAGGGAGCTTCTGAAGATTTTTCGGATCTTGTCTCGTATGTAGAGAATACGAATCTGTCTGTGGAGGAAAACTATAAGAAAGTCACGGAACGGATGGACGTGGATAGTTATACCTACTACCTCTGTTTCAATATGTTCCTGGCCAATTCAGAGCACGGGAAAGAGAACCCGACGGTCTGGAGGACAGATGGTGGTTCCGGATCCGGCAAGGAAGACTCGCGGTGGCGTTGGATTCTCGGAAAAATGCAAAACACGATGGATAACGGCTACCTTGGTCAGCTTTCTACAGCCACCATCGATACCTTTTTCCAGCCGGGAGTGACCGAAGATCCTTTCCTGCAGTCTATGCTCAAAAGTCCTTCTTTTCGCTCCGGTCTGAAGAAGGCCATGGAGGATTTGTGCGGGAAGCTGAGTTCGGAGTATGTGGGACGCATTCTGGATGGATATACAGAAGTATTCGGAAAGGCCGTTCGGGCCAGTTATCTTCGCTTTTCCGGTGAGGCGGATGACAAATTATATCAGATGGAGGCCGGCAAGATTGAAACGTTTTTTGGAAAGAGAGCGGAGTACATCATGAGATACACGCTGGAAACCGTGGGCGAAAAATAGAAACAAGAGAATTGAGAGACAAACCGGAACCCGGATGAGAAGGAGATTTGGGATGGAAGCAGTTGCGAAGATCGATCAGAAGTTAAGGACCGTGGACGCGGGCATTGTGCTAAGTGAGAGCAGTGACGCGGATATTCTGCGCAGATGCAGAATCCTGGGAGAAGTAATTGCCCGGGGACTCTCCGGAAAAGCAGAGACTTTTCCGGAGGAAATCAGCAGGGAGGACAGCACGTGGCTCTGTCAGGCTTCATATGAAAATATGATGGATCCGGTAATTTTGCCACAGATCATTGATTATTGTGAGGAAGCCGGGAAGGAGAATTTGCGGTCACGGGTTCATTATAGTATGATCCGCTCGCTGATTCAGATGCGCTCGGCCACAGAGATCGGTGTGTGTTTCGAGAAGGAAAAGATTCGTCATCAGTTTCTGAAGGGGACGATGATGAAGCGGATTTATCCGAACTATGAGCTTCGGGATATGGGGGATATCGATATTGTGGTGGATGAATCCCAGATCGAAGAGGCGGAGAAAGTACTCACAAAACTCGGCTATACCAAAGGCGCGTCGGAAGATCATCATCACTGTTTTCTTCAGGAGCCGTTCCTTGTGGTGGAGCTGCACTGGGATCTGTACGACAGGCACAGAGACCGGCGTCAATATTTGTATTTCAGGGACCGGTCCTGCAGAAAAGCTCTGAAGGGAAGAGAATTCGGTCAGAGTTTTGACCCTGTGGATTTTTATATTTACATGATTGCCCACTCCGCAAGACATTTCTATGAAACCGGCTGCGGGATTCGTCATCTGGTGGATGTGTATGTCTATTGCACAAAAAAGAAAGAGGAACTGGAGCCGGAGAGGCTGCGGAAGGGGCTGGAGGCCTGCGGGCTGGTGCCCTTTGAGAGAAAGATCCGGGAGCTTGCCTTTGCCTGGCTCGAGCAGAGACCTCTGACAGAAGAACAGGTGAATCTGCTGATGTATATGATCGACAGTGGTGTTCACGGAAAGGCAGAGAACGGGATCTGGTCGATGCTGGCGGAAGACAGTTTATCTTCGGGAGAAGAAAAAAACGCGAAGTGCAGTTTTCTCTTCCCATCCTATGCAAAGATGCAGGAACTTTACCCCTGGCTGGAGAAGCGACCGTACCTGCTTCCTGCAGGCTGGGTCATGCGGGCGTTCCGCGGACTCCGGAATAAGGAGGCAGTGGAGCGGGCAAAGAAAGTCTGTGATATGGACAAAATAGAATCAAAGAAAATGATTGACCTGTACAAGAGTATGGATTTGAAGTTGACCAGAGATTGAGGCGCGGTGATAAAGACCGGTACAAATGCCGGGGTATTTGATGGATAAGGGGATTGAAATGAGTAAAACACAGAGCAGATTGAAACAGAGCACTAAGAACTTTGTTTCGGGAAGTGTTTACCACGTGGTGACGATGCTGCTGAATTTTGTTTCCAGGACAGTTTTTATCCATACGCTGGGCGTGGAATACCTGGGTATGAACGGCATTTTTTCGGATGTGCTGAATCTGCTGACAATGGCGGATCTCGGTTTTTCCACGGCGATGGCCTACTCGTTTTACAAACCCCTGGCCGAGGGGGACAAAGAGAGAATTACCGATCTGGTATCTTTCTACCGGACAATCTACAATTTTATCGCTTTTTTGATTACCGTGGCAGGGCTTCTCTGTGTGCCGTTTTTGAAGTACATCGTTCACACGGAAAAGGAAGTTCCGCATCTGGTGATCTATTATCTGATTTCTCTGGCCGGTGTGATTTGCTCCTACCTTTTTGTGTACAAGTCCACACTTCTCACCGCAGACCAGAAAGACTACATGCTTGTGCGGGTGCGCACGGTGGTTTCTCTTATTGTTACTTTAGCGCAGCTGCTGGGACTCCTGATCTGGAAGAATTATATACTTTATCTGCTGACGGGAGTTCTCTATCAGGTTCTCTGCAATACTCTGGTTACATGGAAGGCGAACAGGGTATACCCATATTTGAAAAGAATCAGAAAAAGGAAGCTGGACGATGAAGAACTGAAAAAAGGCATCTTCGAGAATATGAAATCGGTCTTTATCTACAAGGTGAGTGAAACCTGTTTCTCGTCGACGGACAATATTCTGATTTCCATGCTGGTAGGTACAGCTGCGGTCGGGCTCTATTCGAATTATCTGATGCTGGGTTCGAAACTGCTGCTGATGGAACAGATTATTTTTGCCTCGATGACGGCCAGCATCGGAAACGTGGTGGCAAGCGAAAACGACAGCAAGAGATACGAAGTTTTTCAGGAACTCCAGTCTCTAAGCTATATTTTCTCAGGTGTTATTGTCTGCGGGTACTGCCTCTTGATCCACGATTTCATCTATGTCTGGATCGGGCCGGAGTTTCAGCTCTCCGGACTCCTGATTCTGGCAGTGACGCTCAATACGTACATGTGCTGTGTCCTCCAGCCCATGTGGTGTTTCCGGGATGCCACGGGAATGTATAAACGGATCAAATACACCATGCTTCTCGGGGCAATCCTGAATATTATCCTTTCCCTTATCCTCGGTAGACTTCTTGGTATAGCGGGAATAATCTTTGCTTCAGCCATATCCCGCGTTGCCAGTTATGTGTGGTATGAGCCGAAACTTCTGTTCCGGGAGTTTTTCGGCAAGGGATGTGGCGGCTATTTCCGGTCTCTTGTCGGGAACTTCGTCGCTGTTCTTGCAATGATCGGCGTCGGCTGGTGGATCGGCGACCGCTTTCACGCAAGGAACTGGCCGGAACTGATTATAAAGGCCATGGTTACGGTGGTGATTACCGCAGGAATTTTCTTTGGATTGTACTGCAGAACTGAGGGTGGCAGGATGATTCTTTCGAGATTGACGGTGGTGATCAGCCGATGGAAAGGCAGACGGAAGACAGAGGCGGCCGGGAGCTGTGAAGGTGAGGGAATATGAGAAAGCTCTATCGTTTTTTTCGATATAACAGACATAAAAAAATCGCACTGAGGGTGTACCTGTATGCCGCCTGGTACCGGCTTCAGATTCTCCTGGGAAGGAGCAAGGCGCTGATTCTCTCGGCCGGAGAGCGGGGCGAGGAGTCTCCAAAGGAAGCGGCGGAGGAGGATTACAGAAAGGCCTTCATTATCGGCAGTGAGATCACAAGGATCTGCGGACACACCCTCTGGAAATCCCTTTGCCTGGTGCAGGCGCTGACAGCTGTCAAACTTCTCCGCAGGGCGAAAGTGCCGGCCACCATGTATCTGGGCGTGGGGCAGGACGAGAAAGAAGGTATGATCGCACACGCCTGGGTTCGCTGCGGGACGCTTTTTGTCACCGGAGGCAGCGGGGAGAATCTGGCGGTTGTTGAACGAATACGTGTGGGAGACAAATAAAGGAGTTGTTTCTGGATAGAGAGTGTCGCTGGATGCGCATTCGTACGATATGTAGCTGTGTTGCATCAGCGCCCGGCGCGGGAATGTCGCCAGAGACATTCTTTTATGAGAATAGCTGAGGAAGGAGAGAATATGTCGGCAATCTGGGGAATCATCGATTTTGAGAAAAAGATCATTCCGGAGGAAGAGAAGCGGATTATGCGGGAAGCCTTTGACGGCTGTCGCATCGACCGATGGGAGACGCTGGAGGAGGACGGCGTGTATCTGGGCTGCGGCATCCAGTACTTCACAAAAGAAGCGGAGAAGGAGAACCTTCCGGATCAGACTGGCAGCTGTTATTTCACGGCGGATGTAACCATCCAGAACAGGGACGAGCTGATCAAGGCCGGGGAGGAGGAGCTTCCCGACGGAAAAATCCTCATGCGACTTCTGGAGGAGGATCCGCTCCATACCCCGGAGAAGATCGTGGGAGCCTGCGCGGCCGTCTGGTATGACGCCTCAAAGAAGCGGGTGCTGATGTTCTCGGATTCCGTGGGCTACCATTTCGTCTACTATACGATCGAGGATGGGAAGCTGTATTTTTCCTCCCTTCTGGAACCCCTGGCGCAGGTCCGGAAAGAACTACACGTCAATGAGCGGTATCTGTCGGATTACATCGGACAGGACAATCTGAATGTGTTTACGGAATGTGAGGAGACGCCTTTTTCGGAGGTCTTTCGGATCGCGCCTGCCCAGAAAGTACTGGTGACGGAGAAGGAGCTGAAAAAGGAGTATTACTGGGATCCCATCGGCAAGAGGAAGCGGCTTCGCCTGGGTTCCGATGAAGAATACAAGGAGGCCTTTCTGAAACTGTACAGAAAGTGTACGGAGCAGACGCTGCGATCTGCAGGAAAGACCGCGATCTTTCTCTCCGGAGGCTATGACTCTACATCTGTCGCCGCCCTTGCCACGGAGATCCTCAGGAATAGAGGGGAGAATCTGGTGGCATACACGTCCGTTCCCCTCAAAGGCTGTGTCATCGACAGGGGAGAACACTATGAGACAGATGAGTCTGAGGCAGTGAAAAAAACCGCGGAATTCTATAAGAATATAGATCTTCATCTCTGCGATTTTCCGGAGATGCATCCCTGGTTTTCCGCGCCGGAGTATCAGAAGGTCTGTGAGATCCCCTACAAATCCCCGGAGAATTCTCTCTGGATCGAGGGAATTATGAAAAAGGCGGCAGAGGACGGCTGCAGGGTCATCATCGGCGGCATGTTCGGAAACGGCACCGTGTCCTACGACAACGCCAGACATTATTTTGCCAGGCTCCTTTGTCGGGGACATTTGCTCCGCCTCCGGCGGGAGATCAACCGGATGCATGAGGTGCGGCACTATACGAGAAAGAGTATGTGGCTGACAACCATCCGTGATATTGTCTGTCGGTCTTCAAAAAGCGAAAGAAGAACCGGTTATGTGCAGGAGTCTTATCTGAAAAAAACGGGAGCCCGGAAGCGGCTGGACGAAAATCAACGGAGAACGAACCGGTGGATGCAGAATGAGACCGGCTATCACCGTTGCTTTTTCGGCAGGGATACCTTCCGTCATTACGGGGAGTTTTCCCAGCATCACTCGCTGTATTCCGGAGTCCTGCTTCTGGATCCCACCAGAGATCGGCGCATGGTGGACTTCTGTATGTCCCTCCCCCCGGATCAATTCACGGCAAACGGAAAAATGAGGAGAATGATCACGGAGTATATGGAGGAGTTGATGCCCCCGCATATTCTGAAGAGCAGGAAACAGGGGCTTCAGAGTGCGGACCAGAAATTGAGAATCCTGCGGCAGAAGGATGCCATTGTGGACGAGTGGCTTCGGATCTACCGTGAGCACGCGGAGGATCTCCGGATTGACACAGGAAAGGCGATCCGGGAGTTGGAAAATGGAAAGCTGGAAGACTGTGAGGACTTTGATCTCACGAGACACATCTACACGACCTGCTTCCTTCGATACATGGATCGCGTGGAGAAATTGTGCTGGGAGAAGAACAGGAAGCAGATACAGCCCGTGTGAAAAACAAATAACACGTTTAAAATCTAATGCTTATATCACAAAATTGAATATTACAGAAATGATAGATTAGTTGCCCGGAATGATTGACTAACGTATGATACACATATCATACGTGTTCATGAATAAAAGGAGGAGTCTATCATGAAAAATTGGGTAAATCCTGAGTTTAAAGTTTTGAATCTTGCACAGACTGCTTTTGGACCGAATAATCCGAACAACGTAGACTACATAAAATATGCGGTTTTCGATGAGAACGGTGCAATTAAAGGATGGAAGGAAGAGTATGGTCTCGCGTCTGGTACACCTAGAGAGAATATCATTCAGTAAGGATTTGGATTAGCAGGCGACAAGAAACACACTTTTTTGGAGTGATTTGGAACAGGATTTCCTATAGGGGAAATCCTGTTTTCTTTTTTATCTCATAGGAAATTGCTTCGCATTCCCTATGAGACAAAACGCTCCGCTTAGATGCGCAGCTCGCAGATGGGAAGATCGCTTCGCGATTCTGCTCGCGCGCCAAAGTCCTGCAGCGCTCCCCTCAGGAATGAGGGGCTGAGGGAGTCGAAGTCCGCTTGCGGACTTTGTTCTTGAAACGTTTCCGGCGTTCCGGAGACAGAAGGGGGGGAAGTTATGTATGTATATCAGATTTACAACCTGAGAGTTGCCTCAGAGTTTGAGATTCCGACGGCTGCAGAGAGTTGTTCGGATGAAAAGATCCGGCCGGACGTGCGGCTTTATCTGGATCCGCTGGAAGAAGGCTATGCTTCTCTTTTGAAATACCGGGAGGCGGTCGGTGATTCGGGAACGCCGGAGATGCAAAAACAAAAACTGAAGGACAAGGATGATGTTCTCACGACCATCATTCAGAGAAAAACAGCGGAGGGGCGGGAGATCTACATCGACGGCATCGGTTTCTTTCTGGTCTCCAACGGGGACTGTATCCGCTGCCGTTTCCTCACGGAGGATATCTACCGGAGAGACCAGTGGCTGTTGAACAATATTTTCACGGTGCTGGCGGCTCAGCGAAAAGAGATGATCTTTCACGGAAGCGCGATTCTTCCGAAGGGACACAAAGGTATGATTCTGATTACCGGGGACAGCGGCAGCGGAAAGTCGACGCTGAGTGATGCGCTTCTCTCGGATGGAGCAGGTTTCGCCTCCGACGATTCTGTGCTCTTCCGTTCCTTTGGAGAAGAGGGGGTCATGGGCTACGGTGCCTACCCTCTTCGAAGGCTAATGGAAAATGCCATCGAGGGGCGCAGCAGGGAAGATATGATCTTTGTTCCCGACGGGAAGCGGATGAAATACGGCGTGTCGGAAAAAGAGAGTTTCAAGCAGGGCCCCCACAGGCTGGAGACCATCTGGATTTTGAAGAAAGCTCCGGTTACGGAGGTCGAAATCGAGGAGCTTACGGGAATTGATAAACTGAAAAAGCTCTTCGGCTGTATCTACAATTCCTCCTGCTATAAAGAATACGGCGTTCCGCCCTGGATGATGGAGACCATGCTGGCCATCGCAGGGGTACCGGTGTATGAGGTCACCCGGCCGGAGGATAAGGATACGCTCCGTCAGATTCGGGACGCGGTGACAGCAAAACTGGATGAGACGAAGAGTGAGGCTTCCGGTAATGGAGAGGCTGCTGTGTCAGGAGATACAGTCAGAGCGAAATCCGGAGAAGGAAAGCCGGAAAAGGACGGGGAGATGGCAGACTTTGGACAAGAAGAGCAGTCTCGTCCGGAAATCAGTCTGATCGTCCCGGTGTACAATATGGAAAAATGGCTTCCTGACTTTTTGACAGGCCTGGACGCGCAGAAATGCAAAAGCCTGGAGGTCATCTTTGTGAATGACGGCTCCACAGACGGAAGCGGAAGAATTCTGGAGGAATATCAGGCCGGCTGTAAGAGTCGGGAAGGCTGGTCAGTGAGGATTCTCACGCAGGAAAATCAGGGAGTGTCCGCCGCAAAAAATACCGGTCTGGACGCGGCGAAGGGACGATGGCTTGCCTTCGCGGATCCGGATGACTGGATGGAGGCGGATTATCTGCAGGAAATGTACGGAGTTGCCATGCGGGAAGACGTGGACGTAGTCATCTGCCATGAACGGGCAGTTGATGCAGACGCACATCCGTCGCCGGAGGCTTTGGGGGCGATTTCAAAGATGCGTCCTTCGCCGGAATCAGCGGAAGTTGACGCAGAGGAGCAACAAAGAGCAGATGCACCGAAAGACGACAGCGTGCCGGGAGAACCCTTAAGGATCGAAGAAAGAAAGGAACTCCTGAGGCATTTTCAGGATGATTTCGCGGGGATGGTGACCTGGTGCTGGAACAAACTTTACCGGCGGGAACTCATCGGAGACAGGAGATTTCCGGATTTGAAGGCCATGGAGGATCTTGTATTTAATGCCGAGGTTCTTGACGGCGCCGGAAAAGCGACGTGGATCGGCAGGCGTCTGTACTGCTACCGGCAACGGAAAGACAGTGTCTGTCACAGAAGAGAACCGTTCTATTATGAAGACTACGGTACGGCGTTGCGAAAGCAGAATGGCATCATGGAAGCGCTGGGTGACGAAGAAATCTTCGAGAGGGATCTTTCCTTCTGTCTCGGAAATCTGGCGAGACTGGAGACAGAGGCGGAGATGAGCGGATACCTGGATGTGGCAGCAAAACTTGGAAGAGAGTATAGAGAGTTTTATGAGAAGGCCAGAGGAAGACTTCGGGGACGGGCGTCAGTGAAGGCGGCAGGCTACCGCTATATGAAGCGGGCGTACAGAATGTACATTGCCGGGGAAATCAGAAAACGATTGCGAGAAAAAAGGGGAGGTCAGCAATGAGCGTAGAAGAGAGAGACGAAAACTTCAGGATTCTGTTGATTGACGATGACACGGAGATCATCGAGTTGAACAACGCTTTTGCGAAAACCAGCTGCAGAGTGATGACACTGACAGATTCGCAGATGGCCGTGGATGCCGTGGAGCAGTTTCAGCCGGATTGTGTTGTTCTGGATGTAAAAGAGCCTGAGAAAGACGGCGTCAGTGCCTGCAGAAAAATCCGTGATTTCTCGGATGTGCCGGTGCTTTTTCTGACGGAGAAGGCTCCGGAGGAAGAAAAGATTATGGGCTTTCATGCCGGGGCGGATGACTATATCGAAAAACCCTGCAGTTTCTCAGAACTCTACATGCGGATCATGGCCAATGTCCGCTGGTACAGAAAAACCCAGCAGCTGGAGCAGAAGCAGAAGGAAGCGGGAAAACTGACGATTTCTGTTCCTCCGCTGGTTGCGGAACTGGATCGCAGGATGATTACCTGTGACGGCCAGGAAGTACAGCTCTCCAACCGGGAGTATGAGCTGCTTCTCTATCTGATGCAGAATACTGAAAAGCCGGTGAGTTTTGAGGATATCGGAACAAAGCTCTTCGGCATCTATCAGGAGTCGGACAGGCAGTCGCTCATGGTGTATATTTCCAGGCTCAGGAAGAAACTGGCCGTGTACACCGGGCGCAACAATCTGATCGAAACTGTATGGGGAAAAGGATATCGTTTAAACAGACTGATGAGGTGAGACTATGGACAAGGGTGGAGCGTTTCGATATCAGGAAGACCGAAAATCCCGGTCGAAAGGGATAGAGGAACAGGGAGAACTGGTCAGCGTAGTGATTCCTGTGTACAAGGTGGAGGCTTACCTGGAAGAATGTCTGGATTCCGTTCTCCGGCAGACCTGGGAAAATATTGAGGTGCTGTTGGTGGATGATGGTTCTCCGGACCGGTGTCCCGGGATCTGTGACAGTTATGCACGGACAGATCCCAGGATTCGCGTGATCCATACAAAGAACAGGGGATTGTCGGCGGCAAGGAATATCGCGCTGGATCACGCATCCGGGGATTGTATCTTCTGCCTGGATAGCGACGATTATCTGGCCCCGGAGGCGCTGGAGAAGCTTTGTCTTGCCCGAAGGGAGCAGCATGCCCAGATCGCCATCTGCGCCCATTACATGATCCGGGGGGACAGGATCACCATGGAGGACCCGGTGGAAGACCGGGTGGAAGTAATGGGACGTTTTGATGCTCTTTCCGCCCTGATCGAGGACAGGGAAATCCGCAGTTATGCCTGGGGGAAGCTGGTGGACCGGGAGTTGTACGAGGGTGTCCGTTATCCGGAAGGCAGGATCTACGAGGATATTGCAACAACGTACAGGCTTTTCGACAAGGCGGAGAGGATCGTACACATACCGGATCACTTGTTGTATTACCGGATTCGAAGCAACAGCATATCCGGGAAGGAATCCTTGGAGAAATGGCATGAGAACAATCACGCCATGGTTCTGTCCATGATAGAAAGACGGGATTTTCTGCGGGACAAGCATGAAGAGGAACTTGCAGGCAGGGCCATGGAGAAGTTGATTCCTTATCTGTACTCAGATATCCGAACAGCTTATCTGGTGGGGAAAAGGGAGGACGCTTCTCTTGCCCAGAATTATCTGCGGTTGAACCGGGAGGCGATCATGGCCGACCGGAATATTTCATCTAAAGACAAGAGGATTTTTCATCTTTATCTGCAGGGACCGGCAACATTCCGGGTTTTTCTCCGAACGAAAGATCTGGTAAACGCGGTCTGCTCTGTGGAGGCGAGGATGGCCGCGAAGATATCCATGGGACGGCTGCCTTTTGATCTGGAGAAGGGAAAGACCAGAAGACTTGTATACTTTGAACTGCCCTGTTTTGACAATCTCGGTGATCATGCCATCCGTTACGCAACAGAGAAATATCTGAAGGAGTATGCCAAAAGAGACGGGAAGGCCCAGGTCTTTACCGTGGGAGGCTGGGACACCGTGCCCGGGATCCGGAGTCTGCGGCGCGTCTCGGGACCGGAGGATATCATCATTTTGCAGGGAGGCGGAAATCTCGGAAGCATGTATGATTTTGCGGAGATCTTTCGTCGGAAGGTCATCCGGAGTTTCCGGAACAACCGGATCATCATCCTGCCTCAGACGGTGTACTACGCAAAGGACGAGGGAGGAGACGAGGAACTCAAAGAGGACCGGAAGGTATTTGGGAGATGTCGGGATCTCACGATCTGCGCAAGGGATCGCCAGTCCGAAGATTTTCTCAGAAAGAATTTTTCCGCAAGGGTGATCCCCATGAAGGATATGGTGCTCTCTCTCGGGAACGTGGCGGAAGAAAAAGGAATGAGGCATGGAATACTCCTGGCTCTCCGTTCGGATCGGGAGGGACGGCTTACCGGAGCCGATAAGGAAAAGATCATCCGTATCTGCCGGACCTTTACGGACGATGTTTTCGTCACGGATACCTGTGTCCACCGGGAATTGAAGGAGGCAGAGGCAGAGAATCTTTTGAAAAACAAGTGGCGACTGTTCTCCGGCAGAAAACTGATCGTCACGGATCGTCTTCACGGAATGCTATTTGCCGTCATCACCAGAACCCCCTGTGTTGTTATCGGTGGCTCGCACTTCAAGATACGGGAAACATTCCGTACTGTGCGTGACTGCGGGTACGTTTTCTTTCTTGATAATGAGAAGAAACTGGCGAAGGTGATAGAGGAGGCTCTGATGGAAGAGGGCAGGGAGCGGATCCTGCCGGATTACAGAGGCGATTTTCTGGAGCTGGAACAGTTGCTTAGAGGGACGGATGTGGGTGCGTTGACCGCCGGATGAACAACTGGATCGCACACTCGCAAGATCGATGTCGTAGCAATTATCATATATTTTTGCTATATATATATAGATTATGTTATACTTGTCTGAAAGATGACATTATTTAAACAGTGTATATATTTGCAAAAATCAGATAACAATAGCTCCTCAGTGAAAATATGAAAGGCAGGGTGTCCATGGATCGAAAAAAACTCGAAACGATCATTTCACGTCTTACGGATTCTGCGGCCAAGAATGAGGCGATTATTCAGGATCTCACGGATCACGCGGAATGGATTATCCGCCAGCCCTCCGTGAGCCTTCTGTATGATCAGCAGGATGCAGATGTGGGATTTATCGATGAAATCGAAAGTGCGGAGACATCCGATGAGCTGCTGGTGTCGCTTCACAATGTGTCTGATGCGGACTGCAGTCAGATTGCAGCGATCCAGATGGCAAAGCAGGGGAAAAACTTTGTGCTGGAGGGACCGCCCGGGACAGGAAAGAGCCAGACGGTCACAAATATCATCGCGGAACTCCTCTACGACGGAAAGAAGGTGCTCTTTGTCTCCGAGAAAAAAGCGGCGATGGATGTGGTCTACCACAACCTTGAGATGGTTGGCCTCGGAGATTTCTGTCTGTGCATTCACTCCCCGGAGGAAGACCGGGGACGCGTCCTGGCGGATGTCAATCACGCCCTCTATCTGCCCGCATCCCAGATCCGGAGAGGTACCGGTGAGGAGATCCGGAAAAAGCAGGAGGCTGTAAAAAAGCTGGATGATTATCAGCGGCAGCTCCACCAGATCAACAGCGGTGTGAATATGTCTTTGTGGCAGTTGTACGAGGAGGCAGCCCTTTATCACGGGGTTCCGGACATTGATTATATGATTCCCGATATACGGAATCTTTCCGAGGAGGATCTTCACAAGACCTGCGACCTTCTCGCGGCCTATGCGGATCAGGTGGCGGGAGGCGTTTACGATTATCACCTGAACCCCTGGTATGGTTATATAGATCCGGATCAGACCGTAGACAACCGGAGACGACTGAAGTACACGCTGACAAGGTTTACCCGCTGGCTTGATGAGATGAGCACCGTCACCGCGGAGATTCCGAACCTCCTGGGTCTGCCGGCGGTCTCTCTGAGTTCGCTGAAAGAGTGCCGGAGAGTCATTGATTTTATGGCACAGGATACGCTGATCACGGAGGCTTTCTTCCAGCCGGAGGAACTGGTAAGAATCGACGACGCCTTCAAGCAGATCAGCCTCCTCTCGTCTTCCCAGGGGACGCTGGAAAAAGAAATCTTCAAAAACTACCGCATGGATGTGCTGGGAATTGACGCGGAGGATATGGAACAGAAACTCCTGGAATTCGGAGGCAAGATGAACCGGCTGATGAGTCCGGAATACAAGGACATCATCAACAAGCTGCGGATGCACCGGAAGGACGGAAAGAAGACGGATTACCGCACGGCTCTTCGCGACGTCCAGCTACTTGTGCAGTATCAGAAGGCTCAGAAGAGATTCGAGAAGGCGGACGCGGTTGTCAGAGGAAGAGTCGGCAGCATCTACGAGGGAATCGAGTCCGATTGGGACAGAATCCGCGGGCAGAGAGAACGTTTTCAGGCCATGCTTCGGACAGGGACGGACTTCGGCCGCTTCACAACGCTCAAGGAGAGCAGGTTTGCCGGCCTGAAGAGAATGTGCGTGACCTGGTCCCATCGGCTGTCGGAGATGGACAACCTGAAGAACGGAGATCTCGGTTATCTCCGGAGCGCTTTTGATCAGGACGAGATTCCTTTTGAGGAAATGAATATCCGGAAGCTCTCAGCCAGACTGAAGAACTGTCTGGAAAACTTTGACAAGCTGGATGTATGGCAGCAGATGCGAAGGATTATGGCCGATCTGCGCGCCCACGGTGATCTGGAATATCTGGATGCCTTGATCGACAGCGGTGTCTCCGAAAAAACCTTTGCGAAGTGTTATGAGAAGACCTATATCCGCACCTGGATCGATGATCTTCAGCATGAGTTGCCGGCTTTGGCGGAGTTCAGCAGAAGCGGACACGAGCGTATGGTCAAAACCTTCCGGCTGGAAGACAGAGTGCAGTTCGATCTGAATCGAAAAGTCATTGCCGCGGAGCTCTCCGGACACCGTCCGTCTCTGGACAAAACCGGGGCGGGCAGTGCGGTCGCAGGTTTTCTCTCAGAGGATCTGAAGGATCGAAGCCTGGAGGAGACGTTCGACGAGTACGGACATCTGATCACAGAGATCAAGCCCTGTCTGATGATGTCACCAAACAGCGTGAGTCGCTACATACGGCCGGGCGGGATTCATTTCGATGTGGTAATCTTTGAGGAAGCTTCACAGATCACGCCGGAAGAGGCACTGGGCTGTGTGAGCAGGGCAGATCAGATCATTGTGGTTGGTGATCCCAGGCAGATGCCTCCGTCGGAGTCATCGGAGTCCCTTCTGGACTTCAGCGCCAGGGCGCTCATGCAGGTGCGCCTGAAATGGCATTACAGAAGTCACTCCGAGGCGTTGATTGCCTTTTCCAACAAGTATTTTTACAACGGAACAATGGCGACCTTCCCCACACCCTACGGCAGGGAGAATTCCGAAGGCGTTCATTTCACCTACGTTCCGAACGGGCAGTACGACAGGCACAAGAAGACGAACCTCGCAGAGGCGGAAGTCGTTGTGGACAAGATCTTTGAGATCATTGAGAAGTATCCCAGAAGAAGTCTGGGTGTCGTATCCTTTACCACGGAGCAGGAGGAGCAGATCCGGCAGGTTCTGGAAAAACGCCGGAAGAAGAATCCGGAGTTTGACAAATTCTTTGAGTCCAACAGCGTAGAGCCCTTTTTCATCAAAAACATTGAGTCGGTGCAGGGGGATGAGAGAGACACCATCATCTTCAGCGTCACCTACGGCAAAGACAAAATCGGAAATATGACGAGGACCTTCGGAATTCTCAGTACAGAGAACGGAGAGAGACGTCTGAACGTGGCTGTCACCAGAGCAAAGTGCATGATACAGGTTATCTCATCGGTACGTTCCGAGGAGATCCGGGTGAACGGAAAATCCGCGGCCGGTGTGGTACTTCTGGAGAAGTACCTGGATTACGCGGAGAACGGAGCTGCTGTCCTCGGCGTGGAGAAACCGGTGAACTACAGCGCCCACGCGGAACAGAATCTGGAAATGGAGGTTCGGGATTACATCCGGGACCTCGGCTTCGAAGTCGATATGAACTACGGACTCTCGGCGGTGAAGACAGATCTGGCTGTCCGCAAACCGGGAAGCAGCGATTATATGCTCTGTATCGAATTCGACGGCGAGTCCTATCACGGGCTGGGAAATGTCCGCGACAGAGACAGACTCCGTCAGGAGATCATGGAGAAGATGGGTTGGAAGTTCACACGAGTCTGGGCAACCGAGTGGTACAAGAATGCCAAAAAAGAGAAGGCAAGGCTGAAAAAACTGCTCAATGCATGAGAGAAAAAAGAGAAAAACTCTTGTGTTTAGCCTGCTAATGCAGTATCATGATAACGTCAAGAAAATAACGAACTTCAGGGCAGGGTGAAATTCCCGATCGGCGGTAAAGTCCGCAAGCCTTGTGCAACGTTTCTGAAACTACAGTTTTGAACGCTGCATCGGGCAGACCCGGTGAGATTCCGGGACCGACAGTATAGTCTGGATGGAAGAAGAATCGTTTTGCGACAGCAGGAAAAGTGAAGCCGGTACAGTTTCGGCACCGGAGTCCCCTTTTTGTAAACAGGGGGAGTGTAAATTAAAACGACTGTTGTCAGCAACATGAATATTCGTAGGTAAGGCCCTGTGGAGAAATCCGCAGGGTCTTTTTAGATTCGGATATAGAAAGGTAAATAATGACGGAAGAAGAATACATGCGCCGGGCGATCGAACTGGCCAGACAGGGAGAAGGTTGGTGTCATCCCAATCCCATGGTCGGAGCAGTGATTGTTCGGGATGGAAAGATTATCGGTGAGGGTTATCACCGGAAATGCGGAGAACTCCATGCGGAGAGAAATGCGTTTCAGTCCCTGCGGGAGTCTGCGGAGGGCGCGGTTCTCTATGTGACGCTGGAACCCTGCTGTCACGTGGGGAGAACGCCGCCCTGCACGGAGGCTATTATCGAGCATAAGATTCGAAAAGTCGTGATCGGCTCCAGGGATCCGAACCCGAAGGTTCACGGGAAGGGGGCGGAGCTCCTGCGGAGAGCAGGCATCGAGGTGGTGGAAGATTTCCTGCGCGAAGAATGTGACGCCCTCAACGACGTGTTTTTTCATTACATAACGAAGAGACGTCCCTACGTGAAGCTGAAATACGCGATGACGGCGGATGGCAAGATTGCCACCAGAACCGGTGCATCCAAGTGGATTACCGGGGCAGCGGCCAGAGAAGAAGTGCAGCGTATGCGACACGCCTGCATGGGAATCATGGTGGGCAGCGGCACTGTGAGAAAAGACGATCCCATGCTGAATTGCCGGCTCCCGGGAGGGAGAGATCCGGTGCGGATCATCTGCGATTCAAAGTTGTCCATCGGTGAGGATTCGCAGATTATGCGGTCGGCAGAGCAGCAGAGAACGATTATAGTAGCAGCATGTCGGGAAGCAGATGCCGGTTTTGAAAGTCGGCGTGAGATACTGGAAAAAGCAGGCGCGGAGGTGTGGAATCTTCCGAAGCAGGCGGGGGAAGGCGTGAACCTGAATCTCCTTATGGAAAAGCTCGGGGAGATTGAGATCGACAGTGTTCTCCTGGAAGGAGGAGGAATCCTTGCGGACAGCGCCCTGCGTGCAGGGATTGTCGGCGAAGTGGATGTTTTTACCGCGCCGAAGATCTTTGGAGGAAGAGGAAAGTCACCGGTGGAAGGTGAGGGCGTGGATCTGCCCTCGGAGGCAGTGATGCTGACACCGAAGGAAGTAAAAATGTTTGGACCGGATCTCTTTGTCCGGTATTCGGTGAGACAGACAGCGGAAGAATCGCAGTGAACATACAGGAGGTAAAACAGTGTTTACCGGGATTATAGAGGAAACAGGAATCGTGGAGAGACTGGAGTTGCGCGGTTCCTC
Organism: Eubacterium sp.; assembly: GCA_024684035.1. Lineage (GTDB taxonomy): Bacteria > Bacillota > Clostridia > Lachnospirales > Lachnospiraceae > Bilifractor. Next base: position 52,828 of record JAIKXQ010000044.1, on the reverse strand, counting down.
CGGGCGGATCCGGATCCGTGCCTCGAAGGTACTTGAGGAGACCAGGATCGGGGACAGCATCGCCGTGAACGGAATCTGTCTGACGGTCACGGATCTGGCCGGGAATTCTTTTGAGGCAGATGTGATGGCGGAGACTGTGCGGAGAAGCAGTCTCGGTTCTCTGGGCAATCATGACAGGGTGAATCTGGAGCGTGCTATGCGGGCGGACAGCCGCTTCGGCGGACATATTGTCACCGGACATATCGACGGCTGCGGCTTGATCCGCTCCATGAAAAGAGAAGAGAATGCCATCTGGGTCAGAATCATTTCGCCGGAGGGGCTTCTGCGGGGAATTGTTGAGAAGGGCTCTATCGCCATCGACGGCATTTCACTGACGGTTGCCGAGGTGGATGAGAACGGATTCGCAGTCTCCGTGATTCCCCACACCGGAGAGGAGACGACTCTTTTGGGAAAGAAGGCGGGGGATCCGGTGAATCTGGAGACGGATATCCTCGGAAAATATGTGGAGAAACTTTTGTTTTCAGGCGTCGCTCGCGATAACAAAGGGACAGAAGCGGCGTCCGGGACAGACGGAAATATAACTTTGGAATTTTTACAGGAAAACGGATTTTAATCCGGGCGAAAGGGGGACGGAAAAATGGAAGAGAAGAAAACGGCGATGACGCCGGGAAATGAGAAGAGACAGTATGCTTCCATCGAGGAGGCAATCCGCGATCTGCGGGCAGGAAAAATCATTCTCGTGACGGATGATCCGGACAGAGAGAATGAGGGAGATATGATCTGCGCGGCAGAATTTGCGACCCAGGAGAATATTAACTTTATGGCGTCAAAGGCCAAGGGGCTGATCTGTACACCCATGAGTGTGGAGGTGGCATCCCGCCTTGGTCTTCCGCCCATGGTGCTGGAGAACACGGACAATCACGAGACTGCTTTTACAGTATCCATTGATCATGTAAATACAACCACTGGCATATCCGCCAAGGAGAGGGGCTTTACCATGAGAAGCTGTGCGGATCCGGCGACGAAACCCTCCGATCTTCGCCGCCCCGGTCATGTATTTCCGCTCATTGCCAGAAAAGGAGGCGTGCTGGTGAGAAACGGACATACGGAGGCCACAGTGGATCTCCTTCGCCTTGCCGGACTTACAGAGTGTGGTGTCTGCTGTGAAATCATGGCTGAGGACGGAACCATGATGCAGACCCCGCAGATCTGGGAGATTGCAGATGAACATCATCTCACCTTTATCACCATCCGCCAGCTGCAGGATTATCTCAGGGTGTATGAGAAACATGCCGTGCGGGAAGCGGTTGCCTCTCTGCCCACGAAGTACGGAGACTTTGATATGTACGGATATATCAACGATCTGACGGGAGAACACCATGTGGCACTGGTGAAAGGAGAGATCGGAGACGGTGAGGATGTTCTCTGCCGTGTCCACTCGGAGTGTCTGACCGGAGATACCTTCGGATCACTGCGCTGCGACTGCGGAGATCAGCTGGAGGCAGCCATGAAGGCCGTACAGAAAGAAGGCCGGGGCATCATCCTCTATATGAGACAGGAGGGCCGCGGTATCGGACTGATCAACAAGATCCGCGCCTATGCACTGCAGGAACAGGGCTGCGATACCGTGGAGGCAAATATCCGCCTTGGCTTCAAGGCGGACCTCCGAGAATACTGGCTGGGGGCGCAGATCCTCAGAGACCTTGGCTGCAAATCCCTGCGGCTTTTGACAAACAATCCGGATAAGGTCTACGGCCTCTCGGACTTCGGGCTTGAGATTCATGAGCGGGTCCCCATCGAAATTCCGGCTCAGAAGTACGATTACCGCTATATGATGACAAAGAAGATGAAGATGGGACATATCCTGGACGAGGGAACCTTCGGGGGACAGATGTCCTGACGCAGATCATTTACCACCGGTATTTAGAATCAGATAACAGAAGACGTGCAGGATAGTCAGAAATGATTGCGATGTGTATGCTCTGACCTCGACGCGAACATGCAATGGGAAAAAGATAAAGAAGAGCCTCGCGCCGATATATAACATAGAGAAATGAAAGAATGAGGAGAAGAATCCAATGAACAACATTCAGGTAGTAGAAGGAAAACTGGTAGCAAAGAAGGACATGAAGGTTGGTATTGTGGCGGCCAGATTTAACGAGATCATCGTCAACAAGCTTCTCGGAGGTGCGGTTGACGGTCTGGTGCGTCACGGTGTGGAGGAAGAGAACATCACGGCCGCGTGGGTTCCCGGAGCTTTTGAGATCCCGACAGCGGCTAACAAGATGGCACGCACAGGCAAGTACGACGCCATCATCTGTGTGGGAGCTGTTATTCGCGGACAGACATCCCATTATGATTACGTGTGCAACGAGGCGGCCAAGGGAATCGCTCAGGTTTCCCTGGAGACAGGCGTGCCGGTGATGTTCGGAATTCTCACAACAGACAATATCGAGCAGGCCATTGCCAGAGCCGGAAGCAAGGCAGGAAACAAGGGATATGACTGTGCGCTTTCCGCCATTGAGATGGTAAATCTTTTGTCACAGTTCTGATATTTTTTACGTGACAGGAGAAAAACGCGAAATATCTCAAAATGTCGTGCATATATCCTTTAAGTCGTTCAAGAAAAAAGAAAAGGTCATAAATATGACATTTTTGAAGATGAACATGAAATAGATTCTCGCTAAAATTAAATACAATAATGTCATACATCAGACGTGAGGGGCAGTCACACAAAACTTGAGATGCTTATCGGGCATCCTTAGAAAAGAGGAATTTTGTGCGACTGCCCCGATTTGTTGAAGATATTTCGGAGGATCATATGGGTGAGATCAGATTTCTTGATGATAAAGGTACATTTGAACTGAACAACGCTGAGAACTACAGCTATCTGTATTTTCCCCTTGCTTGCGCAAGAGGACTGAAGAGCAGTATCACGCCGAACCTGGGTGGCGATTCCAAGATTGACCAGGAATCCTTTCTGCTGGAGCCGGTAAGCTCGGAAAACCTTCACAACAACCGCAGCACCAGAAACTTCTGGTGTCTGGTGGAGGGAGAGAAGCCCTGGTCGGCAGTGGGAGCGTCCGCAGAGGCAGAGGATGCGAAATTCACAGATGAACAGGATGCCAATACTGTGACCGGCGGTTTGATGTGGCACAAAGTAAGCCGCGAGAATGCTGCGCGAAGTCTCAGAAGTGAGATCACTTCTTTTGTTCCTGCGGATGCGAATACTGAGGTCATGATTGTCCGGGTGACGAATACAGCCGACAGGGAAGTAAAAATGTCCGCAGTCGCAGCGATTCCTGTCTATGGAAGAAGCGCTGACAACATCCGGGATCACCGCAATGTCACCAGTATGCTTCACAGAATCCGCACAACGGAGGCGGGCGTAATTGTCAAACCCACCATGTCTTTTGATGAAAGAGGTCATCGTGTAAACCATACGTCCTATTTTGTCTTCGGAGCTGAGGGGAATGGAAACAAGCCGGAGGGCTTTTATCCGACGGTTTCCGCATATCTCGGCGAGGGTGGAAGCTTCACACATCCGGCAGCTGTATTCTGCAAAAAGGCAGCATCTCAGATGGCGGCTTCCGGAGAAACGTTTGAGGGAGAAGAGGCCGTGGGAGCAATCCGTTTCCGTGAGGAAATCATAAAGCCCGGTCAGACCCGCAGTTTCGTTGTCGCAATGGGAATTGCACAGGAAAATGAGAATCCGGAGAATATTTTTTCTGCGTACAGAACAGAAAAAGAAGCAGAGCAGGCCCTTGCAGAGACAAGGGAGTACTGGAAGAAAGCTGTCAATGTGGATTTCCACACTGGAGACATTGCATATGACAACTTCCTCAAGTGGGTCAGCTTCCAGCCCTTCCTTCGCAGTCTCTTCGGCTGTTCCTTCCTGCCTCACCACGATTACGGTCGTGGCGGCCGGGGATGGAGAGATCTCTGGCAGGATTGCCTCTCTCTTCTGATTATGGATCCGGGTGATGTCCGGGGAAATATCATCAACAATACCGCCGGCATTCGCGTGGACGGAAGCAATGCTACGATCATCGGCAGCAGGCCCGGAGAATTTGTTGCTGACAGAAACGGAATCGCCAGAGTCTGGATGGATCACGGCGTGTGGCCGCTGAAGACCATTCTTCTCTATATCAATCAGACCGGAGATCTGGACATCCTTCTGGAGAAGGTTCCTTATTTCAAAGACGGTCAGGCAAAGCGCGGAACCTATCATGACGCATCCTGGTCGGAGGATCAGGGAACCCTGCAGAGAACAGAGGCCGGGGAGATCTACAAAGGAACCATCCTGGAGCACCTCCTTCTGGAACATCTCACTTCCTTCTACGAGGTAGGGGAGCATGGCATGCTTCGTCTTCGCGGTGCTGACTGGAACGACGCCATAGACATGGCCGATGCGAGGGGAGAGAGTGTTGCCTTCTCCTGTGCCTATACAGGAAACCTGCGTGATCTCGCCGGCATCCTCCGGAGACTTCATGAAGAAAAGGGAATCGACGTGGTATCGGTTCTCTCTGAAATGGAGACGCTTCTTCAGGGAGAAGGCGCTGAAAAAACAGAAACAGAGAGCCTCTATCAGGATCGCGTGATCCATACGGTATCCGGAAAAACCATGGAGTATGGCGTTGAAGAGCTCGCTGGAGATCTGGAGCGGATGGCCGATGAACTGCAGGATAAGATCCGTTCCCAGGAGTGGATCACCGAGGATGAGAAGGCCGGCTGGTTCAACAGCTACTATGACAACAGCGGCAACATGGTAGAGAGGGCCGGCGAAGATGTCCGCATGATGCTCACCGGACAGGTATTCTCCGTGATGAGCGGAATTGCCGACAAAGAACAGACTGCAAAGATCTGTGAGGCCGCAGACCGTCATCTCTACAGAAGAGAGATCGGTGGCTACCGTCTGAATACGAATTTCAACGAGCTGAAATTTGACATGGGAAGAATGTTCGGCTTCGCCTACGGCGAAAAGGAAAACGGCGCGGTATTCTCCCATATGACCATCATGTATGCCTACGCCCTCTACAGCAGAGGTTTTGTCCGCGAGGGATACAAAGCGCTTCAGTCACTCGCGGATCAGGCCATGAACTTTGATGTCAGCAGGATTTACCCGGGTGTGCCGGAGTATTTTGACGCAAAAGGACGCGGCAAATATCACTACCTCACAGGAGCTGCCAGCTGGTTCCTGCTCACCATGGTGACTCTGGTCTACGGTGTCCGCGGAAACCTCGGTAAACTGGAGATCTGCCCGAAGCTTGTGAAAGAGCAGTTTGATGAGAAGGGAATCGCAAAGATTCATCTCACGTTCGGAGGAAAAGAGATCACCGTATCCTTCTCCAATCCTTCCGGAAAGGATGCAGGTGAGTACCGCGTGAAAGCGGCAGCCTGCAACGGAAAAGTCCTGGAGGTACAGGAGGATCGACTGGTGATGGCCGAGGATATTTTTGCGTCCCTGGCAGAGTCCGGAAATGAGATCGAGATCGAACTCGGATAAGCGGTCAGCTGCGGTAAATGGTTCAGTGAATGGTCGTGCGGAAGAAGACCGCTGACTGCATACCGGCAATAGCGATGGCGTGCCGGAACGATGAACATACATAAATGAGGAGGAGTACGTAGTCTCCGGCCGGTGCCGGGGGCGTGCATATATACTTCACGGAGAATGGGAGAGACTATGAATTACGGATATTTTGACGACAAGAAAAGAGAATATGTGATCACAAGACCGGACACACCGGCGCCCTGGGCGAACTATCTGGGTTCCCCGGAGTACGGAGCGCTGATCTCCGGAAATGCCGGCGGATACAGTTTCCGCAAATCCGGCGCGGACGGAAGAATCCTCCGTTATGTATTCAACGGCCTGGATGAGCCGGGACGTTACCTCTACATCCGGGAGGATGAGGGCGAGTACTGGTCTGCGTCCTGGAAACCGGTGTGCAAAGATCTTAAGGAGTACAGGAACATCTGCCGCCATGGCCTTGGATATTCCGTTTTTGAGGCAGATTACCGCGACATTCATTCCGAGGCAACATATTACGTTCCGGCGGGCAAGACGCATGAAGTCTGGGCACTCTCCGTCACGAACAATTCCGACAAGCCAAGGAAGCTGACGCTCACAGCCTTTGCAGAGTTCACCTGTCACAACAACTATGAGCAGGATCAGGTGAATCTTCAGTATTCCCGTTTCATCGGAAGAACAGTTGCCGAGGGAAACAGAATCATGCAGGTTCTTCACGGAAACCTCGATACACAGAGCGCTCCGGTGGACAACAAAATCGTTGAGAAAAGGTTCCTCGCGCTTTCCGGTGCGCTTGTCAGCTCCTACTGCGGAGACAGAGATGCGTTCCTCGGCTGCGGAAGAAGATACGGAAATCCTGTGGGCGTAGAGACCGGTGATCTCGGAAACGAGGACGGCTACAACGAGTACACCTGCGGTGCTCTTTCCTGTAAGGTAGAGCTTGCACCCGGGGAGACAAAGACAGTCGCCTTTACTCTGGGACTTCATTCTTCAGAAGAAGCTCAGAAGATTCAGGATCTGTATGCACAGCCCGCTGCACAGGTAAAAAAAGAACTGGAGGAGCTGAAGGCAGAGTGGGAGGCGAGACTCACACCTCTTCAGATCGAGACTCCGGATCCGGACTTCAACACCATGATTAACACCTGGAACGCATACAACTGCTTCATGACTTTTATCTGGTCCAGAGCAGCCTCTTTCATTTACTGTGGACTCCGCAACGGTTATGGTTATCGTGACACCGTACAGGATATTCAGGGAATCATTCATCTGGCTCCGTCCATGGCAAAAGAAAAGATCCGTTTCATGCTTACGGCACTGGTGGACAACGGCGGCGGACTTCCGCTGGTTAAGTTTACACACAACCCGGGACACGAGGATACACCGGACGACGCTTCTTATGTACAGGCTACCGGACATCCGGCCTACCGGGCAGACGATGCCCTCTGGCTCTTCCCGACGGTTTACAAATATCTGTCGGAGACCGGCGATCTTGCCTTCCTGGATGAGGATCTCCTCTTCGCCAACAAGGGACATGCAACCGTGTATGAGCATCTGAAGATGGCGATTCAGTTCTCCCTGGATCACCTCGGAGTTCATGAGATGCCTGCCGGACTCTATGCCGACTGGAACGACTGTCTGAGACTTGGAAAAGCCGGTGAGTCCACCTTCGTGGCTCTTCAGTTCTACTATGCGCTCCGTACCATGGAGGAGCTGGCCGCATACAAGAAGGATGATGAGTATCAGGCTTTTGCGACAGAGCACAAAAAAGCACTGGAAGAAGTCATCAACAAGTACTGCTGGGATGAGGACCGCTTCACCCGCGGTTTCACAGAGGCCGGGGAGCGCATCGGAGAGCGGAAGGCTCCGGAGGCAAACATGTGGCTGAATCCTCAGAGCTGGGCTGTCATCAGCGGTCTTGCAACCAAAGAGCAGGCAGACTCCGCCATGAACCTCGTACATGAGAGATTGAACTCTGCCTACGGCGCGGTTCTCATGGATCCGCCTTATCACTCCCACGCCTTTGACGGCGCCCTCGGTGTCATTTACAACCAGGGAACCAAGGAGAACGCAGGAATCTTCTCTCAGACACAGGGATGGCTGATCCTTGCAGAGGCACTCCTTGGAAACGGCGACCGCGCCTATGAATACTACAGAGAAAACAGCCCTGCCGCACAGAACGACAGAGCAGAGACCCGTCATCTCGAGCCATATTGCTACGGACAGTTCACCGAGGGACCGGCAAGTCCTCACTTCGGAAGAAGTCATGTACACTGGCTGACAGGAACCGCCTCCACGATCATGGTGGGAAGCGTAGAGGGAATCCTCGGTATGCGTCCGGATCTGGAGGGCATCCGTATCGCTCCTTCCATTCCGTCAGACTGGGACGGCCTGAAGATCGAGAAGACCTTCCGCGGCTCCAGACTTCAAATCACCGTGAAGAATCCGGATCACGCCCAGTCCGGCTGCAAGAGCCTGACCCTCAACGGCAAGCTCATGGAGGGCAATTACATTCCGGCATCCGAGCTGAAAGAAGAGAATGAAATCGAGCTGGTGATGTAAACAAAAATTGCACGTATAGCATCCGGTAGATCCGGAGAAAGCATCCGGGGAGCATAGCCGGAACTCTCCGTAAGCAATCGCAGGAAAAGACATCCTGTTTAACAATCCGACAGAAAAACAGTAGAATAGTAGTAAAAACAGAACCCGCCCGGGAATGGCGATCACAGAAGAAGACTCTGTGATTAACGTTCCCGGGCGGGTTTTGTCTTATTTCTTATTCTTTTATAGATTTCAAATTGTCTTTTTTCTTCGTCGCTTTCGTTATTTGAAAGTCCCTTTGCTTCCAGGATTCTGTCAATGGCCTGAGAAGGATCCATGGTGTGGTATGGCAGGAACAGCCCGCGTAATTCTTTCGGCTTAACGGTTTTATATACCTGTCTGGAGGTCATGTTATATGTGTAAGCATAGTAGCGGTAGATATAGCCGATCCAGTAGAGTTCATTGGGGCTGTATTTTACGGAACCGTAATCTGACCTGCCATATTCTTCATCAATAAGAATCAGAAGATCCGCGGCCTGCGTGTTACTCTGCAACACAGCCGCGTTATCCAGCTGTCTGGCCGCATCGCTATTCATAAACCTTCGGATAAAAATCTCTGAACTCGTATTCTGCGCAGAGCCGGATAACTCAAATGCCTTAGCCTGTATGTCACATAGAAGGAGACCGTCATTATCTATTTTTTTCATGTCGATATCCATCTCCCTTCAAATCTTATTTCAGAATTTCATCTATGTATTTTCCCATTCCTCTGAACTGTCTTCTAGCCAGTTTCACCTTATCATCTCCCAGCCTGGTATCTTCAGCTCTTAGATTCTTATAATGTTCTCTTTCGCTGAAAGAAATATATGATCTCTCAAGAATTTTCAGTTGTTGGACAGCCTGTTCGCTTGTGAACACGTACTGATTGCCAAGATTTGTGGCGGCAAGACAATGTTTGCACTGCTCGTCTGTTATTTCACCGGCGATAAAAGAATTGATAATCTGGAACATTCGATTGTCCGCGATGGGCGCAATGATATAATCGCAGTTCCTTGACTCAGTGATCAGTTTTTTTATCGTGGGATGTTCGCTGTATTCTTCCAGAGTTCCCCTGTAATAAGCAATGGTAAGCATCCATTCCTGGTTAACCTTATACTGTTTGCATTTCAGCTCAGATACATTAAAATCAAGATAATAAACCGAAGAATGATCAAAACCTGATACAAAGGAAAGCGCCTGAGTATAGCTTTCACCGGTGTAAAATCCCTGTCCGAAGTCATTGTTTGTACGGCTTTTGTTAATGCTTATCTCACCTTCGATTTCGCTTTTTGCTCCATGAAAAAGAAGCTTATGCCCCGGTTTCAGATTTTCAAGCCACAGCATTTCTTTGAGTCTGCCTAGCTTTATATTATGATCAAAAGCAAAGCCGTATACTTGCTCCAGTAGTTTCGGCGAGGCTGACGTTTTACCTGATTCATTTCGGGATAGTGTAACCTGTTGGACACCAATTCTTTTTGCCAGTTCGGTCTGTGTTATTCCAAGTATTTCGCGAATTGCCTTCAGATCATCCGGGAAATTATAATCCATTTCTTTAATCACCTTTCATCTTATTTATATCATGTTACTTAAATAAGTTCAATAACTTGCTGAAGTAATATTACTTAGAAAAGTTTTGCAAGACATATAAAATTAAATTGAGGGAGATCTATGATGATAATATATGAAGTGAGAAATTATAAAAGAGATTACATGGACTTGCTGTTCCTTGCGGACGAGCAGGAAGATATGATTGAAAAGTATCTGGACAGGGGTACCATGTATGTCCTGGAGGATGAGGAGATCAAAGGAGAATGTGTCGTCACAGATGAAGGCGACGGGATCTTGGAGATCAAGAACATCGCAACCCTTCCGGAAGCTCACGGCAGGGGGTACGGAAGGATGTTGATTGATTTCATCGCACGGGAATATCGGGATCGTTTTCAGGTTCTTCAGGTGGGAACGGGTGATAGTCCCCTGACGATCCCTTTTTATGAGAAATGCGGATTTGAAAGACATCACGTCATTGAGAAGTTCTTTCTGAGGAACTATGACCATCCGATTTTTGAGGAGGGTGTGCAGCTCATCGACATGATTTATCTGCGCAGGAAATTGTAAAAAACACAGGAAGCATGATGGGCGCTTCCTGCGTTTTACGGCTGTCCCGCGTAGTTTGCGTAGATCTGCTCCAGACGGTTGTACTCCTCTGGAGTGAGATTTTGCTGCGCGTAGGTAATCAATCCCCGGTAATCGCCGCTCTCCAGGTAATTGTTGACGGCGGCAACTTTGTCCGGGGTGATATTGTTCTCCACGATCTCCGTCACGGCTTCTTTGTCCTCCGGCGTCAGGCTGTCGATGGCCTGCTGGATTTCCGGGTGTTCCGCGCCTGCGTACTGAATCGACTCCTTGACGGCATGATCCACGACCGTCTCGGCGATAAGTCTGCGAACCGGTTTCTGACAGAAATACATGACGCCGGAGGTGAGCGCCAAAAGTATGATCAGGCAGCGAATCATTTTTCCCGCGAAGGAACCGCGGCGTTTTCGTTTTCTTCCTGACATATTCTTTTCCTCCTGTTTCCATCAGTATTTTTAACATTATACCATGACAGGGGAGAAAAAAAGCGAGCGTTATTTAATTTGATCAAGGGTGAATTCAATTTGGTCATATGAAAATGAAATGACCAAATTGAAAGCGATGTGGATAATTAAGAAAGTCTAAAGAAAAAATAAAAAAATATTGACGCGGATAGAAAACCTGTGTTATTCTATCCCTAGAAATACAGTATGTTACTTTAGGTAGGCATTCGCTGGATATAGAACATTTTAATTGATGTCTGTGTCTGTGAGTGGCTATTTTTTTTGCTTTACGGGAGATAAAGCAGAAAAAGAGTTCCGAAAGGGGAAGCCGGTTCAACAGAACAGACAGCCCGTCTTCATACTACAAGGAGGAATTATGAAAGACAAAATTTTCGGCGTACTGCAGCGTGTGGGACGAAGCTTTATGCTGCCCATCGCAATCCTTCCGGTAGCAGGACTTCTGCTCGGACTGGGAAGCACATTCACCAACCCAACAACCATTGAAACTTACGGACTTGGCAAGATTTTAGGAGACGGTACCGTACTTCATGCTCTGCTTATGATCATGAACGCTGTCGGAAATGCGATCTTCAGCAATCTGCCTCTGATCTTCGCAGTGGGCGTAGCCATCGGTATGGCGAAGAAGGAGAAGGAAGTAGCTGCTCTTGCTTCTATGATCGCTTACTTCGTTATGAACATCACCGTTGAGGCTATGCTCACACTGAACGGCAAGATTCTTGCTGACGGAAGTATCTCCAAAGACGTTCTCGGTGGTACCATCACCAGCATGTGTGGTATTCAGACCCTGCAGATGGGTGTGTTCGGCGGAATCATCGTCGGTCTCGGTGTTGCGGCACTTCACAACAGATTCCACAAGATCGAGCTGCCGGCTGCCATCTCTTTCTTCAGCGGTTCCCGTTTCGTTCCGATTATTTCCACACTGGTATACATGTTCGTGGGAATTCTGATGTACTTCGTATGGCCGGCTGTACAGAACGGCATTTTCGCACTGGGCGGACTTGTTACAAACAGTGGTTATGCAGGAACCCTGGTATTCGGTCTCATCAAGAGAGCACTGATTCCTTTCGGTCTTCATCATGTATTCTACATGCCTTTCTGGCAGACTGCTGTTGGAGGACATCTCGAAGTTGCAGGAAAAATGATCGAAGGTGGTCAGAACATCTTCTTCGCGCAGCTTGCTGACTCCGCAAATGTGGCACACTTCAGCGCAGATGCCTGCAGATACTTCTCCGGAGAGTTCATCTTCATGATCTTCGGTCTTCCGGGTGCTGCCCTTGCTATGTACCGCACAGCAAAACCTGAGAAAAAGAAACAGGCCGGCGGACTTCTTCTTTCCGCAGCCCTTGCATCCATGTTTACAGGAATCACAGAGCCGATCGAGTTCTCCTTCCTGTTTGCAGCTCCGATTCTCTTCGGTGTTCAGGTAGTACTTGCCGGAACGGCATACATGATTGCGCACATTCTGAATATCGCTGTAGGTCTTACCTTCTCCGGCGGTTTCCTGGATCTCTTCCTCTTCGGAATCCTTCAGGGAAATGAGAAAACAAGCTGGCTGCTGATCGTACCGGTAGGTATTATTTACTTCTTCCTGTACTACTTCATCTTCACCTTCCTGATCAAAAAGCTTGATCTGAAGACTCCGGGACGCGAGGATGACGATACAGAGACAAAGCTCTTCAGCAAAGCAGACTATCTCGCAAAGAAAGACGGCTCCGCACTCAGCGAGGATGATCTTCTCAGCGACAGAATCATGAAGGGCCTTGGCGGAAAGAAAAACATTGTAGACGTAGACTGCTGTGCCACAAGACTTCGTTGTACCGTGGTGAAATCTGAGCTTGTAAACGACGCTATGCTGAAGGCAACCGGAGCTTCCGGAGTTGTTCACAAAGGACAGGGCGTACAGGTGATCTACGGACCGAGAGTAACGGTAATCAAATCCAATCTTGAGGACTATCTTGAGAAAGCTCCGAATACGGAGTATATCGCAGAGGATGAGGAGACTGAGTCTGCAGCCGAAGCAACGACTGAGACAACAGAGAAAAAGGCTGTGCGCACAGTAACCATCAGCAGCCCGATCACGGGAAAAGCCGCTGACCTCTCTGAGGCACCGGACGAGGCTTTTGCAGGCGGAATGATGGGAGCAGGATCCGCAATGACTCCTGCAGAGAATATCGTATACGCTCCGGAAGACGGAACGATCGCCTTTGTCTTTGATACAAAACATGCCATCGGATTCATGACAGACACTGGTGTGAGCATGCTTCTTCACATCGGTATCGACACTGTGAAACTGAACGGCGAAGGTTTTGAGGTCATGGTTAAGGACGGACAGCATGTGAAGAAGGGAGAGCCGATGATGAAGCTTGACCTTGACTTCCTTGCAAGCCATGCGCCTTCCATCGTTTCACCGATCATCTGCACAGACCTGGAGGATGGCCAGGAAGTACGCCTTCTTCACACCGGAGACATCAAGGCCGGTGAGCCCCTCATGGAAGTGGACATCTGTGATTAATCGGGGAAATGTGTGAATGATTCGGTTTATGTGCGACATGAAGGAATGAATTGATGTCATTTTGCACAAGAAAACGGTCACAAGAGACAATTCTGTCTTTTATTCATTCACGATTATGATACAATTGCATTAAGTAGGAAAGCCGCGCAGAACTTCAAGGCTTCTGCGCGGCTTTCCTTGTCCCATAGGAAATTGCTTCGCATTCCCTATAAGACAAAACGCTCCGCTTAGATGAGCAGCTCGCAGATGGGAAGATTGCTTCGCGATTCTGCTCGCGCGCCTTTCGTCCGCCGCGCTCACCGGGAGGATGGAGGGGATGGGGGAGTTGATGTCCGCTTGCGGACTTTGTTTTGATTTAGAGGAGATACCATGTACAGAATCAATAAAGTGCTGAATCACAATGCCGTAGTCGCCGTCGATGAGGATGGTACGGACGAATATCTGCTCATCGGAAGGGGAATCGGCTTCGGGAAAAAAATCGCAGAGAGGATCGAGGCAGGCGCCGAAGTCAATGTGTATTCTCTGAAACCCGCCTCCGAGAGAGGGGACGCCAGGGATATCATCCGTCATGTGAATCCGGAATGCCTGGAACTGGCAGGCGAGATTCTGGATGAGGCGCAGAAGCATATGGGAGAGCTGGACAGAGACGCTATTTTTCCCCTGGCGGATCATCTGGAATTTGCCATCCGCAGGATGAAGAAGGGAGAGAGGATCGGCAATCCCCTCACCCCGGATATTCAGACGATTTTCTATATGGAGTACAAGGTCGCCATGTGTGCCTATCCTCTGATCAGGAAGCGGTTCGATCTGGAGATTTCAGAGGATGAAATCGGCTTCATTGCCCTGCATATCCATTCAGCCATCATGGATGAGAAAGTCTCCGATGCCCTGCAGACGGCAGAGATTGTCAGGGAGTGTGTGGAAAAAATCGAGGAATTGACAGGAACCCGGGTGGAAATTATGTCTCTGGGCTACAACAGGATGATGAATCATATCCGCTACATGGTAAAGCGGATTCACACCGGGGAGAAGCTGAAGATGAACCTGAACGATTATATGAAACTTCATTATCCGGAAGCGTTTGAAATCGCCGGTCAGGTGTGCGAAGATATGAGCAGGAAACTTAAGTGCAGTCTCCCGGATGCGGAGACAGGATATCTGGCAATGCACATTCAGAGGGTGACCGGCCCTGACGATGAAGGGGATGGAATGACAGAATAACAGAGCAACAGACGGACGAGAGGAGACATAAGGACAGGCAGGGAGATGTGTTGTAGCTGGAAATAATGAAAAGGTGGTTTGGATATGAAGAAGTCATCGGTTGCAGGAAAATTGATCTTTTATGTTGCTCTTATCCTTACTGGGCTGGTGTTTTTTGCCGTGCTGGAACTCAATAAGAATATTCCGGCAGGCTGGGGCATCATGCTCCTGCTTTTTGTGGTGTTTGCCGTTCTATACAGAAGAAAACTGTCAGGCAGAGGCAAGCTGATTCGAACGATCAGCTGGCTCTGCCTTTTTGCGTCCGGGGCAGCCATCGTACTGTTGACCCAGGGACCTTATCGTCTGGTGCCGGCAGTGCCCGAGGTGGATGAGCCGAAGCAGACGGGAATTGTACATGTGGCACAGGGAGATATCCGCGGCGTCCTCACCGGGGATGAAACGGTAGAGATGTACACCGGCATTCCTTACGCGAAACCTCCGGTGGGGGATCTTCGCTGGAAGGAACCACAGGATCCGGAGCCCTGGGAGGGCGTGAAAGTGTGCGACCACTTTGCGCCGATGTCTATGCAGCCTTCCAACAGCAGGATTTACGATTCACTGTCGCAGATCGTCGGCTACCATGATTACGAAATGACCCTCAGGGACGACTACCGGACAATGATGAGCGAGGATTCCCTCTATATCAATATCTGGAAACCGGCGGGGGACATCCGCAAGGCGCCGGTTCTCGTCTATGTACACGGGGGATCTCTGAAGACCGGGCAGCCCTGGTATGACGATTACAGCGGACGTACATTTGCGAAGGACGGGGTTGTGGTCGTGAACATGGCTTATCGACTGGGCGTCTTCGGCTACTACGCGGATGAAGCACTGGCGGAGGAATCGAAGACGGGAACCACCGGAAATTACGGCCTGCTGGATCAGATCAAGGCTCTGGAATGGGTAAGAGACAATATTGAGGCTTTCGGCGGAAATCCGGAGGATGTCACTCTGGCCGGGGAGTCGGCGGGATCCGCCTCGGTCAGCGCACTCTGCGCAAGCCCGATGGCAAAGGGACTTTTTACGAAAGTAATCGCGGAGAGTTCGTCTGTATCCACGAAGGAACCGCCTCATTCCTTCCGGCTGATGGAGCAGGCACTGGCGGACGGGGCGGATACCAGAGTGGCTCTTGGTATTGGAGAAGCTGCATCCGGGGGACAGGCACCGGAGCGAAGCAGCGAGGAGAGGCGTCAGGAACTGAAAAAAATGAGAGAACTGCCGGCAGAAAGAATCGTAAATATGGCGGAGCTCAACCATCACATCACGGTGGACGGACAGGCGCTGGCGAAGACTCCTTTTGAGTATTACCGTGACGGGCAGTTCAATGAGACGGCTCTTCTCAACGGATACAACAGGGAAGAGGCTGCACCTTTTGTGCTCTTTGACCGCATCACAGCAAAAAACATACACGAAAAACTGGAGACAATACTCGGGGACTATACCGACCGGGTTCTGGAACTCTATCCGGTGAACACCGACAGCGAGGCGTCGGAAGCTTATGAGAAAATTTTTTCCGCCTTCTATTTCGGATATTCCCATTACATGTGGACAAGACAGACCGCGGAGAAGATTCCTGTGTATGAGTACTTTTTTACGAAAGAAAACGGCCGTCTGGGCGCATGGCACAGCGGAGAGGAAGTGTATTTATACGGAAATATCCCCACCGGGAAGAAAGCGGGAGCAGGGCTTTACACCGGGAAGGATCTGGAAGTCAGTGAGGAGTTTCACAGCTACGCGCTGAACTTTATCCGGACCGGGGATCCCAACGGAACAAGTTCCGGTTCTATCCTTCCGGATCTGGAGGGACAGGAACTTCCCAGGTGGAAAAAGAGCGGTACAAAGGGGCAGGAGCCTGGCGCGGACGTACATGAAATCGGTGAAAAAACCGGAGAGATGCAGGATGAGAATCTCGAACTCTACCGGATCCTGGACGAGATGTACGGAGACTGAAGCTGTATTCCGGGACAGTTGAATTTTAAGAGAATCTATCATAATATAAATATTTAAACAATTATTAGAGGGAATGATTTCGGGGCTTTGAAAAGGCAATAACAGATGTAGTGACGGGGGAAGGTTCAGAAAGGAATGATTGTTATGAAAAAGAAAGTCGTTTGTGTTTTACTGGCAGGTATTCTTACTGTGGGAGTGACGGCGTGCAGCTGGTCCAAAGATGCAGTGAAGATGCATGAAGGGTCCTCCTCTTCTGTGACTGCTTCCTCCGATCAGGCAGCGGTTAAAGAAAGCTCATCGGATGAGTCGGTTTCTTCCGTGTCGGGGAACAGCACATCCGGGTCGTCGGAAATGGCGGGCACGAATTCCGAGAGCAGCGAAAGAACAGCATCTGTGTCTGAACAGAACGAACTGAATCTGAGCGGAGACAGCGAGGGCAGCGAGACAGAGAAACTCGGAGACGCATTTGAAAAATGTGTCGGCTGGGGCGGAAGCGCCGGCTCTGCGCTCAAATCTGCGGCCGCGGCAGTCGGCCTTGTGGAATGGGCCGCCGACAATGACGGAAGCGAAGAGGAGATTGCGGACGCTGTAAAGACAGCCTGGGAAAAACTTGATGATGAACAGAAAGAAAACTTCCGCGAAAACTGGAGAGGGATCTCCACGAACGCGAATCTGATGTTCAGTGATTTTGCATCCGTGAAAGATGTATTCAGTGACAGCAGCGTTCTTGACAGGGCTTCAGAGGCAGTGGAGAAACACGATGCTCAGCAGAAGTGGGAAGTTCTCCGACAGAAGATCGTCGACGTTATGTGATGCGTGTTCGCGGATAAGAAAACCAGAATAGATGAGAGGCGGTGAGACGCTTGACGGAAATACAGTATTATTTCAGGGATTTCGGCTTGGAATTTTTCTATATCGCTATGGCTATGCTTGTATTCTGGAATATTTCCCAGAAGATGGTTACCCAGTGGGAGAAGCTGATTTTTCGTAAAGCGATTGTCTGTTACATTTTATACATCCTCACGGACACTCTCTGGTACATCAATGATTCAAATATGCATCACTGGGGAAGACGGGGAATGTATCTGATCGCGGTGATGTACGCGATGTTTCAGGTCGGATGTAATTACAATATTTTCCTTCTCTGTATGGCGAGAATGAAGTATGAGTTCGTCCTGACGAGGACTCGCAGAATCCTTCTGATGATGCCGACGCTGCTGGTTTTTCTTCTTCATCTTCTGCCGATGAGCAGCAGCGGGATTCTTTATTACAGTGGGGATTACATAGAACTCGGAGAATGCTATTTTGTCCTTCAGATTATCTCAGGGATTTACATGCCGATGCTCTTTGTACTTGCCGCTGCAAAGGTAAAAGTGGAGAAGAATCCGGTGGCGCGAAAAGAAGACCGGTGCATTATGATCTTCTCCTTTTTTCCCTGTGTATGTTATATGATCGAGTTCTTTTTTACATGGGCGACGATGAAGCCTTATGTGCTTCTGGGTTGTATCGTGTGGCTCTTCCTTTTGTTCCAGAACAGGGGACTGAATACCGATTTCCTGACAGGGCTTAACAACCGTGTCCGTCTGGAGATGTATTTCCATGAGATCTCCGGGTATTTCGAGGAAAAGAGTTATTACATATTCATGATGGATATGAATGACTTCAAGAGTATCAACGACAATTTCGGTCATGTGGAAGGTGACCGGGCGCTGGTACTGACAGCGGAAGCTCTCCGTGATATTGCGGGACGCACGGGATGTTTTGTGGCCAGATACGGAGGAGATGAGTTCGCCGTGATCGGTTGTCTGGAGGAAATGGATCCGGAGCGGTTCGGAAGGATGATTATGGCAGCCGTTGAGGAGAAAGCGGCAGGGGAAAATCTGCCTTATCCGCTGACGATCAGCGTGGGCTACGCCCGGTGCCTGAAGGACGGACATACCTTCCGGCAGCTGATAGACATTGCCGACGAAATGATGTACAGGAACAAAAAAAGAGTTAAAGAGAGTACACGTTAATTCTGAAATTATATACGTAGAAAGTAGAACGAAGAAGCGGGAGAGTAGCAAACCAATAGAATAATAGAATAACAAAATGAGAGAATAAGCAGTAAGACAGGTAACCTTTGATCTGACGAGTTCAGAAGCAAATGATGTCATGCGGAAGTGCGGCATCTGGGAGGTGTTATGAGAAAAAAGAGAGATGTACTGTTTGTTATTTTGTTTCTGATTATTTTTATCAATGGTTTTGAATCCGGTGGATATCAGGCGAGCCTTTTGGAGATTGGAAAAGAGTACAACCTGACCCATACGTCCATGGGATTCTTCGCGTCCTTTGAACTGCTGGCGGATATGCTGGCGCCGATTCTTCTGGGGCACTGGGCAGACCGGACGGGAAAAAGGCTCAGTATCCTCGTGATGCTTGGGATTCAGGTGGTGAGCAACCTGTTGATCGTATTCTGGACGTCGAATTATGTATTCCTGTTCAGTATCTTTATGATTGGTCTGACCACCAGCGCCCTGCAGTTTATTTCCCTGGCGGCTCTGGCAGACGCTTATCCGGTGACCGGAACGACGAAGATCGGTTATATTACCTCTCTCTACGCCCTTGGCGCGCTGGTATCTCCTTTGATCGTTCGCTTCTATCTCAGCATGGGAATCGGCTGGAGGATGCTCTTCATCCTTCTTGCGGCCACATCCCTGATTGCTCTTCTCTGCGTTCGCGTGGTGACCTTCCTTGTGCGGGAGCAGCCGGTGGTGGCGTCACAAGAAGCCGGCGGCAGAGAAAAGATGCTGATCGTCGGAGTCCTGCTGCTCTGCGTGATCATGTGTATCTATGTGGGCTTTGAGAACGGCTTTTCCTTCTTCATCGATACTTATATGAATACAAAGCTGCACACAGAAAACGGCAAGATTGTACTTTCCGTATTCTGGGCTGCCATGATTCCTGCCCGAATCCTCGCGGGAAAATTCTCTGCCAAAGCCAGACAGATCCTGTATCTGTGCTGCATCAGCATTCCGATACTCACCATCGCCATTGCATTTTCCACAAGCCAGTTGCTGATCCTTATACTCACGATCCCCCTGGGAATGGCCAGCGGAGCAATCTATCCCAGCGTACTGAATACCTCCTTTGGTTTTGCGGGAAAGAGTACAGCCACCGTAACGGGAATGATTACTACGGCCACCGGCGTCGGCGGAGTTATATTCACGGCGCTCACGGGCATTCTGTCCGATCAGTTCGGAATCCGCATGGCAATAGCCGCCCTGGCCGCCTTCTTCATCCTGGCCATCCTCTCGGTTGCCGGACTTGGCCGGGTCGGGCACATGAAAGTAAAGAAACAGTCCGGGTAATCAATTAAGTCCAATCAAATCAAGTCCGCCTTCGGTTCTTTTGCATCCCTGTTAGGGAGCGGAACCGGAGGCGGACTTTGTTTCGATATATCATAATCTTTTTCGATTGAACTATGCAGAACGCGGAAGGCGCCAGAGCATGCACGCGAACACGTCGCTCTCGTCCTCAGCGCTCCGCCGTTTATTGCGGGGTGCTCCCGCAAAAAGCTCAACCGCTTTGTCTTATGCCCTTCGGGCGATGTCCAAAGCGGTCTCAGACATTGCTCACGCACCCGCGCTATGCTCGCGCTTCGTCCTCCGCTTCCAAGTGTTCGCTTTGCATGACTCTGGCGCCTTCCGCGAAATATGGGTTTTTGCTTAGGTTTTAGCTTATTTTTATAGAGAAACAGGGCGAAGAAATTAGAAAGACATCATGGGCGATTCTTCGCGATCAGGAGGTTATATATATGGCGGGCACAAGTGGCACCGGAAGAAAAGAAAAAAGAGAACAGAGAGCCGCAGAAAAGCGGATCAGAGCAAGAAGGACACATACGTATAAAAGCGTAGTAGTCCTTCTTCTTACGTTTATATTCCTGCTTGAGACAGTTTTCAGTACGGGAGGCGCCAGGCTGCTCCTGGCGGATGTGATTTCGGAAAATGCGGAACAGGTCACGGCGGGGAGTGTGACGGCTCCGGCTCTGGAAGAGAGTGAGGGAACAGTTGCGTCCTCTGTCGAGAGGGAGGAAACACCTGAGTTGGATCCACCGGAGGAAATTCCGCAAGCGGAGGAGGAAAAGCAGGAACCGGCAACGGCCGCTTCGTCATCTGCCGAAAATGCGGAGGAAGAACGGGGGGATATTTCAGCCGATAGCGCCGGAGCGGAGTCTGAAGGCACAAAGAAGCCGGTTTTCGGTTCTACACCCGTGCCCTCCGGAAAGGCGGAGAAAAAAGAGAAAGAAAAAGAAGACAGCAAGACGGAGTATGTCTATAATGACGGCCGGATTTCTGTGACGGCGGTTCTTCAGAATCCAAAGGAAGTGCCGGATGACGCGGTTCTTCGTGTACAGCCCATTACGAACCGGACTGCGGGTTATTCCTACGATGCCTATATGGACGCACTGAACGGAAAGGCCGGGATACAGAGCAAGAGACCATACACGGCGGACAACACCTGGCTGTATGACATTGGCTTTTTTGTCACGCCGAAGGACGAGGACGGCAATATAACCGGTGATGAGTACGAGTTTGAGCCGGAGAATGGATCCGTCAGTATTCATATGCAGATTGTGGATGCGGATCTGGCCAAATGTGTGGAGAGAGAAGAGACTGCGCCGACGCTGGCTCACCTGATTCTATCGGAACAGGCAAAAAGCGGCGCCGACACCACCGAGCAGGTCACGGGGGCATCTGCTTCGGATGTCATCTGTGAGGAACTTGCGGGTTCTGTAGATGTGACCGGTTATCAGGCGGATGTCGCATTTTCTCTGGACAGTTTTTCGGCGATCGCCATTACCGTACCGGAGGGTGGAGGAAGTCATTCTGCAGGAACCGGCGTCATCGAGAATAATGTGGATGCGGAGTTCTATGCGGTGAAGGGATACAATGTCGACAAACCGGAAAAAGGTGAGGATTTCCAGACAGAAGTAAAGGACGGAGTTGTAACCTACAGTCTTCCCTCCGGGATGAGTATCAATGAGCTGGATAAGGTGGGAATCGGACTTCAGATTTCCATCGTCGATCCGGAGAATCGCACCCTTATGGGCGGCGATTATTTTGATCTGAAGCTTCCGGAATTTCTGATTGTAGATGAGGCAACTGTGGGCACACAGAGCAATCCTACGGTGATCAAGACGGATGACAATAAGAATGAAATTCTGACCTACTGCAAGCTTCCCGGAGAGAATACCGTCCGGATCACCTTTACGGACGCGGTAAACAAGAGCAATTATCTCTACAATATTTCTGCGCGACTCGACTATGTTTTTCAGGTGAACCAGGAGCTGATCAGGAGTCTGGATAACGAGCGTCTCTATGACATCGAGATGGCGGACGGACAAAAAATTCAGATCAAGGTTCTGCCGAGATCTAAGGAGATTCTCGGAGTAAGCAAGGAAGGAAAAATAGACAAGGCGGATGGCAGGACAGTCACTTGGACGATTATAGCAGGATCGGACGGCAGCAGCCGCGGCGTGTCCCTGGCAGGGGTGACGCTGAGTGACTTTTTTAATCAGAATGATCAGGTGATCAAAAGTGTCAGCCTGGGTGAGCAGGTGATCTACACGGAAGAAAGCGGAACGGCAGATGCGGCGTTTTCTTTTGATACATCGCAAACGGATGGCACCGTGCAGATGGATTATGTGTTTCCGGAGGATACGGAGCTGATTGCGCCGGTGACGTTTACGGTTGTATCCGAAGCGTCGGATTCGCTCATTGAGAAGGCGAACCGCAATGCGAACGTGGATACAAAGATGTCCAACCGCGTACAGATCCGGGGAGAATCTGTGGATGAGACAAAGGAAAAGAACGGGGATCAGGCAGACGTGACGATACCGGTAGTCCGGCTGACCAAGAGTGGAGAACAGATCGGCGGGGACCGCATCCGCTGGACGATCAACCTGAACAGCAGCCAGTCGAATGTGTACCGGTGTGTGGTAAAGGATACCATGACGGGAGGCCTGGTTCTCGATCCGGCGACAGTGCGTTATTCCAAAGGAAGGATTTTTACGGGAGGTGAGGCGGAGACACCCGTCGGTACAACTCCGGATGACAATGGAATTTCCTATGAGGCCGGTGAAGATGCCGGGGACGGCACTCTTCGAAATCCGGCGGACGGAAGCGTGGGAGATACTCTGCATATCCGGTTTGACAAGACTTTTAGCGACGCCTATACCATTACTTTTGAGACTTCCATCGACCATGACAAGGTTGACAATTCTTCCGGTAGCAGCGGTGAAACTGTGGATCTCGCCAATACAAGCCAGTATAAGAACAGCGCGACAGTGCTGGTTTATTTTCCGGACGGAAGTGGAAACGGACCGTCGGTTGAGTACGGGGTTCCGGACATCGGAACAGAGATGTACATGCTGTATCTCACGAAGAAGCTGAGTGAACAGAACCCGCCGGATCCGAAAACCGGACTGGTAACCTGGGAACTGATTCCCGGAACCAGACTTCAGACCGGAAAAACTGCAGAACTCACGGACACTCTGCCGGAGGGGCACACCTTTATGAAAGATGATTTCCGGATCGTGTACAGGGATCCGGAGAATGCCGGCACAGAGAAAGAACTGTCCGAGGGTACCGACTACGAGTTCACATCCATTCCGGAGGATTCCGAGGGCAGTATCAGCGGAATCACGAAGAACGGGAACAGTCTGGTGGTATTGCTGAAAAATCAGAAGGCAGCGGGGGATCTCTCACACGTCGTGTTCACGGTGGTGAGCAGGGATGACAAGTATCTGGGAGGAAATGTGCGTTCCCGGGGAATTAACCGGGCGGTACTTGTTCTTCACGAGGACAGTGGAAAGGACTTCACCAGCAATGAGGCAGTTGCGGAGAATTCCTGGGTGAATGAACTCCTTTCGAAGAAAGGAGAAGTCGTATACACTTCTCAAAACGAACCGCTGTTCCATTACACCGTGGAGCTCAACAAGAATGCAAACCGGCTGACGGAAGTGTCCTTTACAGATGATTTCACAGAGGACAATCCGGAGGGAAATGCGCTCTACTATACATCCGGTGGCACGAAATATCCTCTTTTGCGGGAGGAATACACGATCCTGGGAGCCGATGCTGAACAGTACAAGCCGGTGCTCCGGAACAGCCTCGGGAGTGTGGTGGCGGCCGATCAGGCAGAAGTGAAAGTGTCAAATGAGGCCGGCAACAAGAAGATTTCGGTCAACTGGAAGGCAGACCTTGAGGAATCCTGTGTGTTGGATTTCTATGTGAAGATCAACACGGATCTTGTGGATTTTTACGAAAAAGAGGGTTTCCTCGGCTCAGACAGCAGTCAGCCGGAGGCGCTTCCCGTGACCTTTGGCGCGGATAATACCTGTGCACTTCATTTTAAGCCGCGGAGTGGTAAGGACACGGAAGTGACGGCCTCGTCGAAGAGCGAAGCTGCCGCAGTGGCAAGTGTCCTCGGCAAAAAGGGTCTCTACAGCAAGGAAGGACGGACGAACAGCTGGACGATTGATGTCAATCCGGCTGGTATGAGCCTTTCCACAGGCAGCGGCAATCCTGTATTAAGAGACACTGTGCCGGAGAGTCAGAATCTGCAGAAGAAGACGATCCTGCTCTACCGGGTAGACCAGAGTTCGAGGCAGAACGGGCTTACGAAGCTTTTTGACGGATCCCGGGATGCCTTTGGTACAGAAAATGAGAATCAAATAAAAGTTACGGTTAAAAAAGAGCGGAGCGGTATTACCAATCTGCAGGTCGACTTTCCTTCAAACGCCGGAACAAACGCCTACCGTCTCACCTACAGCACCGTAGTGACAAAGGCGACGGCAAGTGATGCCACATCCAATACGGCGGGACTGACCTGGGGAACCGCGCCGCATACGGCCTATGTGACGGCAAAAGCAGAGGCGGTTTCCTCCGGTTCAGCCACTGCAAATCAGTTCAGTATGATGACCATGACCAAGGTCGATGCCCTCTCGGTGGACGGCACGCCCATTCCGATTCAGTTCGCGGAGTATGAACTCTACACAAAGGATGAGGACGGAGCCGTCGATGAGGTTGTGGACTCTGCCTGGACGGATAAGAACGGTCAGATTACTTTTGTCTGTGACACCGGAAAGAAGTACTACATCCGGGAAGTTGCGGCTCCGGAGGTGACGGATGATCTGGGCTATGCTCTTGATTCTCAGGAGTACGGTCCTTATGAGCCATCTCCCGGTCCTCAGGATATCAGGCCAAGAAACGCTGCAGGAACGGCCATGCGGAAGTACTTCACGGATGAACGAGATACGAGTATCTTTAAGACCGGATCTGTGGAAGTGACGAAGATCTTTGACAAGTCAGACCCTCAGGCGGACTACACGGGAGTCGGCAGCGCAGCCGGCTATCAGGCGACTTTTCAGCTGCTGGTTTATCCGGGCGGAAAGTCCGGAAAGAGCAAGGTGGTAGACAGGCTGCTGGGAACGGATGAGGAAGGTGTATATGTCTATGATCAGAAGTCGGCAGACAGTGAGAATAATGCGCAGGCATCGCTTTCTGTGGTGACTACAGGCGCGTCGAAGGCCAACGGCAGCGGACTTCAGGAGTCGAAACTCGTCATCCGCAATCTCCCCTGGGGACAGTATGCACTTCAGGAAACAGACAGTCAGCAGCCGGGCTATGTGAAGAATTCAAAGCTCTATTATTTCGTAGTATCAAAGGCGACAGCGGGAGAGGCCGAGGTTGTTTTTGAAGACAGCGAGAGCGGTGATAACCGGGTGACAATTCATAATACACCCACAAAACTGACCATCCGGAAGCAGGGAGCAGCCGGAAATACCCTTACCGGCGGCGCCGACGGCGAGCTTGCCGAGGCGGAATTCCTGCTCACCGCCACTGACAGCAAAAACTTTGCGCTGTCATCCAATGTACACTACCCGTTGACGGATGATGAACTGTCGTTCAGCCTGAGCGGAAGCGAGTTCGGAAGCGACGGCAGTCTGACGCTTTCCGGTATTCTGGTGAGCGGTGAGACCTATACACTCAAGGAAATCAAACCTCCGGCCGGCTACACGGCGGCGGCTCCTGTGACGGGAATCAAAGGCGGAGATAACATCGAGGCCGTCATGAAAGACGCCCGCACTTCGTTTACGTTCAAGAAGACGGATCAGAACGGAGAAAAAGTGTCCGGAGCCACGATGACCCTGCAGGGAAGATTCGCGGACGCCGCTGACGGATCGAAGATCAACAGTACAGCAACTGCTCCGGAGGTTGTTTTTTCCGGAACAGGAGCGCAGCAGACGGCGGTGTGGACCACTACAGCGTCGAAGGCTGATGTTACGTTTACCGGAAAACTCATTGCCGGGGAGGCTTATACACTCAGGGAGTCCCTGGACAACGGAACCGGACAATACACTGAGCCGAAGGCGGAGTTGCGTTTTACGGTTTCTGAGGACGGAAAAAAGATCATGCTGACCGGTGACGACGGGACGGCTGGAAATACAACGGCTGCTACCGCGGATCAGGAGGCGGCAGACGATACACTTGGAATCGGCGCCTTTGTCACCGGAGGGACAACCGTTACCCTTCGCAATCACCGCTATCTTGCGTTCTTTTCTTTTGAGAAAGTCGACAATACGGTGAAGAGAAACGGGATCGCGGGAGCTGTCTTCAAACTGGAAAGTCTGAAGAGCGACCCGCAGGATCCTTCGAACAAAGTAGTGGATCAGGTGCTGGAGAACCTCACCACAGGAGCGGACGGAAGATTTGATTCTTCATCGTCAGGGCTTTCCAATGTTTTTTACGGCTCGATTCCGGCGAATAAGAAGCTGTCGAAAGGTTTACCTGTCGGCACATACATCCTGACGGAGACGAAAGCCCCGGAGGGATACTATTCCAATCCGGAGCTGACCTGGGAATTTGAGATCACCGCGGATGACGACGGAAAAAACGTCGTCAAAGCAGCAACTCCCGGGGATGTCGGAGCAGGGACACTGGTGAACTATATCCGTCCGGTGACGCTGAAGCTTACTAAGAGAGACGTGAATGACAGTGCGAAAGTGCTGAAGGATGCGGAGTATACCCTCTACACGGACAGGGAATGCAAAACAAAACTCGACACAACAAATGCGTCTCTGTTGCAGGAAAAGGCGGACGGTACTGCTGCGGATCCCTATGATAACCCGCAGGTGACCGATGAAAACGGTGAAATACGGTTTGACTCGCTGCCATGGGGAACCTATTATCTCAAAGAGACGAAAGCGCCCAAAAGCTACAGGCTCGACGGGAATACTTATCGTGTAGTGGTGGGAAAAGACGGCGTGAGTTTCGGAAACAACAGTGAGGTTTCCGACAGCAGACTGACCCGGCTTGCGGAGAATCAGACAGAGAATGAGGGCGGCAGAATCCGCGTCTACGAGGCGGATCTGAACGACGCCATCACCCAGTTGTATGTTGTAAAAACTGACCAGTTCGGAAAAAACGCGGATGGCGTGATCCTGACGATCTATGAGGCGGACGGCACGACGAAGATTGATGAATTCGAATTCAAGGGGAATCAGGATGTCAAGGATGCCCCGAAGTGGAATCTCACCGGAAAACTCAGCGCCGGCGGCACCTACATCATCCGGGAGACCTATCGGGACGCAGACGCGGAGAAACAGTACCAGAAGCCTCATGAGACCGGAGATGAGACGGCGCTCATCGACGCCTATACGGTACATGTCTCCGAAAACGGTTCCGCGTGGGAACTGGATCCTCTGGAAGAGGGCTATGCGCTCACAGGTACCGGTGCGAATCCGGAGGCGAAAAATGATGTGGCGCTGAATATTGATCAGGGTTCTGTGCTTGGTATTGTCAACAAGAGAATCATGGGCACCACGGCGATCCTGCAGAAAGCTGCATTAAACCGGGATTCCGCCGGGACAGGAAAGCTTTATAAATACCTGGACGGAGCAGTCTTTGCTCTTTATCAGGAAGACACACAGGGCGGAAGGACAAAATTCGGGGAGTTCACGACCGGAAACGGATACGGGTTCCTTACGACATCCAACTTCGAGGAATATAGAGACGAAGAGAAATTTACGGAAAACGGAGGTCTGGTGGCCGGAGACTACATCCTGAAGGAAGTCCGCGCTCCCAGAGGATATCAGATCAATGCAACGGAATACAGATTTTCTGTGGACAGTGACACAGATGGAAAAGTCATTGTTATTGACAGCAAGAGCCCGGAAGAGCCGATTACGGACTACCGTCTGGAAGATATGATTCCGAAGTGGCCGAATTCCTATCCGGGAACGCCTGTTATCGATGAACCGATTCCGGGACAGATCCGGGTAAAGAAAACAGCGTCAGACGGAACGTCACCTCTGGAGGGAGCGGTCTTTGAACTCTATACGGACAAGGCGTGCACAACTCCTGCGGAATACTACGATACGTTTGATCACACAAACGGACAGAAGAGCGGCGGCATTGCGACGAATGCGGAAGGCGAGGCTGTGTTCTACGGGCTTGCCTGGGATACTATTTACTGGGTTCGGGAGATTGAGGCTCCTGCCGGATATTCGGTCAACAATAGCGTGCAGCCGGTGAAACTCACGGCCGGTGATTACAGCAACAGCATTGATCTTGAGGATCCGCCGGCGGGAAGCTCCACCGGTAAAAAAATATCTGCCGGAGTGACGGAAACTACGGTGATCGACGGTGACAAAGTCAAAGTAGAGGCTGTGGTGGAATTCAGTGACGCCAAGACGGAAATCACCATCGTCAAGGATGATCAGAATCAGCAACTCACGTATGAAGACGGCGTGGAATTGTCAATCTACAGTGCCGATCAGCAGAATGCAGAAGGCAGCTTTGAGGGTGAGCCTGTGTACAGCTGGAAGGCCGGTAGCAGACCGGCCACAGGAAACACATCCTCCGGTTCTTCGGGAAACGGAGCAACCGGTCAGACGGGGAATGATTCCGCAGACGGAGGCGGAGAAGAAAATCCGAATGCCCGCAGAATCTCAGGGGTTCTCACTGCCGGAAATACCTATGTACTGGTGGAGAAGGACAACGCCAGGTTCTGCCATATGGATCCGGTCACGTTCCGTCTGAATTCAGAGGGTAAAATCGAACTTTCGTCGGGCGGCAACAGGGCAGGAAACGTCAGCGTGAACGAAGACGGCGATGTTCTGACCCTGACAAACCGACGGATTTTCGCGGAGGCGGCCTTTGTTAAAACAGACGCCGAAAACAATCTAAAGAAGCTCGGCGCGGCCAAATACGGTCTCTATTGGGCGGGTGGCCTTTTGGGCGGATACAATGTCCAGGCAGACACGCTGCTTCAGGTAATGGTTACGGACGAAAACGGACTCCTGTCCACGGCAGGCAATATTACCAAAGACACCATCGCCGAGAGTGCAAAACTGAATGAGAGGCAGAAAACCCTGCTCTCCCGGGGGTTGCTGTCCGGACATTATTATTTCCTGGAGATGGATGCTCCCTTCTATTATCAGAAGAGTGACACGAAGTACGCGTTTACCGTTGACGAGAGCAGTGACGGCAAGGTTATCCTTCTGGGAGAAAGTGACGGTGAGAACAGCTCCTTTGCAAAAGGGTATGTCACGGTGAAAGAAGGGCAGTCAAAGGAGGATCTGGAAGAGCAGATCCGAAAGATGGCGGACGAGAAGAGCCTTTATGTCGTTGACAGCAGACTGCCCGGCTGCATCGAGCTCGATAAGGTTCGCAAGGATCATATCACGGAGCATGTAGGCGACGCGGAATATTCCATTTTTACATCCCGCGAATGTGCGGAACGGGATCTGGCGACAAAGGAAGGAAGTGCTTTTGACACAGAGAAAGATTTTGTAAGCAGAGCGCTGACAGACAGTGACGGGCTGGCGGAATTCGTGAATCTGAAGTGGGGCAAATATTATATTAAAGAGACCAAGGCGGCGCCCGGATTCCAGATAGACCCGTATGTATACGAGGTGGTCGTAGGAGAGAATACTTACAACAGCAGTGTTTCTCTGAAGGGACTGTCGGAACAGAACGGTCATGTGCTCTCCACGTGGACAGGAGAGGATGCAATCTATACCTTCATTACCGTTCAGGACTATGCTAATACACTAACCATCAGCAAACTTGGACAGGTGTTTGAGAATCAGGCGGCCGGGGAGTCCGGGACAAAAGCACAGGGAGGAGCGATCTTCCGCATACGGCTTCTGGATCAGGACTTCAATCCCACGGACAGCACGACGCAGAACCTTTCTACGGACAGAGGCAGCGGAAAAATTCTCTGGGAGCGACAGCAGGTGGGGCTGATTCAGGGTTACGCCTACCAGCTCGAAGAGGTGCAGGCGCCGGAAGGATATATGTTGATTTCTCCGATCCGCTTCATGATCATGGACGATTACGGAACGGTTCAGCTCCTGGATCAGGATAACAGACCGGCGAGAGAAGTCCCCATTACCGACGCCGAAGGAGAAGAAAGAGAAGGCGCGTCGCTGGTGGCAAGAGTGGAACAGAATGTAAAGAGTGAAGGAAGACGGACGACAGGAAGCTCCGATTCCTCCGATGAGAACGAAGATACGCAGGGCGGCGGGACGAGACTCTGTGATTTCACGATCGTGATCACAAACCCACAGCAGGACAACCGGATCCTTCTGACAAAGACGGACCGCTGTTTCGGAAATCCGGTCCGCGACGCGAAGTACCAGCTCTTCGAGAGTACTGATGATCTCGGAGATGAAATTCAGGCGGGTACGTTGTCTGCGAATGATAGCAGACTGAACGCCTCTCTGGATGGGACAGGAAAGGAAATCATTCTTCAGACAAATGCGGAGGGTGAGGCTGTATTCACGCATCTTACGCCCGGAAAGTATTACTATGTGATAGAGAAAGAGGCATCGGCGGGATACCGGCTGGACGGACGGATTCACGCCGTCGGAAAATTCAGGACGGGAGTGGTGAATGAGATCTCGTATCATGGAGAAACCAAAGAACTTCATGTCTCTGATGTGTCCATCAGCACCCTGAAGTTCCGGAAGGTTCTTCAGAGTAACGAGGACGAAGAAAAACCGTCCTATCTTCCACTTCAGGGAGTAACCTTTGCCTTCTATACAGATGAGAATGCCAGGGTTCCCTACCGGATTTCGCAGATGACTGGAAGTGAAGACGGGCATCAGGTCACGGAGGCCGGAGACGGCGGAAACCATGAGGCTCACGGCGGAGTGACTGCAGATGACGATTCTCTGAGGCATTCTGAAGAAGACTGCGCAGTTCCTTCCGATCTGACCTGGACAGGAGGGCTTACAGACAACAAAATCGGCGCAGAGGCCCGGGTGGTCACCGGCGCAGACGGTTCGGTGCGAATTACGGGACTGCCCCACACGGTGCTCTATATGAAGGAGGTTCGAGAAGATAGCGGAGACAATGACAGAATCCGGCAGAACCGGACGGTCTACGAAGTAGATCTCAGGGGCAGGGAACCGGTGATCACCACCGTTCAGAATGAGCCATCTGAAGAGAAAACTCTTCGTACAGTCGAAGAAGACCAGAAGACAGTGACAGAGATTATCAACCGGTATAATTACGGAAAGATCTCGATGATCAAACTGGACAGAGAGGATTATCTGGGACAATCACGGACAGAAGACGGAGAGAAGAAGGAGTCAAAGATGACCGCTCTGGCAGGTGCTGTCTACGGACTCTACCGAAGGACAGATACGATCCTTTCCGGATCACAGACCCTGCAGGGTGTTTCCTCGGGGCAGGAAAACGGAACAGGGGCAGTTGACGGCACCCCGTCAGACGACGGAAATACCGGCGGCTCCGGTGGCGATGACGAATCTGTTGATGATAAGGGTAATACAGAGGTTTCCGGAGGAGATGCTTTGACGGAGAACGGAATCTGGGTTCAGGTTGCCCGGGCAGAGACGAACAGTTATGGCCGTGTCACCTTCGACAGGCTGATCCCCGGATATGATTACAAGATCCAGGAGGTGGATGCGCCGGCGGGATACAGAAAGTCCGGATCAGCGTTCTATTTCTCCACCGCCCTGCAAAAAGAAGATGCGGCAGTGAAGAGCAGCGTGGTTGTCATTCCCGACACCGGTGCTCCGAAGGATGCCGGCAGCAAGGACAGTGCCCAGACAGACCGCACCCTTGCGACGGATGAGGAGGGCGGTCTCCTTAAGGAAGGCGACTCCTATGTATGGCTGGAGCCGCAGATCATGCTGAGTGTATCGAAGGTTGATGAACAGGGCAAGTATCTGGCGGGCGCGAAGTTCGAGATTCGGGATGAGTCCGGAACAGTACTGGCAGCATGGACATCAGAGAAGGGAGAAAAAATCCTCTCCGGCAAAGAGACGGCATCCATGGAAGTGGGCAAAACCTATCAGCTGTACGAGGTAGAGGCGCCCGCGGGCTATGAGGCGACCGAACCGGTTTCCTTCGTGGCAGAAGATAAGCGCGTGGGAGGTCAGGAACTCTATGTTCAGGAAGTTGCCAGGGTTGTGAATGTGGCAAGTACGCCGACGCCGACTCCTGTGCCGAAGACCACGGGATCTGCCGGGGAAACCCCGATGGTGACAGAACCGGCCGATGCAAAGACGACCCCGCAGGCATCGAAACCGGCGGATGCGACCGGGAGGCCGGATCAGGCGGCATCGGAAGACGGGGATGAACCACTTGTTCCCATGACAAGAGAGGAGGTTGAACGGACCATTGATATAGACAAGCTCCCGAAGATCGATTATGTACCGGAGGGCGGATATGAGATCGAAATCAGCAACAACCGGTACGTGGTCTTCAACGCGAAAGGAGAGGCCATCGGACTCCGCAGTCCGGTGCAGACAGGTGACAGCTCCACCGTCATGCGTGATTTGTACATACTTGTGGCAGTTGGACTGATCCTTCTCGCACTTGTGATCATGAGACGGGGCTACAAAAAGCACTGATCAAAAAATAACTACAGGAATATGTTTATTTTGGGCACATGTGACAGTTTTCGCATGTGCCCTTTTGAGGTAAACTATGATGTATAAGCATGGCGAGAGCGCGAAGCGTGGAGCCATGCGTAGGACTTATACAAGCTTAAATGTCTAACATGAGTGCGCTGGACGAACGTCCGGGACGGGAACCCCGGAAAAAAAGAAAGTATGGAAAGAGTGGAACTATGGATAGGGAAATGGGAGAGAGAATGCAGGCAAGGCTGAACTTTTTTGATCAGCTGAAGAGTCAGGGAGTAAAGGTCGAGGTACCGAAATCAGAGAAGTTTGATCTGATCGACAAAGCGGCCAGAGGAGATGTGGAGGCGGCATTTCTGCTGGCAGAAGGATACGCGAAAGGAACGAGAGACTGCGAAAAGAGTCCGGAGAAGGCTAGAAAGTGGGCCGGCTACGCAGCGAAGAGAGGAAATGAGGATGCACAGCGACTGTTGCTCTCCCTGGGAAAGGGCAAGAGCCACAGAGGACGCTGAAAGTAGAATATATAAAGAAGAACCACCGCTCCTGCCGGCTGTGATGCCGGCGGATGCGGTGGTTCTTTTTCCGGACTCATAGGAAATTGCTCCGCATTCTCTATGAGACAAAACGCTCCGCTTGCGGACTTTGATTAGCCGCCAAGTTCGATCATGCGGTCGATGGGTTTTTTGGATGCTTCGATGACTTCATCGGAGAGGAAGATCTCTTCGCCGCCGATGCCGGCTACTGCGTTGTAGATATCCACAAGAGTGGTCATTTTCATATTGTGGCAGACGCACTGTTTGGAGAGAAGCCAGAACTTTTTGTCCGGGCATTCGAACTGCAGATGCTGGACAATGCTGCTCTCTGTGCCGATGATAAACTCTTTTGCGTCACTTTCCTTTGCGTATTTCATGATACCTGTGGTACTTCCGGCGTAATCAGACAGCTCTGTTACTTCCGGACGGCATTCCGGATGGACAAGTATAAGGGCACCCGGATGCGCAGCGCGTGCCTGCGCTACTTCCAGGGGTGTGATCCGCAGGTGCGTCGGGCAGCCGCCGTTGAAGAAGCGGAAATTTTTCTCCGGGATCTGGTCAGCCACCCAGCGGCCGAGGTTGCAGTCCGGAATAAAGAGGATGTCCTTCTCCGGCATATTGCGGATGATTTTGACTGCGGATGAGGATGTGACAATCACGTCAACAGCAGTCTTCAGGCTGGCGGTGGTATTGATGTAGGCTACCGTGGCGAAGCCGGGGTTCTCCTCTTTCATCCTGAGAACGGCGTCCTTGTCCATCTCCTGGGCCATGGGACAGCCAGCCATGGAGTTTGCGAGAAGGACTTTTTTGTCCGGAGAAAGAATCTTGCAGGTCTCAGCCATGAAGCGTACACCGGCCATCAGTACAGTTTTCTGAGGCGCTTTGGAGGCCTGAACACTCAGTCCGTAGGAGTCTCCGACGTAATCGGCAACCTCCCAGATATCGTGACTCTGATAGGCGTGGGCAAGAATGCACACGTCATTTTTTTTCTTGAGTTCCAGTATTCGATCCTGTAGTTCTCTGGTTGTTGTCATAAGCTTTATCCTTTTCTATGAGTTCAATTAAATTGTACCCATTATATACAGTACAAAAACAGCTGTCAAGACAGCTTGGCCGGATTATATTTACAGGTGTCTTGACACCTGCCATACTGCAGTCTATAATACCACTCAACTAATGTTCTGCTATAGGAAATATGTTTCGTGTTCCCTATAACCATTACGCTCCGAGGGAGCGACATTCTTTTTTTATAAGAGAGAAGGAATAATACATGAAAACAGATGTCCTGATCATAGGAAGCGGTTGCTCCGGACTGTATGCAGCCCTTCAGATTCCGGAGACAAGAAAAATAACGATTATCACGAAGGCAGATCTGGAGAGCAATGATTCTTTCCTGGCGCAGGGAGGAATCTGTATGCTCAAGAATGCCGGGGATTACGAGAGCTACTTTGAGGATACGATGAAAGCTGGTCACTATGAGAATGACCGGGAAGCGGTTGAGATCATGATCCGTTCTTCGCAGGACGTGGTACAGGATCTGATCGGATATGGCGTCGATTTTGCCAGAGAGGAAGACGGTTCCCTCGCCTTTACAAGAGAGGGGGCACACTCGGATAAGAGAATTCTCTACCACGAGGATATCACGGGTCGTGAGATTACCAGTCATCTGCTGGAGCAGGTAAAGAAGCGGAAAAATACCGAGTTTCTCGAGTACACGACGATGATCGACCTTATGGAGGAGAACAATACCTGTTATGGTGTTGTTGCCGCCGGAAAGGACGGAAGTCTGATGAAGATCGAGGCCGGCGTGACGATTCTGGCCACCGGAGGAATCGGCGGTCTTTACCGTCACTCCACGAATTTCCGCCACCTCACCGGCGATGGTCTGGCTGTGGCACTGAAGCACGGAATCCGTCTGGAGAATATCAACTACATTCAGATTCATCCCACCACATTCTATACGAAGAA
The DNA here is from genome assembly GCA_024684035.1 of Eubacterium sp. Classification (GTDB taxonomy): domain Bacteria; phylum Bacillota; class Clostridia; order Lachnospirales; family Lachnospiraceae; genus Bilifractor. The sequence continues at coordinate 17,964 of JAIKXQ010000044.1, read as the reverse complement.
TACAGAGGAGCGCAGCTTCCTGATTTCAGAGTCTGTGAGGGGTGAGGGCGCAAGGCTTCTGGATAAGAATGGAAACTACTTCACCAATGAGCTTCTTCCCAGAGATCTCCTGACACAGGAGATTCGCAAGCAGATGGAAAAAGACGGCACCGACTTTGTATGGGAAGATCTTCGGCCGATTCCACGGGATGTCCTTGAGAGTCACTTCCCGAATATTGTGGCTCACTGCCGCGAGAACGGGTATGATCCTTTCACGGAGCCGATTCCGGTTGTTCCGGCCCAGCATTATTTCATGGGTGGTATCAAAGTCGACCACGAGAGCCGCACATCCATGCGTCAGCTTTATGCTGTGGGCGAGACAGCCTGCAACGGCGTTCACGGAAAAAACAGACTCGCCAGCAACTCCCTTCTTGAGAGTCTCGTATTTGCGAAGAGGGCAGCGGCCGATCTGGAGAAAAATTTTGACCAGGTTAGAACAAATCATGGCTGTGTAGAGAAAATTGAACTGGAAGACTATGCAGATGTGGAAGTGCTGAAGAAACAGTACACCCGAATTGTGCAGGAGGCCATCGATGAGGTGAACAACGGCCAGCCATCCGGGGCAGAATACCGCACCGCATAACAAAAGAAAAACGTAGCACAGGAATTGAAAGAAGCACGGAAGATTAACTGTCAGATCGACAGAACGTGTTGTATGAATAGAATTGAATAACCGAAAGGAAAGAGAGCAATGTACGATCCGATTACCATGAAACTGAATGTTGAGCCGCTGATTCTCGGAGCACTCCGTGAGGATATTACCAGCGAGGATGTATCCACGAACTGTGTAATGCCGGAAGCACAGGCCGGAGAAGTAGATCTGATCTGTAAAGAAGACGGAATCATCTGCGGACTGCAGGTGTTTGAGCTGGTATTCAAACTTCTGGACGAGAAGACAACCGTTGATTTCGAAGTGAAAGACGGGGATGAGGTGAAAAAAGGCCAGCACCTGGCGACGGTGCACGGTGATATCCGTGTCCTCCTCTCCGGTGAGCGAACCGCCCTCAACTACCTTCAGAGAATGAGCGGAATCGCCACTATTACCAGACAGACTGCAAAACTTCTGGAGGGGACAGAGATCCGCCTGCTGGATACCAGAAAGACTACGCCCAACAACCGGATTTTTGAGAAGTACGCTGTCCGGATCGGACAGGGCAACAACCACCGCTACAATCTCTCCGACGGAGTCCTGCTCAAGGACAATCATATCGGCGCGGCCGGCGGTGTCAAAGAGGCAGTGCTCATGGCAAAAGCCTATGCACCCTTCGTCAGAAAAATCGAGATTGAGGTCGAGAGCCTCGATATGGTGCGTGAGGCAGTGGACGCCGGAGCCGATATTATCATGCTGGATAATATGGATCATGACGTGATGAAAGAGGCAATAGAGATCATCGACGGCAGAGCGGAGATCGAGATTTCAGGAAATGTGACAGCAGAGAATATTGCCTGCATCAAAGATCTCAAGGTTGATTTTGTATCCAGCGGTGCGCTGACGCATTCCGCGCCGATTCTGGATCTTTCCCTGAAGAACCTTCATGCGGTATGATGGAGGCGTATGGGGCTGACGGACTTGAAAGATGGAGTGGAGAGGCATGGACGGAGAAGAGAGAAGAAAAAAAATAGTGCAGGCGCTGCATGAGAAGAAAGACCCGATTTCCGGAAGTCGCTTTGCGGAGGCCTTCGGTGTGAGCAGACAGGTCGTTGTGCAGGACATCGCGCTGCTCCGGGCTTCCGGCAAACAGATTTTTTCAACGAGCAAAGGCTATGTACTTCAAGAGAAGGACTCCGCTACACGCGTGTTCAAAGTGATTCACTCGGACGATGAAGTGCGGGAGGAATTATCCGCCATCGTTGATCTCGGTGGGATCATCGAGGATGTATTTGTCTACCATCGGGTTTACGGCGTGATCCGGGGACCGTTGAATATACGGTCGAGACTGGATATAGAGAAGTACCTGCAGAATATCGAGAGCGGAAAATCCAAGCTCTTGAAGAATACCACATCCGGCTATCATTATCACACGGTGACAGCGGCCAGCGAAGAGATTCTGGATCTTATTCAGGAGAAGTTGCAGGAGAGGGGCTTCCTGGCAAAATTGCAGGACTATGAACCGGTGGACTTCTGGAAAAAAGAAGTGTGACAGGCCGGCGGTGAAAAACCAACGATTTTAAACGAATGATTACATTTCAAAGAAAAAACTGAGAAATTCCCCCGTTCATATTGACAGCCTGTGCCAAGTTATGTAATTTGGTTTCATGACAAGATAATGCACGGCGTGCAAATGAACGAGGAGATTTTTGATATGCAGGAATATGATGCGGAAGTAATTAAATGTTTTCTTGAGAATCAGGGAAAGCTTTTCCTGGAACCGGTAGCCGGCAATGATGAGGAAGCCGAGTTTTTCCTTGAGGACGTGTGCGCGGTCGTTGTAAATACGAAGAAGGAAGTACAGGAATACTTCGAGGAGGAAGGCATCGACCTCGACGGACAGGATCCCTTGGCAGCAGATGAAGTATTCGCTCTTGAGGACGGAAGATATCTGATCGTGGAAGGATAAGACAGCGCCCCAGGCGGCGCTTCCGGAGAAAGAAGCATTTATATGGCATGACAAGAAGGCCGGTGTGCGAAGGACATCTGAGTGGATGCTTCGCGCGTCGGCCTATGTTTTTATGGTATAGGAAATTGCTCCGCAATCCCTATACCACAACACTCCGCGGGATGCGCAGCTCGCAGATAAGAAGATCGCTTACGCGATTCTGCTCGCACGCCAAAGTCCTTCTGCGCTCCCCTCAGGAGTGAGGGGATGGGGGAGTCGAAGTCCGCTTGCGAACTTTGTTCTCATAAAGTACGATAAGAATCCTCTGCGTTAGCAATTGATAACCGGGTGAGAAACACGCGTGCGGGTACAGAATCATGCAAAGCGAACGATAGGAGCGGAGACCGAAAGCGTGAGCATAGCCGCGGGTGCGAGAGTCCATGTTTGAACGCACTTTGTACATCGCCCGAAGGGCATTGGGACAAAGTGCGTGAGTTTTGGCGGAGCACCCGCAATAAGCGGCGGAGCGCTGAGGACGAGAGCGACGTGTTCGCGTGTATGCTCTGGCACCGACGCGGTTTGGTACAAGTATGAGAATATGAGAGGAGCGGAAACATGGAGAAGCAAATGCTGAAAATCTGCGCACTGCAAATGAATGTGAGCGCAGACAAGGAGAAGAATCTGACGACCGCAGAATCGGAGCTTCTCGTCAGAGAAGGGCAGATGGATCTGGCGGTTCTTCCGGAAATGTTCTGCTGTCCCTACGAAAGCAGCCTGTTCCCCGAATACGCGGAGGAAGAAGGCGGACTTGTCTGGCAGAGGATGTCTGCACTGGCAAAAAAGCTGGGGATCTATCTGATTGCCGGTTCCATGCCGGAGCTCTCGGAAGGAAAAATCTACAACACCTCCTATGTTTTTGACAGGCAGGGAAGACAGATCGCAAAGCACCGGAAAGTGCATCTCTTTGATATCAATGTGGAGGGCGGTCAGTACTTTATGGAGTCGGACACGCTGACGGCAGGGGAGACGTTTACAGTCTTTGATACGGAATTCGGCCCCATGGGCCTTTGCATCTGCTATGACATCCGTTTCCCGGAGACCTTCCGCAGTATGGGGAAGAAGGACATAGTGATGGCTTTTGTCCCTGCAGCCTTTAATATGACAACCGGGCCGGCGCACTGGGAGCTTTCTTTCCGTATGCGCGCTCTGGACAATCAGATCTACCTGCTTGGCTGTTCATCGGCAAGGGATCCCGAGGCGGGTTATGTCTCCTACGGACACACCATCCTTGCAGATCCCTGGGGGCAGGTGCAGGCGCAGCTGGATGAAAAGGCAGGCGTACTGATGGAGACAGTGGATCTGGACAGGGAGAAGAAGATTCGGGAACAGCTGCCCCTTCTGAAGCACAGAAGGCCGGAGTTGTATGCGTAAACAGGATGCCGGCGCCGGCGCCATATGGAATAAACAATGAGAGAAGACAGGGAGTAAAGAGAGATGACAGTAGAGGTACAGGAGGATATTTTTTCCTTTGCCCCAATGGAAGGGATTACGAACGTGGTGTTCCGAAACGCCCATCACGCTGTGTTTCCCGGGACCGGGAAGTACTACACGCCCTTTCTGGGACTGAATCAGAATTTCAATCTTCAGAAAAAAGAGTGGCGAGATATCGATCCGGAGAATCAGCTCGGCGGTGACGGGACAGCGAAGGTGATTCCACAGGTGCTGACCTGTCACGGGGATCAGTTTCTCTGGGCGGCGCAGATGCTGGCAGACCGGGGATACGAGGAGATCAATCTGAACACCGGCTGTCCGGCGCCGACGGTAGTCACCAGACATAAGGGCGCAGGGCTTCTGGAAAACTTGGTGGAACTGGAGATGCTGCTGGATGAGATCTTTGAGGGAATCGAAAAAATACGGACAGGCAGCGGCAGAGAGATGCGGGTTTCTGTCAAGACAAGAACAGGGATGCGAAGCCACGAGGAGGCAGAGGTACTGATGGACGTATTTGAGCGCTATCCTTTCTCGGAGATCATCATTCACCCGCGGGTGAGAGAGGAGTATTACAAGGGACAGGCGCATCCGGAAGTCTTTGCTGCCCTGGCCGGCAGATGCGGGAAGAAGCTCTGCTACAACGGGGATCTCTATACGGCCGGGATCTGGCAGGAACGGAAAGCGCAGTTTCCGGAGGTGACGGACTGGATGTTCGGAAGAGGATTCGTGACGGATCCGGCTCTTGTCCGCCAGATTCAGGGCGGAAAAAAACTGGAGGCCGCCGAGCTTCTGGAATTCCATGACCGGATTCTGGACGGTTATCTCGAAATGGGAACGGAAGACCGGAATGCCATGTTCCGTCTCTTTGAACTCTGGACCTATTGGAGATTCCACTTTCAGGGAGCGGACAAACATTTCAAGAAGCTGAAAAAGACGAAGAATCTTGCAGACTACCGGGCCAGGGTCAGGGAACTGTTTGCGGAGACGGATTTTGTTCCGGGAAAATATGAGGGAATAAAGTGAAGGAAATAAGGAATACATTTTGGACGAGGCTGCCGGCAGTGATCGGCTTTACATTTATCGCCTGTTTTTTGTGGGGGAGTGCCTTCCCCTGTATCAAAATCGGATACCGGCTGTTCGGAATTCCTGCCGGTGATTCGGCAAGTCAGCTGGTTTTTGCGGGGATCCGCTTCTTCCTTGCCGGCCTCATGGTGATCGGCGTGGCAAGTTGTCAGAAGAAGAAATTTGCGGCGCCTTCCGCAGAAGGAATTCCGAAGGTACTGATTCTGGCTTTGCTTCAGACCGCCGGTCAGTATTTCTTTTTCTACATCGGACTGGCTCATGCCTCCGGCGTGAGTTCTTCGATTATCGAGGGAGCGAATACTTTTTTCTGCATCCTTGTGGCGGCGTTTATTTTTCGTTCAGAGAGAATTAACATTCGAAAAATGCTTGGCTGTGCCGTGGGCTTTCTCGGGGTAGTGCTGATCCAGCTGCCGGACGGAGGCGTGGATATACATTTTTCCCTCGTGGGTGAGGGCTTTGTGCTCTTTTCGACTGTGCTTGCAGCCTTTTCTTCTTCCTATATTAAGAAGGTGGGGCAGCGGGAAGATCCCATGGTTATGTCCGGCTGGCAGTTTTTCGTGGGCGGCCTGATGCTGGCGGCAGGCGGCTTTTTCGCAGGTGGACGGATCAGTCCCGCGGCTGCCGGTGAACAGCAGGCGGCAGCAATCTTACTGCTGTTCTACATGGCTTTTATTTCCGCGACGGCTTATACCATCTGGAGTATGCTTCTCAAGTACAACCCGGTGAGCCGGATCTCGGTGTTTTCTTTTATCAATCCCATGTTTGGAGTACTGCTCTCGGCGTTGCTGCTCGGAGAAGGGGGACGGGCATTCTCCCTGACGGGAATCCTTGCCCTGATCCTTGTCTGCCTCGGCATAGTGATCGTCAATATGGGGCAGAATCAGCAAACGACGGATTGACGGGAAAACATTCGTCCGGTACGCGATATTGCGTGTCGGAAGAAAGTGAATTGGTAATGACAGATAGTTAGTTCGCATTACAGATCTGAATGACAATGATAAACAAATGAATTTATAAAGTTTATAATTATTTTGGTACAAGTACACAGTTTGCACACATTTATTCGGTATGATAATTACAGATAGTTGATTAACCACTCACTATCTCCCCCTCATTTTAAAAGAGCGTCCATGAGAAATCATGGGCGCTTCTTTTATGTTTTATCTCATAGGAAATTGCTTCGCATTCCCTATGAGACAAAACACTCTGTATAGATGCGCAGCTCGCAGATGGGGAAGATCGCTTCGCGATTCTGCTCGCGCGCCTTTCGTCCGCTGTGCTCACCGGGAGGAGTGAGGGGCTGGGGGAGGCGAAGTCCGCTTGCGGACTTTGTTCCCAGTTTGATAATTGCCGCCCATTATGGTATGCTTTAATTTATGTATTTGGGTTCTTTAGAAATCCGATGTACAGGGGAGAGCAATGGAGAGTTACATTTGCGCAGTGTCCGGCACTGCAGATAGAGAGGCAGAAAATGGCAAAGAATCTGAAAACCCTGCTTCAGGGACTGGAGTATGAAATCCTTCAGGGTGACGAGAACAGAGAAATTGAGAGTGTAATCTACGATTCAAGAAAGGCAGCGGAAGGCTGTCTGTTTGTTTGTATTCCCGGCGCGGTTGTGGACGGACACAGCTTTGCGCCTGAGGTGGCATCTAAGGGAGCGGCTGCGCTGATCGTGGAGAACGCGGTGGATGTACCTGCCGGAGTGACTGTGGTAAAAGCAGAAAACAGCCGCCGGGCGCTGGCACTTATCTCAGCAGAGTGGTTTGATCATCCGGCGAAAAAGCTGAAGACCATCGGTATCACGGGAACAAAGGGAAAGACCACGACAAGCTACATGGTTCAGTCGATTCTGAATGCGGCCGGCCATAAGTGCGGCCTGATCGGAACCATCGAGACCATCACGGGTAAGCGGGTGATCCCGTCCCCGAATACGACCCCGATCTCTTATCTGGTCAACGAATACTTCGCGGAGATGGTAGAGGCCGGACTGGACAGTGTTGTTATGGAGGTTTCTTCACAGGCACTGAAATACGACCGTGTGACAGGTATTCATTTCGATTTCGGTATTTTTACAAATCTTGGGCAGGATCACATCGGACCCAATGAGCATGAGGACTTTGAGGATTATCTGGCTTCGAAGAAAAAACTCTTTGATCAGTGCACCATCGGAATTGTCAATCGCGATGACAAGCTCTTCGACCGGATTGTCGAGGGAGCAGCCTGTGAAAAACTGGAGACCTACGGCTTCTCCGAGGAGGCAAGCCTTCGCGCGACAGATGCGATGATGCTCTGCAAGCCGGGCTACCTCGGCATCCGCTATCAGACCGAGGGACTTGTAAACATTCCGGTCGAGGTGGATATTCCGGGCAAGTTTACGGTGTACAATTCCCTCGCCGCTGTTGCTGTCTGCCATCACTTCGGCGTCACGGAGGAGGAAATCATGAAAGCTCTTCCGCAGGCGAGGGTGAAAGGCCGCGTGGAGATGGTCAAGGTGTCGGACAAGTTCACACTGATGATCGACTACGCCCACAATGCCATGGCGCTGGAGAGTCTTCTCTCCACCCTTCGGGAGTATCACCCGGCGAGACTGGTATGCCTTTTTGGCTGCGGCGGAAACAGAGACAGAGAGAGAAGATTCTCCATGGGTGAAGTATCCGGAAAAATGGCCGATTTCACCATCATCACTTCGGATAACCCGAGATTCGAGGAACCTCAGGCCATCATCGATGATATTGTGACAGGAATCAAAAAGACCGATGGTCACTACACGACAATCGCTGATCGCAAAGAGGCCATTGCCTGGGCGATTCACAACGGAGAACCCGGCGATATTATCGTTCTCGCCGGAAAAGGTCATGAGGACTACCAGATCATCAAAGACAAGAAGTACCCCATGGATGAGAGAGTGCTGATTGCGGAGATCCTCGAAGAAGACAGAAAAAAAGCCGCTCTCAACGCATGAATGACAAGATAAATGTTTATAGAAAGCTGATGGCGAATGAGCAACAGATATGCTGATGTAATCGTGGATATTACGCAGGCCAGTCTGGACAAATCCTTTCAGTATTCCATACCGGCAGAACTCGCGGACCGCATTGGGGCGGGCAGTCCGGTAAAGGTGCCCTTCGGGGGCGGTGGCAGACTGGTGGAGGGCTACGTCCTGGATCTGAGCGATAAACCGAAGATCGACCCGGAGAGGATCAAGCCGATCCGGGAAGTGATGGAAGGCCGGGTGTCCATTGAGTCGAAACTGATCCGCCTTGCTCTCTGGATGAAGATGACCTACGGATCCAGTCTGAACAACGCGCTGAAGACGGTGCTCCCTGTCCGGGACAAGGAGAAGCGTCAGGAGAGAATCCGCATTGTGCTGAACGTGACACGGGAGCGGGCGGAGGAACTGCGCTCTGAATACCGGAGAAGACATTATGTCGCGAAGGAACGGCTGATCCACGCCCTGCTGGAAAACGGAGAGGTGGATCGCGCCGTTGCGGTAGGCACATTAAAGGTTTCCGGCGAGACCATCAAAGGGATGGAGAAGAGCGGGATCATCCGGTTGGTTTCCCTGGAGGTACAGCGGGATCCCAGAGATCTTACTTCGGAGACGAAGCCACAGGAGAACCGTGGCCTGACGGATGAACAGAGACGGGCTGTGGAGGGAATCTGCGAAGAGTGGAGAACTTCGGATCGTCCCTGCCTCCTTATGGGAGTCACCGGCAGCGGAAAGACGCAGGTCTATATGGAGCTGATCGAGAGGACGCTGCAGGAGGGAAAACAGGTGATCGTCCTGATTCCGGAGATCTCTCTCTCCTGGCAGACGGTGCGTCGCTTTCGCGGCAGATTCGGCGGGCGCGTCACGGTTCTGCACTCGAAGATGAGCAGGGGAGAGCGCTTTGATCAGTTTGAAAAAATCAAAAACGGGAGCGCGGATATTGTGATCGGTCCCAGATCCGCTCTTTTTTCTCCCTTCCCGAACCTGGGGCTGATTATTATCGATGAGGAGCAGGAGAATTCCTACCGGAGCGAGACTGCGCCCCGTTACGATGCCAGAGAGACGGCTCTTGAGCGGGCAAGAATGGAAAACGCCCATGTTGTCATGGGATCGGCGACCCCATCCGTTGACAGTAACTACCGGTGTGAAAAGGGAGAGTACGCAAGGTTTCTTCTGGAAGAGAGGTATGGCGGTGCCCTGCTCCCTGAAGTTTCGATCGTGGATATGCGCGAAGAACTTCGGCAGGGAAACCGCTCCATTTTGAGCCGGGAACTCTGCGACAGGATCGCGGACCGGCTGGAGAAGAAGGAACAGGCAATTCTCTTTTTAAATAGAAGAGGTTTTTCCGGCTTTATTTCCTGCAGATCCTGTGGAAATGTCATGAAGTGTCCGCACTGTGACGTTTCTTTGACGTTTCACAACAACGGAAAGATGGTCTGTCACTACTGCGGCTACGAGCGGCAGCAGCTTGACAGGTGTCCGTCCTGCGGTTCTCCGTACATCAGCGGGTTCCGGGCCGGCACGGAAAAAGTCGTGGCTGAACTGCAGAGATTTTTTCCGGAGGCGAGAATCCTTCGCATGGACGCGGACACGACCAGACAAAAGGATGGCTTCGGAAAGATTCTGGAGTGTTTTGCGGCTCACGAAGCGGATCTGCTGGTGGGTACACAGATGATCGTGAAAGGCCATGATTTTCCTCTGGTCACACTCGTGGGTGTGCTGGCGGCGGATCTGTCTCTTTTTGCCAGTGACTACCGGGCTGCAGAGCATACCTATCAGCTTCTGGTGCAGGCGGTAGGCCGGGCCGGACGGGGAGCGAAAGCCGGCGAAGCCGTGATCCAGACCTACCATCCGGATCACTACAGCATCCAGTCTGCGGCAAGGCAGGATTACGCCGATTTTTATGAAGAAGAGATCCTGGCCAGGGAGATGATGGGCTATCCTCCGGCGGAGGACATGCTGGCAATCCACGGCTCCGGAATGGACGAGGAAAAACTGGATTTCGCCATGAAACAGCTGAAGCTTTTTCTCAAGAGATTTGAGAAAGAGAGCACCGTGATGATCGGGCCGGCTCCGGAGTCGGTGACGAAGATCCGGGATAATTACAGAAGAGTCCTGTACATCAAGGACAGTGACAGGAAGAATATAATTCTAATCAGAAGATACGCCGAGAAGTATATAGAGGCAAACGAAGGTTTCAACCGCATGTTGTTTCAGTATGATCTCAATGCGTGACAGAAGCAGGAGGAAGTAAAAAATGGCAATCAGAACAATAAGAACAGAGGGAGATCCGGTACTTGAGAAGGTGTGCAAGCCGGTTGCAAAAATGTCTCTTCGTATGAAGATTCTTGTGAAGGACATGTTTGACACCATGTATGATGCCTGTGGTGTCGGTCTGGCAGCTCCGCAGGTCGGCGTACTCCGCAGAATCGCCGTCATTGATGTGGACGGCGAGCATCCCTATGTATTTGTAAATCCGGAAATCATTGAGATGAGTGGAGAACAGACCGGAGATGAAGGTTGTCTGAGTATTCCGGGAATGACCGGAACGGTGACACGACCGGATTATGTCAAAGTGAAAGCTTTCGATATCAATATGGAGCCCTTTGAACTTGAGGCCACCGGTCTTCTCGCAAGAGCCTGCTGCCACGAGTTCGAGCACCTCGACGGCGTTCTTTATACCTGCCACGTACAGGGACGACTTCGCCATGTGGGAGAACCGGCGGAGGACCTCGAGGAGATCTTTGATGAGTTTGGAGAGGAGCTGTCGGAAGAATGAGAGTAGTCTATATGGGAACACCGGACTTCGCGGTCGGTACGCTGGAGGCGATTCTTGCGGCCGGACATGAGGTGGCCGGCGTTGTGACACAGCAGGACAAGCCGGTGGGAAGAAAACAGGAATTAAAACCGACGGCTGTCAAGGCCTGTGCTCTTGCGCACAACCTTCCGGTTTATCAGCCGGCAAAGGTAAGAAACAACCCGGAGTTTTTCGAAACCCTGAAGGAACTGGCACCGGAGGTGATTGTCGTTGCAGCCTACGGTCAGATCATTCCGAAGGAAGTTCTTGAACTGCCGAAATACGGCTGTCTGAATGTACACGCGTCCCTTCTTCCCAAATACAGGGGAGCGGCTCCCATTCAGTGGGCAGTCATTGACGGCGAGGAGAAATCCGGCGTCACAATTATGCAGATGAACGAGGGACTGGATACCGGAGATATGATCGCGAAGACAGAGTTGACTCTTGATGCGGAGGAAACCGGAGGAAGTCTTTTCGACCGTCTGGCTGAGGCCGGAGCGAAGCTTCTGGTGGAAACTCTTGTCAAGGTTGAGCATGGGGATATTCATCCGGAGCCTCAGCCTGCGGAGAGCACAACGCCCTATGCGAGAATGATTACGAAAAATGACGGTCGCATCGACTGGAACAGCAGCGCGGCGGCCATTGAGAGGCTTGTCCGTGGACTGAACCCGTGGCCCAGCGCCTTTACATCTCTGAATGGCAAGGGGCTGAAGATCTGGAAGAGTCAGGTTGTAACTGAAAATGCCGGACAGGAAAAAGCGCCGGGCTGTGTTCTGGCGGCAGGGGCAGAAGGTCTCGATGTGCAGACCGGCGACGGTGTTCTCCGGATCACCGAGCTCCAGCTGGAAGGCAAGAAGAGAATGGCGGCAGGCGATTTCCTTCGGGGACACGGGATTCCTGCGGGAACGGTTTTGGGAGCGTAGAAGGTTCCGTGCGGGTCGGGAGTGCAGAGGCCTTGCGTGACGTTTGAGCGTGGATGCGCTGCTTCCCGGTGCGATTCTGCGCGCTTCGATTGATGTATACAGGAGGAGATGGTGAAATGTATGGTTACGGCTACAACCCCTATTATTTCGGGTTTGACTGGACGTATCTTCTGATTATTGCGGCATTCGTACTCTCGATGCTGGTGCAGGTATTTATGAAGAGCACCTTTGCGAAGTACAGCCGCATCCGCAGCGCCTCCGGTCTTACCGGCGCGGACGTGGCGAGAAGAATTCTGGAGAGTGAGGGAATCTACGATGTGCAGATCCGGCCGGTGGCAGGTTCTCTGACGGATCACTATGATCCCAGGAGCAAGACCGTAAATCTCTCTGAATCCGTGTACCGGAGCAATTCTCTGGCAGCGCTTGGAGTTGCTGCCCATGAGTGCGGACACGCGATTCAGCATGCGAAGAATTATGCGCCCCTCTCTGTCCGCAGTACCCTGGTACCGCTGGCGAATTTCGGTTCCGGTTTTTCCTGGCCGCTCTTTGTGGCCGGACTGATTTTTTCTTCCGGTATTCTGTGTAAGGTGGGCATTCTGCTCTTCTGCTTCGCCCTGCTCTTTCAGGTGGTGACTCTTCCTGTGGAGTTCAATGCTTCACACAGAGCACTGCGGAAACTGTCGGCCTTAGGTCTGATGGACAGTCGGGAAGTGGGAGGAGCCAGAAAGGTTCTGACTGCCGCAGCAATGACCTATGTGGCCGCGGTATGCAGTTCTCTGCTTTACTTACTGAGAATGGTTATTCTTGCAGGAGGAAGAGATCGTGACTGATCGTGTGAACGTGAGAGAACTGGCTGTGGAGACTCTGCTTGCCATCCAGAAGGAGAACAGGCAGAGTCATTTGCTTATCAGGGATGTGTTGGATCAGTATGCCTGGCTTCCGGACAGAGACCGGGCCTTCTATGTGCGCCTGACAGAGGGAACCCTGGAGTACCGTCTGCAGCTGGACTATATCATCAACAGTTATTCAAAGACGAAGACAACCAGGATGAAACCCATGATCCGGGAGATCTTAAGGGTGGCCGTCTATCAGCTTCGCTACATGGATTCCGTTCCGGATTCCGCGGCTGTCAATGAGGCGGTGCGACTCGCGGTCCGGAGAGGGTTTTCGGGCTTAAAGGGCTTTGTCAACGGAGTCCTCCGGAGTATCGTCCGCGAGCCGGAGAAGGTGAAGTTTCCGGAGAGAAGCAGCGGAGCTTCCTATTTGGAAGTGGTCTATTCCATGCCGGCTTATCTCGGACAGAAGTGGATCGACGCCTACGGTATGGACCGCGCGGAGCAAATCTGCAAAGCCTTTCTTGAGAAAAATCATATCACCGTTCGCGTCCGCAAAGACGAAGAGGCGGTACTTGGAGAACTGAAAGAAGCCGGCGTCTCGGTGACGAAAAATCCCCTGACGGAACATGCCTATGATCTGGAGGGCGGCGGTGATCTGTCGAGGCTGTGTTGTTTTATAGAAGGAAAAATCCTGGTGCAGGACGCGAGCTCACAGCTGTCTGTCCGGGCTGCCGGCATTCGGGCCGGTGACAGAGTTCTCGATCTCTGCGCGGCTCCGGGTGGCAAGACGATGCTGGCGGCCGACCTGACCGGCCCTGACGGCCTTGTGGTATCCAGAGATCTGACGGAGTACAAGACGGAAAGAATCCGGGAGAATGTGGAGCGGCTTGGTCTCTCAAATGTGGAAGTACAGGAGTATGACGCCACGGTTCCGGATGACAGGAGTGTCGGAGAGATGGATGTGGTCATCGCAGATGTTCCCTGCTCCGGCTACGGTGTCATCGGAAAGAAACCGGACATCAAATACCGGGCTGATGCTGAGAACCAGAAGAGCCTTGTGGATCTGCAGAGAAAAATTCTTTCCAATGCCATGACCTATGTAAAACCGGGAGGGGTTCTTCTCTTCAGCACCTGCACCATCGGCAGAGAGGAGAATGAGGACAACGTCGACTGGATCCTTGGCCGTGGAGGTTTTTCGCTGGAGGAGAGCCGGCAGTTGCTTCCGGGAGAAGATCCCTGTGACGGATTTTTCTATGCGAGATTCCGGAAGAAGACAGAAGAGGATGGAAGGGATATATGAGAGAAGATACAGACATCAAATCCATGCTTCCCGGGGAACTGAAGGAAGCACTGGCACAGATGGGAGAAAAGCCCTTCCGGGCCGGACAGGTTTTTGAATGGATCCACGACAAACGTGTGGAGAAGTATGAGGAGATGACAAATCTCTCGAAAGTGCTCAGAGAGAAGCTTGCGGACAGCTATCCTCTCACAACCCTGCAGGTTGTCAGGGAAGAGGTTTCAAAGGTGGACGGAACAAGAAAATATCTCTTCGCTCTTCCCGATCACAATGTGATCGAGAGTGTGTGGATGAAGTATCATCACGGCAATTCCGTCTGTATTTCTTCGCAGGTTGGCTGCCGTATGGGCTGCCGGTTCTGTGCCTCCACGCTTGGCGGGCTGGTGCGGTCGCTGACTGCATCGGAGATGCTGGAACAGGTATATCAGATTCAGCGGGTGACCGGAGAAAGAGTGTCAAACATTGTGATCATGGGAAGCGGGGAACCACTGGAGAATTACGAAAATGTGGTTCGCTTTGTGCAGCTGGTGAGTCACGAAAAGGGACTGAATCTCAGTCAGAGGAATATCACCATCTCCACCTGCGGCATTGTGCCGAATATCCGAAGACTGGCAGAGGAGGAACTGTCCGTAACTCTGGCGATTTCCCTCCATGCGCCCACGGATGAGAAGAGAAAAAAACTTATGCCCATTGCAAACAGGTATTCCATAGCGGAGATCATGGATGCCTGCCGGTACTATTTCGACAAAACAGGAAGACGGCTCACCTTTGAATACGCCCTCACCGGAGGACAGAATGATTCGGACGAAGATGCGGCCGAACTTGCCCGTCTGCTGGCACATCTGAACTGCCATGTGAACCTGATACCGGTGAACCCTGTGAGGGAGAGGAGCTTTATCCGGCCGAATCGAACAGCGGTTCTTGCATTTCAAAATAAACTTGAAAATTTTGGCATAAATGTTACTATAAGAAGGGAAATGGGCTCGGATATAAACGGGGCCTGCGGCCAATTACGAAAGAGCTATCTGGGTGATAGCCGGGAGATTGAAACATGAGGGTATTTTCTGCAACCGACGTCGGACAGAAGAGACATATGAACCAGGATTTTATCTATACTTCAGAGGGAGCGGTCGGCAACCTGCCGAATCTCTTTGTTGTTGCAGACGGAATGGGCGGACATAACGCAGGTGATTTTGCATCGCGCTACGGGGTGTCGGTTCTTGTAGAATCCATTCGCAAAGATAAGAACTTTAATCCGGTGAAGATTATGAGGAATGCGATCGAGGCGGCGAACCGTGAGGTTTACAACCAGTCCCGCAGTGATCCGTCCATGGCCGGAATGGGAACGACAATGGTGGTCTGCACGATTGTCGGAGGATATGCTTACATAGCCAATGTCGGTGATTCCAGATTATATCTGGCCGCATCTGAAATGACACAGGTTACACAGGATCATTCCCTGATTGCAGAGATGGTACGGTTAGGGGAGCTGACGCCGGAGGAAGGTCGCAACCATCCGGATAAGAATATTATCACGAGAGCGGTTGGTACCAGCGAGACAATCAAGATTGATTTTTTCGATATGAAACCGGAGACCGGAGACCAGATATTGATGTGTTCGGACGGACTCAGCAATATGGTCGGGGATGATCGTATATATGAAATATTGAAGGGTGAGGACACAGAGGACAAAGCGCAGGTACTGGTGGACGAAGCGAACGCCAACGGCGGCAGGGACAATATTGCCGTCATTGTGATCGACTTCTGACCTGCACGAGCGAGGTGGAAGGATGTTAAAAGAAGGAGTTATTTTAAGCGAGCGCTACGAGATCATGTCCAGAATCGGAGCGGGCGGAATGGCGGATGTGTACAAAGCACAGGATCGCAAGCTGAATCGTCTGGTGGCTGTCAAGGTCATGAAAGCTGAGTTCCGTGAGGACACGAGTTTTGTGCAAAAGTTCCAGAAGGAGGCGCAGGCGGCAGCCAAGCTCTCACATCCGAATGTAGTCAATGTCTACGATGTTGGCGAGGATCGCGGACTGTACTTTATAGTCATGGAACTGATCGAAGGCATTACGCTGAAGAATTATATCGGCAAAAAGGGAAAACTCAGTGTCAAAGAGGCTACCAGCATTGCCATTCAGGTTTCTCTCGGACTGGAGGCTGCCCATAACTGCGGCATCGTCCACAGAGACGTGAAACCGCAGAATATCATTATTTCGACGGACGGAAAGGTTAAGCTTTCTGACTTCGGTATTGCAAAAGCAATCAATTCCAATACAATTACCGCTAATGTAATGGGGTCTGTCCATTACAGCTCACCGGAGCAGGTGCGCGGCGGAATTTCTGATGCCAAGAGTGATATCTATTCACTCGGTATTACCATGTACGAGATGGTCACCGGCCGTGTGCCCTTCGACGGAGATACAACTGTATCGATCGCAATCAAGCATCTGCAGGAAGAAATTGTTCCTCCGTCGATCTACACACCGGATCTTCCATATTCCCTTGAACAGGTTATTCTCAAATGTACACAGAAAAACCCGGACAGAAGATATCAGAATGTCGGTGAGCTCATCGACGACTTGAAGAAATCCCTGATTGATCCTCAGGGAAATTTTGTTGCGATTTCGCCTCTGGCTTCCCATGCGGAGACCGCAAATATGTCTGACCGTGAGATGAGTGAGATTCGTCGCGGCATGGAGATGAAGGAGAGACGGGCTGCGGATGAGCGCCGTCACGAGGAGGAGTATCAGCGTGAACGGGAGCGTGAGCGACGCAGAGATTATGATGACGAAGAGGACGATGATGACGAAGAGGAGAGCACAGGCCTTGAGAAGGCAGTGACCATCGGAGGTTTCATTGTCGGTGCGATTATCATCCTCATTCTGATTGTGGTAATCGGAAATATGGCCGGACTTTTCCACTTCGGAAAATCGGCAAATGCCGCATCTTCCTCAAAGTCTACTTCGGCGACTTCCGAGAACACGATTGAAGTTCCGGATCTGAGAGGCAAGACCATCGAAGAAGCCACAAAGATTGCCAATGATAAGGGCATTGGTGTGAAGCAGACATCGGTAGAAGCTTCGGATCAGTATCCGGAGGGACAGATCATTTCTCAGGATCCCGATGTGGGCTCCAGAGTAGAGAAGGGAACGACCATCAATGTCGTTGTCAGCGGAGGACAGGCGAATATCACGATTCCGTCCGGAATTGTGGGAATGAGCAGAGCTGACGCGGAGGCAACACTTCAGAATATCGGCCTGGTTACTTCCGTACAGGAACAGTACAATACGGAGGTTCCGGAAGGCACAGTCATTTCCATCGAGCCGGGAGAGGGTACTTCCGTAGCCACCGGTGAGACGGTTGTCCTGTATGTGAGCAAAGGTGAAGAGAATGACGATGTCATCCTTCAGGATCTGATCGGTAAATCCTCGGACGAGGCGAAGTCGATCCTTGAGACCCAGGGACTGAACTATTCCGTTCAGACAGGAAACGATGCAAATTACGAGAACGGAGCAGTCATTGCCATGGATCCCGGAGCAGGTCAGACCGTTAAGAAAGGTGACACGATTACCATCACCATTAACGGAACCGGTGACGGATCATCCGCCGGAGATGGCTATATCTGTTACAGTCCGCTGTCTCAGCCTCAGGGATATCAGGGTGGAACTGTCAAGCTTGAGCTTGTACAGGGAGATCTTGTATCTGTGATTTACGAGGGAGATAATCCCTGGTCCGGCGGCGCATACAGCACACCGATTGAGAGTACATCCGGAGAAGAGGGCGTCATCAACGTATATGAGAACGATCTGCTGATTGCCAAGTATCCAAGCGTTACATTTCAGAAGAAGTAAGAAATACGTGACCGCTGCGGTTGGATGACAACCGCACGCGTAGAACAATCTGAACCCGCCGAGGGGTGTGGGAAGCAGAATGAAATTCTGCGACTGACACTCCGCGGCGGGTTTT